>JARRQO010000046.1:2685-21933 GCA_037381685.1 Deltaproteobacteria bacterium | reverse complement strand
CTACCAGGCTGAGCCACGTCCCGACTCATTAAATGTATCCAAAAGGGCCGGGCAGGGCAAGAAAAAAGCGGATTATGGGGTTGCCGGGAATTTGACCATCAGGTTGACAAGCATAAGGTTTTGATTATTTTGGAATCGGGTGAAGATGCCATGGAAAAAGAACTCAGCCAGGAATTCCTGAAAAAAATCCACAAGGTGGCCCAGGGGCCTGACGCCGATTTGCTCTACGACATGGTGGAACTGCTCTACGAGCGCCAGACCGAACACGATGACGAGCCCCTCAGTGAAGAAGATCGGGCTGCAATTCGCGAGGGTAAAGAAGCCGTCGCCCGAGAAGAGTATGTAACCCTGGAGGAATTGGAAAAAGACCTCGGCCTATGAGTTATACCCTCCGGATTGACAAGCAGGCCGCCAAGGCCTTGAAGGCATTAGATAAGGCCACCATTCGCCGCATCCACTTCAAATTTCAACAACTATCCCAAAACGGACAGCCGCCCCCGGCTGTCCCCCTTTCCTGTACCCGCACCTTTTAGCCCGAATAATTCGTCGTACTACAAAAAACTCGGTGGCCCAGGCTTTTTAGCCTGGGCAAAAAAACACCCCGCTTTTTGGGGCTGTTTATTTTATCTTTAATATTTCTTAAGATTTTTATTGTCGGAGTTGCAGTTCAGGGCTGCAGTTCAATAATGGCCCCGACTCCGCTCTCTACGAAATTCTGACCCCACAGGTCTCGAAACAATTTTCTGGCCGCGTCCCCGGTGCAGTGACTGGGAGCCACCTTTTTCACGCCCAATTTTTTCAGTTCTCCCGCCACCCGTTGCAGTTCCCCTAAAGGTTGCCCTCCCAAGTGAAACCCCCCCATCAGTAAATAAACCTCTTTCTGCAGCCAATTCTTGGTTTGGCTCACTATCTGGACCAACCCGGGATGGGCGCAGCCGGTAACAATTACCAGACCCTTGGGTGTATCGATTACCAAACTTTGCTCTTTGATCCAGAAGCCCAATTCGCCGGTGGTGTAGACTTTACTAAGAAGTTTTTCCGGCTGACTCAGAGCCCTAACTTCTGCTCCGGTGGCGGTAATTGACTTTTTGAACGTTGCCGGAAATGAGGCCGGCAGGTAGACCGTGACCCTGGGATTCTGTTGCAGAAAAACGCTGAGACCACCAATATGGTCACCATGGATGTGAGAAAGATATACCGCATCAACCTTTCTTGGATCAATTCCCATTTTGGTCATGTTGGCAAGCAGGATATGGCCATCTGAGCCTGTATCAAAAAGAATTACTTGCGGCATTCCTTCGATGATACAAGAGAATCCCCAGGCTGTTTCAAGTTGATCTGCATAACGGACGTTGTCAAAGATGACCCTGATTCGCAGAAAGCGCGATTCAGCTTGCCCGTTGCATGGTAGAAATACCAGGGCAACCAGGCTTACGATAACCACTAAATATGTTCTTATTTTGAATAATGGCACTGGTGCATTCATTATATTAGATTAAATAGATAAATTCAAAGTATGACGCATTTTTGTTGCAAGTCGAAACCCCATTTACTCCTGGCTTTCCTATTCCACTTTTTTGAGCTTCTGGTAATAGGAGTGGGCCGTGTAGAGGGCCGCCATCGGGTTGTGGCCGGTGACTCGGTCTTTAGCTGCCAGCACCGTGGTAGGACCTTTGATATACTTCAGGAACATGGAGTCATGGCCGACGCAGAGGCAGAACATAATGTTGAAATCGGTCCTGGCCTCGTTCAGGATCATGGCTTGGCCAATCGGGTTACACATTGATTCATAATCGCCGATATGGATCTTCTCTTCCTCCTTAAGACCGATCCGCTCTTTGGGCACTCCGCCAACTTTGCAGGAGACTCCTATGACTTCGAACCCATGCTTTTCCAGCACCTCGGTTAACACTCCCGCCTCCTGGGTCACCCCAGTGCAAAAAGCCAGCCCCAATCTTTGGTATCCCATTTTTTTGGCAAATTCGATGGTCTCCGCCACCCGGGTCTTAACCGGCTGCATCACATAGGGCTTGAGGTTGCGGTTGGCGTAGCATTCACCCTCCTGGATGGAAGCCTGCCGGGCAAACTCATGCAGGAGCGGCCGGTCATACTCTTCCAGAGATTTTTCGATGATGTCCCGCTTGGTTTGGCTCGGACAAAATTCGGGTCCGTGCCCCTCCGGCTGGCGGCAGATTTTGTCTTTTATTTTGCATTTGGCGCAATTCATTTCCATGTAAACCTTCTATCATAGCAGAATCTGATGCCCATCGGGCCCCGACCAACTCTGAATAAACAGGAAATCGGCCCTCAACCCCAAGGTTTTTCAATCTTTGGTTCGTTTTATTTTACCTTGACATCCGCGAGATTGCCTGTCAAGGGAGAGAGAAATTGACTGGGGCCGAGGCGGGTGATGCTGCCCTCAAGACAAGACATTTTGCCAGATTAACCGCTGCATAATTTTGGCCAATTTACTTTTTCGAGTGCGGGTGGGGGTTGGTTGACACCATGGCCAGGGACACCAGCCGGGCCAGCGTGATGACTAGGTAGAGTTGGCCCCCCAGAGCCTCGAATATGGCCAGAGTGCGGGTCAAGGGGGCGGTCGGGATAATATCGCCGAATCCGGTGGTAGTCAGGGTGGTAAAACTAAAGTACGTCAGGATCCGGTCCAGGGCGTGCGGATCACTGATGGCCACACCCTGAGGGAAATGCAATGACTGGGGAACGATCAGAAAGGCAATATGGTAGAAAAAGCACCACATCACTCCCAAAAGCAGGTAGATCACGATGGCGCCCCGAATCCGATGGGCCGTCACCGGTCCCGCCTGAAAAACTTGGACGATTAAAACCCCCAACAGGAGAAATAGAAAAATTAACCTGAAAATGTTGACCAGGAGCGTCAGACTCTCGTACGCCTGTATATGCTGCATCCAGGTAAGGGTCAAGGCTATCACTGCCAGGGCGATGGCAAAGACAAACACCCAGTGCTGTCTGAAGGTGGCCGAGACCCCGGTGACAATGATGAGCGAAAATAAGATATCGGTTATTACGTCCGCTATGGGAAAATCCCCTAGCCCACAGGTGAGGAACAGGGATATCAGGGTAACGATAAGTAGGCTGGTCAGGCCCCTCTCGTCGGACCAGAAATGCCAGTATAAATGTCTCGACGATTTCATAGGCCATTTAAGAATATCAGGAAGTTACAATGGCCTTCAAAACGACGCCTGAAATGGCCGAATGAAGAAAAACGCGTCCACGCTCTGGACCAGGACCAATTCTCCCGGGGGGCCGTCGAGCTAAGTAGTTTTTTCACCCTGCTTCTGCCCCCTTGGTTCGCCGACACCGGAGCCTGACTGCATCGGCAACGGAAAACCGGGGTCGTGCCGGCATCTTAATTTCCCGGAGGTCTTGGAAGTGGCTAATTGTAATGTATTTGTCCACCCTGATCCGGAGCCCCGGGCAGGTAAGGGCGGCCACTAATTCTTTTAGCCAAGGCTATGCCGCCATCTTGGCCACCGCAGATCGACAAATGGTCTTGGGGACCTCTTTGCTTGGAGGTGAATCCCCCCATGGCGCCCTTCCGCCAGCCGACCCCTCTCAGGCAAGGCATGATAGCACAAATTTGGCTAGAAGGCCATTATACCTTGGTTTGAACACCCCCAACCCTCACCCGCCGTACAGCTTGCCCTTCTCAATAAATTCCTTTTGATTGACCTTAACAGCTTGCCCCATCCTGTCACAAAATTTATGGAGTCTGAGTCGCCCCAGTGGCCCCGCGGTACGGCCTTTTGGCCTGTGACACAAATGTCGGGTGGGCAATTGCCCACCATCTGTCTGAAAGTTCCTTGGACTTTGGTGGCACAGGCGTCTCGCCAGTGCAGCTGTAGGCTGCAACCCGCAGCTCTGCTGACCCCACCTCAAGCCGCATCGCTAAATTTTTATGCTTTTGGCTGTTTCTCCAAAGCCAGTGGCACAACCCCCACCTCTAAAAACCTAAAAACCAGTGGCCCAGGCCTCTGGCCGGTGAAAAACTGCACCCAATACTGCCTCCCTCCTCTGTAGGGGCGCACCTGCGTGTGCGCCCTCAGATAGGGCTCTGATAAGTCCGCCCCCTAGCGCCTCCTATTGAGATGATTTCAGGAAGAAGGATTCGAGAAATTAAGGTTCATCCGCACCCTTATCTGGAGCGTTATTCTCCCTTATCTGCTGCTGGTGTTTCCACATCCCTGCATAAATGCCGGCGTGGGCCAGCAGTTCATCATGGCGTCCACGTTCGACTACCCGGCCTTCAGACAATACCAGAATCTCATCAGCATGCACCACAGTGGATAGACGATGGCTGATAAGCAAGGTGGTAACCCCGTGCGTAAGTTGCTCGATATTCTGCTGGATAAGACGTTCCGTCTCGCTGTCAAGCGATGAGGTCGCTTCGTCGAATATAAAAATGCGCGGCTGTTTGAGCACTGCGCGGGCAATGGCAATGCGTTGCCTCTCACCCCCGGAAAGCTTGAGACCGCGTTCACCCACCAGGCTGTCGTACCTCTGGGGGAGTGATTCAATGAAGTCAGCAATCCCGGCGAGCCGGGCAGCCTCCCGGATTTCTGCGGGACTGCAGTGCGGCCGGGCAATGCCGATGTTGAAGGCCAGCGTATCATTGAACAAAACCGTATCCTGGGGCACCACGGCGATGGCCCCCCGCACACTTTCGAAGGTTAATTCCTTCAGGGGATAACTGTCTATGACGATATGACCTCCGGTAACATCATAGAAACGGAAAAGCAGCCGGGCCAGGGTTGACTTGCCCGCCCCACTGGGACCCACGATCGCCAAGGTGCGGCCGGGAGGAATACGAAAACTCACCTCCTGGAGCAGGGGTCGATCCGGATCGTAGGCAAAATTGACCCGGTCAAACCGGACCTCACCCCTCCCCGGGGGCAACGGTTTAGAGCCAGGCAGGTTCTGGACTTCCGGACGTTCATGCAGCAGGTCCATTACCTGCCTCACATAGGTAATGCCAGTCTTGATTTCGCGATAAGCAAACCCAAAGCCCTCCAGGGGACGCATGAGTTGCAGGAAATAGGAAATGAACAGGACGAAACCGCCCACCGTTATGGAACCGTGAGACAGGTCGAGCACCGCAAGAACTATGGTGAATGATAAACCAAGTGTCAGGCAGAGCGTCTGCGTTAGCCCCATAAAAGTGCGGCGGTCGTAATACCTGGTCCAGCCATGCTCGCTGCGTTCCAGGAATTGATCCAGATGCTGGCGCACCAGGTTTTCGCTGTGGAAATATTTAATAGTCTCGTAGTTGAGATAGCTATCAGTGGCCACTGCAGCAGCATCAATCTGGGCAGAGGCGGCTTGCCGCTGCAATACACGCTGTTTCTCGATGCCTTTAATGGTGGCGGTGATATAGAGGACGGCGGTGACCATGAGGATGGCCAGAAACCCTGGCTTACCCAGTACGGTGATAACCCCTCCGAAAAGCAGCAACTCGAAGATCAGGGGAATCACCACATAGAGAGCATTTTGTAGGACGAGGCAATAACCGAGCAAGCCGTTTCCGACAATTTGTTGCAGGGCGCCGGTGCGCCGCTCCAGGTGAAAACGCAATGACAGCCCGTGCACATGATCGAAGAGCCCCAATGCCAGCCGCCGTTGCATTCTCTGCTCGATGCGGCCATAAAACCGCCAACGTAATTCAGTGCAGACTTTGGCCAGGGCTTGCGCACTGATATAGGCTCCCACTAACAGGACGGGAATTGTGGCAGGGGACGAGACGAAGTGATCGATGAGAAACTTGTAAATCACCGGGACGGCGGCATTAAGGGCTGCTGCCGCCAACAGCAGGAGTACCAAAACGAGTAGGCGTCGGCCGGTTTCCGGATCTGCCCGCAAAAGGGGCAGGGCCTCCTTCAGAATGTGCCAATCTTCACCTGAGAAGTGCCGCTGGTGTTCTTGACTGGAGGGAGAATTACTGGCGTGCCTCAATCTGGCAATCTTCCAAAACACCCAGGGATTTGGTGCTGATTATTCTTCCGATAAATAACTTATCTTCTTAAGCCTGCAAAATGTTTAGAAACCCTGCTACCTTATGGCAAAGCGCAAGAATGGTAGCGCATGCACGGGGGTATCCGGAGAGACCTCTGCCACAACCTTCGAGAGCAGGCCGTAACGACCTTCAGGGTCAAGCCAGCCCCATTCCCCATTGCTGTTTACTTCCAGAAAGAAATAGCCGTCATCCCCCCATAAAAAATCGAGCCGGCCAAAATGAAGGCCCATATCCTGCATAAATCCGAATACTCTGGAGGCAACGTCTTCAGGCAACTTATGCGGCCGCCAATCGCCTTGCTCCCAATCAGGGGGCAACTCGCGCCAGTCCGTGATCTGTTCGACAAATACGCCACGATCAAGCTCAAAGGCGAATAGTTGGTCATAGACGAAGGCAATGGTAATATCCTTGTGAGCCCGGATATATTGCTGGACCATCCAGGGACAATCAGGGGACAGGGAGTGATCCTCGACTTTGGTGGTAAAAACCAGCTCCCGGTCTGCGGCATTGCCCACCGGTTCCATGGTCAGGCTCTTGACCACGGTCTCCTGGTTTTCCCGGAAAATAGAATTGACGCCTAAACGAAACTGGAAATCTGGCACCTGTAAATGGGCTGCAGCCAGCCGCAATTGGACGAATTTGCCGGCGTGCAATTCGGCAAAGGGTTCCACCAGGACAATCCTGCCATCCAGCCAGAGAAGATTAACCAGGTCGCGCATGGCGTAGAGCATCTCCCCGTCATAGTAACGGTCTTCGTAGGTACGGGAGGCAGGACGGTAGGCCACGCGACTCACGGGCTTGCGCCATAAGGCTTTTATGACCCGGTCATTAACGATTTCACGGCCGCTGGGATCGGAGAGGAAAAAACCTTTTGGGGAGATCTCGAAATGGTAATCATGCCAGAGGTCGAAGTTGAAGCGGAAGACTTTGTCTTTCCCCAGCCGAGACACCAGGAGATCGGCGGTGGCATCATAAGAATTAGAAATCAGCAGGAGGACTCCGGGTTTCATTTTAGGATACCAGCCATCCAAGAAATTCCAGCCCTCAGGAATGAAAAAGTAACCCCATAAAAATCAATGCCCCCAGAGCTTGTGAACCCCGGGGGCATTTAAACTCCGCACCGGTGTGAGGTTAGTCAGGATCTTTACTTTCGCCGTCGAAGGTGGTATCGCTCTTCATGGCCCAGGCCGTCAGCGCCGGATTCCGTCCCACCCAGCGACGTTGCTCCTGGTGATCGTAGGGTCCCATCATCTCGACGAGGGTTTCCGCCGAAGCTGAAGACCGCTTACGCCTTGCCATATCCCTGGCTGTTTTCATATGGCCTCCATATGGGGTTAAATTTAACCGACTTGCGTGAATTATCGAGCAGCGGATTACTCTTGTCAATATCTTTTTGAAGTCCCTGAAAACCAGGTAAGGCGCCATATTTACTTTCCCAGCATCGTTTTTATGGGGCATCGGCTCAAGTTGACAAACGGCTCTGCGTCGATTATAGAGTGAGCAGATATGCGGCTCTGCCAGGGAACCGATCCGGGGAAAGCTTACCTGAATTGGACCTTAAAGATGTCTCGAGCTTAGGGGAGTATTACCCGGGTGAGGCGATCATTTAACAGGAAGGAGGTGAAAAGAGTGGCTAAAAAGGAGGGGGAAACCAAAACAGGCTTGAAGCGGGTAACGGAGATAAGTGTAGAAAACGCCAAGTCGATCAAAGGCGGTAAGACTTGCCACTGCTCGTGCCAGACTCAGAATGAAAAAGCGGCAACGACTCTGAGCACTTTCACCTCGTAATACATTGCCGCGCATTAAGTCTTTGCTTGCAGCCCTATCCCCGCACGGGAGTGCGGGGATAGGGTCATATAATGGTTTTGTTTTGTAGGCATTGCTGTTCATAAGGAAGTTATCTGGCAATGGGTGTTTCAAATGAGGGTGACGTTATCAAAAATAACGTCATATCTTTTTTTGAAAGAGACTATCCATTAATCAAACTTTTTAAATTCGGGAATGAAATTCTTCTTTATGATGCAAAACCTCATCTTGTCTTTATAATATCCAAGGAAGAAATAGATGTATTGATAGATTTTTTGAGCGGTAAACCTGAAACTGAAGTAATTAATATACATTCTAGACGGCTTAGCGGGGAATATGTTAAGCAACTTTTGACAAAATATGAGGAATTAAAAAATAACGGGGTGTTTATCAAAGGGCCGGTTGACCAAATATCCCCCTTGAACAGAGATGAAATAGAGGAACAGTTAAAATATTATGATGAAAATATTTTATTAAGAAAATTTTGCCTGGAAGTCACTGAAGACTGCAATTATAGATGCACGTATTGCAAGAGGACAATAGCCAAAGGTTATAAGGGACATTCAAAGAATCACTTAAGCGCAGAAAATGCCCGCCAGGGTATTAATTATTATTTTAAAAAATATACCGGATTCTTTAATAAACTTTCCAAGGACAAAAAGAAGTTACTCCTGGAAATTCTGCCACCAAGCTTATCATTCTATGGCGGTGAGCCATTCCTGAACTTCGAGCTGATTAAAAAAAGTGCCGCCTATTTCAAAAGCCTGCCTTGGCATGAATACTCCATAAGCCCAGGCGATCTTAAGTTTAGCAGCAATACCAATCTGTCCATCATGACCAACCAGATACTGGGATTCCTGACGGAAAACCGGGTACACTTATTTGCGAGCCTCGACGGGCCGGCTGAAGAACATGATAAGTGCCGGGTTTTTAAAGATGGTGCCGGCACCTTTGAGGTGGCCTATGGCAATTTACTGAAAATACGAAACTTCAGCGAGGCCTATTTTAAGGAACGGGTCACCATATTGGGAGTCTATACGTCCAAGCATAATCGTGGTCAGTGTGTAGACTTTACCCGTAATATCGGGGCATTGGGCTGTGAGCATTTTCCGGCTGAATACGTGGGGTCTTTCGTTCCCAACGTGGAACTCGCCTTGGCTGATTTCAACGATTCCCGAGAGAAACGGTGGGCGGATTTCCAAGAGAAGGCGGCGGCGGAATCAAAGAATCAAGACATAAAAATAGAGTATTTTGCTCATCTGCTTCCTTTTGCCAAGCTCAATTATGATCATCCCGCCGGGAAAAATTCATTACAGATTATGCTTACCTGTCCCATGGGATTCGATAATCTCATGCTGGCGGCCAGCGGCGAGTTTCTCATCTGCCATAAGGTGGATGACAGCATGCCCATCGGTGATTGCGAGTTTGGCCTGGACTTTGAAACACTCATCGATCTGAATCAACGATATAATACGGCAATCAACAACAACGAGTGTAAGAATTGCTGGATAGTAAATTTCTGTAGCGTGTGTGCGGCCACGAGAATGGCCAGGAATGGTTTCATCAATCCCACCAAGAGGGAATGCGATTATTTCCGCCAGCGTCTCTTCTACGATTTTTCCTGCTTCGTACATCTTGCTTTGGAACATCCGGCTCTTTTACAGAAGATATTTGATTATCGCAACGATATAAGCAAGTATATCGGGATCATTGATATAAATGAATTTTAGAAGTTCCTTCCCGGTTTATAAGCAATACGATGCCATGGATTGCGGTCCCGCCTGTTTGCGCATGGTAGCGAAATATTACGGCAAGACATATTCCCTGCAATCTTTAAGAGACAAGAGCTATGTGACGAGAGAGGGGGCTTCCTTGCTCGGTCTGCGCGATGCCGCAGAATCAATCGGCATGACGGCGAAGTGCGTTCTGGTTTCGCTGGAATACCTGGTCAGCGAGGCCCGATTACCCTGTATTGCCCATTGGGACAATGACCATTTTGTCGTGGTCTACCGGGTTCATGACAACCGTATTTATGTGGCTGACCCGGCCTACGGCAGGACCAAATATAGTAAGGACCTGTTTCTCTCGCACTGGGCGGCCGCCGATGATGAGGGATATATTCTGTTGCTGGAACCCGGCGCAGACTTTTATCTCCGGCAAGAAGTCGCCAGGTCCGGCCAAGGTTTCTTGTCTCTAGCCTCGTATTGGAAATCCTATCGACACCTCCTGGGGCAACTGTTGATCGCCATGCTGCTGGGAAGCGTCATCCAGTTGATATTGCCCTTTTTAACCCAGATGATTGTCGACAAGGGCATCAGGTACAAGAATATCGGCTTTTTGTATCTGATCCTCCTGGGGCAAATGGGATTAATAGCCAGCCGGGTTTTGGTCAATTTCATCAGGGGCTGGATCTTATTTTATATTAGTACTCCAATTAATATTACTTTAGTATTCGATTTTCTGATGAAACTAACTAAACTCCCCCTGCGCTATTTTGATGTAAAAAAATTTGGAGATACTTTGCAGCGGGTCACCGATCACCAACGTATCGAAACATTCTTTACTAACTCGGTCTTGAGTAATTCGTTTACAGTCGTAAACATTATAGTTTTTGGGATAGTGCTGATCATCTATAGTTTACAAGTATTTCTTATCTTTGCCGCAGGAACGATCCTTTATCTGCTATGGATTCAGTTATTCCTGAATAAACGAAGAGAGCTAGATTTTGTGCGATTCAGGCAAACTGCCAAAAGTTATAATATCATTATTCAGTTAATTATGGGTTATCCAGGAATCTCAAAATGTTCTTATTACGGTTATTGCGGCGCTCGCCGTTATCCATGGCGAACTTACTTTGGGAATGATGCTGGCTATCCAGTTTATTATTGGACAATTAAATGGTCCGGTGGAACAGTTAGTGTATTTTTCCGCCGCCGCCCAGGATGCCAAAATCAGCTTCGAGCGGATCGAAGAAATTCATTCGATGCGGGACGAGGAAGACGCCCAGGATATGAAGACTGGCGAGATTCCCCCGGCCGCGGATATTATAATTTCCAATTTATCTTTTCAATACGATGGCCCGTATTCCCCACAAGTATTAAGAAATGTATCCTTGGTCCTGCCGAATAAAAAAACCACGGCAATCGTAGGCGCCAGCGGGAGCGGCAAGACAACGCTGCTCAAATTATTACTGGGAGTTTATCAGCCTGGGAGCGGCGATATAACCTTCGGCGATCGTCCCATGCAACAGATATCAATCGCGGCGTGGCGAAAAAAATGCGCCTTTGTCATGCAGGATGGCTATATCTTTTCGGACACGATCGCGGATAACATTGCTCTTAGTGACGGAGATATTGATGAAGGCAGATTGAAACAAGCAGCCGCAATGGCTAACATTGATAAGTTTATCGACTCTCTGGCCTTAGGCTATAAGACCTTGATTGGGGCGGACGGACAGGGTTTAAGCCAAGGTCAAAAACAGCGAATCTTGATAGCCAGAGCGGTATACAAAAATCCGGAATATGTTTTTTTCGACGAAGCAACCAATGCCCTGGACGCGAGTAATGAATATGCCATAATGAAGAAATTGAATTTTATTTTCAGGAATAAAACTGTAGTCATTGTGGCACACAGGTTGAGTACGGTGAAAAATGCCGACCAGATTATTGTCTTAGAGAAAGGAACTGTTGTTGAAACCGGGCCCCATAATGAACTGACAAATCAAAAAGGAGTATATTATAATCTTATAAAAAATCAAGTTGATTAGGCAGTTAAATATGAATAAGCATGATAAAGCAAGAGTTCAATTGGATATAATCTTTAAAGAGCGGCCTGATTTCTTTATCCGTTGGGGATTAGTGGTGTTCGTGGTAATCGTTGTTGTCCTATGCTTTTTCGCTTATTATTCAGGATATGGCCTGCTAGATATTTTAAGCCTTAAATATTGACCTGCCCCCGTGGATTTTACCGGAACTTATAAGAGTCATATCTGCTGAGGAGATAATGGTTACTTGGTCATTGTGTAAACGTTGAGGCCATTTCTTTTAATAAAGATTTCTAGTGAATAATTGGGGTCGGTTAGTAATGCGTCAGGCTCCCAGCCACCTTGGCCCGGTGCACCGCCAGACGAAAGAACATGAGGCTCAAAGGCATAAGTATCAGGCAAAAGAGAGAGAGGACGATCAGTTCCTGGCGTATCGCCGATAGAGAGCATCCCTGGATGAAAGCCTTGCGCACCGCCTCCAAGACATAGGTGTTGGGCAACCAATAAGCCAAGGGCTTGAGCCACCCTGGTAAGATGGCCACAGGATAGTAAACGCCGCTTAGCAGGGCGGAAGTGGTACTGAATAGCCAGATTATCGGGTCTCCCCGTTTGTACACCATAATAAAACCTGCGGCGATTATGCCCAAGCTGCTGAAGCAGATGATGGTGAGAATGATGATGACCAACAGGACGGTCAGGCTGAAATCCCCTAAATGGGCTTTAAAGAGAACCTGGCCCATTCCCAGATAGAATGCCACCTGTAAGGAAGCAAAGAGTAAGCTCCACAGGGACGAGCAAATAATGATGAGAGAGATATTGGTGGGGGTGGCGAGCATGGCTTCCAGGGTGCCGGTGGTCTGGGCTTCTCTCAGGCTATGGGAGAAAGCGGAGAGGCCGACGTCGAAATACTGGGAAAAGCCGATGCCCAGCAGGACAAAGGTGAAATAATCCACGCCATAAGGCGACAGATAAGGATTAACGGTCTGGCCGAAAAGTTTAGACAGGAAATAGAACATGGTCACCGAGAAAAAGATGCTAAGGAGCCGGAGAGAGAAGGCAAAACGATAACTCCACTCCTCGAGGAAGTCACGTTTAACAAAGCTGGACGCCATCCTAAGCCAGGCGGTGAGAACATTTACAACCTTTTGCCGTTCAGTCGTGGAGGTGACATCGGCTCCCGGGGCCTCTTTTAGGACCGCGGTTTTTTCCCTCTCCTGGGCTTGCCCGGGCTTTTGACCAATGATTATCCCCGGATCTGGCTGGTTAACCAAGGTGTCGAAGATGACCTCCGGGGAGGCTTCAATTTCGGAGAAGCCGAGGATTTTGCCCCCTCCTTGAAGAATGACCCGGATCACTTCTTCAGCCCCCGGGTCATTATCGGCTCCCCATTCAATGAGGAAATCCCCGCCGTCCTGGGCAGTGATGCCAAGACGTGGGAAAGATTCCTCCAAAAGTCCACTCAGGCTCGGCGTGAGGTTACGCGTGACCAGGCGCCAGCTTTTGCTAAGGCCCAGATCATGCCGTAGTTCGGAAAGTGCACCGCACCCTTGCAGGTGTCCCTGGCGCATCACTGCCACTCGGTGACATAAGGCTTCCGCTTCCCAGAGCTGGTTGGTAGCAAGCACTACCGTAATCCCCTGGCGCCCGGCGAGCTCCTCGCGGATGAGGTTATGGAGCCGCCGGGTGGCGGCAGGATCCAAGCCCTTGGTGGGTTCATCCAGTAAGAGGATGGGGGTCTTGGCGAGAAGGGCCCGGGCGATGGCCAGGCGCTGCTTCATACCTGCGGAAAAGGCCTTCACCGGGACTTCCGCCGCCTCTTCAAGACCCGTCAAATGGAGGACTTCCTTAATCCTGGAATGAAGGTGAGGCGGAGGCAGATGATAAAGGGCTGCAAAGAATTCGAGGTTTTGCCGGCCAGTGAGGCGCCAGTAAAAACTTCGTTCGTCGCTCCCCACCAGGGTAATGGCCCCTCGAACCTTTTCGGCCTCAAAGAGAGGGCTACCGTTGATCCTGGCGCTTCCCGAAGAGGGGATGATCAGGGTGGCCAGCATCTTGATGAGGGTGGTTTTGCCCGCGCCGTTAGCTCCCAGCAGCCCGAATATTTCTGCAGGTTTGACTGCAAAGGTGACCTGATCCACCGCAGCCTGGGAATGATAAGACAAGGGGAATAGTCCGAAGCAGCCGTTGGCGGAGGGAAAATATTTGCTGAGGGAAAATGTTTCGATGGCCCAGTTCAATCGTGCCTCATATCTAAAGACTTATTGCTGCCTGGGAGAAGGCAGGGACCAGCGGTTGCAGGCCCCCAACCCCGGTTTTCAGAGCTTTTCTGAGGAGTTGGTTCAGGACACCTCTATTTCATCCAGGTAATCAAAGGCGTGGTCATTTACCTCCCGGGCGCTACAGTACATGGATAAGGCGTCCAAGATGGCGGCCCGGGTCCCAGGACAGAAGGAACGCTTACGCTCCAGATCGAATTGATCACGCTGGAGATGGCAAAAACACAAAGAACAAAGACGAACGGCCCAACAGTCCCGGCAATCGGCGGAACTGATTTCCGCATACTGTTGCGCCACCTCCCAGGCCCGATCCGCATCAATGCCCTGGTCTATGTGGCCGAGGTGCAGCCCTGGGTTAACCCGCTCGCATACGGAGAAATCTCCATCCACGGTACAATACAGGCGACGGACCCCCGGAAAACATATGCCATTGGGATAATGCGTCAGGCCCAAGGGCGTCATCGGCCGCCGGTGGATCTTGAGCATCGTAAAATCAAACAAGTCCTTGAGGAACTGGTCGGGTAATTCTCCTTTCGAAACCGCCGCTAAATAACGCCCCTCACAAAATTTATCATCTTGCCAGTCTTGTGGTGCCAACACTCCCTTATCAAACAAGGTTGTGTCATGTGGATCTACATAGCTGAGGGATACCCGGCAGTTGCGCAGAAAACTCTTGCCATTTTGGAACAGATTATATATCTCCTCGATTTCCTTAGGAGTATGGATGGTAACCCCCATAGAGATATTTTTTTGAAAATATTCCGGATACCGGCGCTTGGCTTCTTTCAAGTTACGAACGACGATATCGAAGGAACCGCGGCCATCAGCGAAGACGCGCATTCGGTCGTGAATTTGCCGGGGCCCGTCTAAACTCACCCGCACCAGGACGTCTTGTTCCACCAGGTACTTCAGGATTTCGCCCCGCAGCAGTAGGCCATTGGTGGAAAAACTGACGCTGATGCGGCGATCCGGGTAGTGCTTTCTGACATGTTCTAATACGGCGCGTATCAGGTCGAGGCGCAGCAGCGGCTCACCACCGAAGAATCCCAATATGGGCAGGTTGGTCTCGGCGGTCCGGGGCATGAAGAAGTCCACTGCCTTGAGCGCCACCGCCGGCTCCAGGTCCCGGGGTGAGTGGCGGCGCTGATAAGGATAATGGCCGGAAAACAGGCAGTAGCGGCAGCTCAGATTGCACCGCTCCGTGATGTTCAGGATCAAATGCTCCAGACGACTGCTGAGGGCGGCTTTTAATTCCGTAAGGGAATGAGGGAACTGCAGTTTCTCGGGCTTGCTCGAGGAGAATAATCCTGCTTCCTGGCGGGCCGCGTTTATCTCTGAGACCGCGGCCAATACCGCGGCTCGCCCGTGTAAAAGCGAATACTTGTCAACGAGATCTTGGTGAGGAATCTTTCCCCAATCCCCCAGGACCTCGGATATACACCGGCTTATACGGACAACTTCATTGGTGTTTACATCATAGGCATAATAGGCCTGTGGCGTTCGGAACCGCGCGATAAATGGAATCCCTTCCGTCATGCCTCCGTCTCCTGCACATTAACCACTTGCGCAGGTGCCAAACGCCACAGTTCCATTTTGCCCTTGAACCCTGGCGTCATTTAGCCGTGGTGCTCTTTGACGCATACATCCAATCCATGGATAATTCCCCCGCCAAACTTAATTACTTGAGGTCTGCCTTCTTGCTGCCCATTTCATAGCTGTCATGGCAGGCACAAAAGCAGGGTTTCTCCTTGGTGGCTATGGCAGTTTCCCTTGTACGGCCTTGAAACACCAGGCTAATGCTTTTATCTTTAGGAGAATGCTCAGCAGCCATCAGACTCACCTCCTTTATCCTTTTGATTTCATGTAGCAAAAAGGAAGTAAGTTGTCAATTTAAGAATTCTTTTCTCCGGTGGCGGTCGCATCCCGGCAGGGAGAAAAATACCTGGAACCCGGCTAGTCCGCATTATTCATGCGGGATGTGAGAGGGCCGCTTTCGAAGCGTTTTTTAAAGCAAACAGGCGGCGAGGGAAGCTGGGAGAAAGGAGGAAATGGTCTCGAGAGATTATTTTTTGGCCAAAACCCCGGCGGGGGTAACGTAAAGGCTCCTTTGGAACACACTTATCCTCACGGGTTTATACAGACCAGGCCCTCATGGAGCGGAACTCCGGGCCCTGACAAATATCTCTTCGTTCTTGGGGGAGAAGCTGCTATAATAATGATAATAGCTTGATAATTCACAGCAAAGTTGTTCTAGATGAAACAAATATTGATTTTCCAGGCGCGCCGCCGTCGGCTCAGCCCAGTTAGCGCGAGGTAGCTTCTATCCACCGTCCCTTAGGCAATCTCACCGGCTTAAAGACCTATCAATACCGGGCGCTGGAGCGCCTGTACCGCCGCAAAGTGCCGCCCGCGCAACTACTCAGCCCCGAGTTGGCCCGGCAGTTGGCGGGAATTTCCGCAGATATCCGCCGCCAGGTCGGTGTCCTGGTGAACCGCCAGGGCGCGGTGGCCTACGTCATCGTGGGCGACGCCAAGGGCCTGCTGCTCCCCACCCTGCCCCGGGAACGGGGTGTGAAGGGCCGCCTCAAAGGCCTGCGCCTGATCCACACCCACCTGGATGCCAGCGCCTTAAGCCACGATGATCTCATGGACCTGGCCCTCCTGCGCCTGGATCTGGTGGCCGCGCTCAACGTCAGCGACGGCCAGCCCGGCGCCGTCGAGATCGCCCACCTGTTGCCCCAACCGGAAAATGGCTCAAATTGGGCCATCATCAAGGCCCGCCAGGTGGGAGCCCTGCACCAGGATTTCGAAGTCCTGGTGGCCTCCCTGGAAGCGGAACTGGCCCGGACGGCCCCGGCTGCGGGAGAATCGAGCCAGGAGAAGGCGATTCTTATCGGCGTTACCGGCGCCAATCGCCTGAACGCCGAAGATTCCCTGGCGGAGCTGGCAGAACTGGCCCGGTCCGCGGGCCTCACGGTTGCCGCCACCCTCATTCAGCGCCGTCCCCGCTTCGACCCCCGCTTCCTGATGGGCAAAGGCAAACTTTCGGAACTGGTCATCCAGGCCCTCCAGGTGGGGGCGGACATGTTGGTATTCGACGCGGAACTGAGCCCTTCCCAGGTGCGTTCCATCACCGATTTCACCGAACTCAAGGTCATTGACCGCACCCAGCTTATCCTGGACCTGTTTGCCCAGCGGGCCCGCAGCCGGGAAGGCAAGCTCCAGGTGGAGATGGCCCAGGTGAAATACCTCCTCCCCCGGCTGGTGGGGAAAGGCGACGCCCTCTCCCGCCTCATGGGCGGCATCGGCGGCCGGGGTCCCGGTGAATCCAAGCTGGAGATGGATCGCCGGCGCCTCCGGGGCCGCCTCCACCGGCTCCAGCAAGACCTTTCCCGGGTGGGCCGCGAACGCCGGGAGCGGCGCCAACCCCGGCGGCGTCTCAACCTGCCCATTCTCTCCATCATCGGCTACACCAACGCCGGAAAATCCACCCTGTTCAACGCCTTGACCCACGCCGCAGTCCTGTCCGAAGACCGCCTCTTTGCCACCTTGGACCCCACCAGCCGCCGCCTGCGGTTCCCCCGGGAACGGGAGGTGATCATCACCGATACGGTGGGATTTATTAAGAACCTGCCCAAAAATCTCTTGGAAGCCTTCAAAGCCACCCTGGAGGAACTGGAGGAAGCGGACCTGCTCATTCACGTGGTGGATCTGAGCAATCCCCGGTTCATCGAACAGATGGCCGCGGTGGATGACCTCCTGGCGTCTTTGCGCCTCCAGGACAAACCGGTGCTTTTGGTGTTCAACAAAACCGACCTGGTGGACCCCAAATTGGCGGCCCTGCAATGCCGCGTTCATCACGGTGTGGCCATTTCAGCCATTGACCTGGCGACTCTGCCGCCCCTCATTGCCCGACTGGAAGAGAAAGTGGAAGAGGTGGTGGGAGCGCAGCGGTCCGGGGCCGGTGACCAGGGGCCAGGAGATGAACTGACCCATGCCGGCTAGCCAGATCTGCGCTCAAGCCTGCCAAAGACGGGGTTGGAAATCGGCGCCGGCGGGGTTCAAGGTCACCAGGGACCAGCCGCAGCCGCGCGGGCCTGTTCCCGGACGCGTGACGGCCGGGGTCCCTTGCAAGGCCGCAGGAAGCGGCCAGGCGGTGGCGGGCAGCGATAAATGGAGGGTGGTTCCGGTTTGCGGTCTTCGGTTTTCGGGAGAAAAATCATGCCCTGTACTGACCCTCGACCCTTGACCACTGGCAACCGCTTTACTCACCCCCGCCATATGGGTGTGACCGTGCAGGCAGAGAACCTGGCGGAACCGGGACAAAAGCGGTACCAGCCGAAACGCGTCCGTGGTCCACTGCTGCCAGGGGAGAAAGAGTTGCGCCAGGGGGGCGTGCGAGACGATGACCAGGGGGGTGGCCGGGTCCAGTCCGGTCAGTTCCCGGGCCAGCCACCGGAGTTGAGCTTCGCCGATCTCAAAAGCCGGCCCCCGGGGAGTGCGGCATAGGCCGGTGTCAAGACCCAGGAAGTGAGCGCCTTGATATGGCCGGGAAAATTTAGGGGAGTCGAAACGACGGATCCAGGCCGCGTCGCCGCCTGTGCCCGGATCGCCTTCGCCCCGCACCGCCCATAGCGGCGCGGCCAGGTCCGCCAGGATTTCCCGGCCCAGGTCCAGGGCCTCGGCGCGGCCCTGGTGGGCCAGATCGCCGGCAAAAAGCACCAAATCCGGCGGGGGCAGGCAGGCGTTGATCTCGGCCACCGCCCGCGCCAGAGCCTGGGCTTCAGGCAGATTGGCATCCCCGTCTTTCAAATGGGCATCGGCCAGCAGGGCCAGGCGGAGGTCCGGGCCGGTAGCTCCGGCCCGCCACGGCCAGAAAAGCCGCCCCCAGGCCCAGCTTGCGGCCAGCCCCAGCCCAAACTGCTTGATAAAGTTACGCCGATCCATCATCTGGCATTTTATCAAACTTTTGCTGGAAAAGCAGAAGATAAAGAGGGGAGGGGCCTGAACAGAGAAAGCCGGGGGACCATCTGCCTCCTGAGGCAGGAAGGCATTCAGCGGTCTCCCCGGCTTCCCAGGGCCACGAACTTTGCCTCCATCACCTAAGATGGTGGATGTCGGACCCTTGCCCGACACTTCGTGGCCGCCTCACTGTTTTGGCAATGGAGCGGGCATCTATGTCCGCTTCCGGCCATCAGCGCCCAGCCAGCCTTGTTTAAATTGGATCAGGTCTGACTTTCTGCTCAGGGCCAAAACAGGTTGCTCGATGTTCAGTCCGGAGGATGATCCAAAACCCTCTTTCGGACGGCCCGTTGGCCGCCGTCCCGTTAACTTTCCACGGTCTCAGGCTGAAC
>JARRQO010000046.1:0-2678 GCA_037381685.1 Deltaproteobacteria bacterium | reverse complement strand
ACCCCAAATGGCGCGCCGGGCGCAAAATCAAAGGCTGATATAGATTGAGAGCCGATCATTTCCAGGATCGCACCTTATCCGAACTCGCCCAGCGAATGGTTGATTCACCCTATGGACTTGGCGGACAGAGCTACGGATGCTCTAGAGGTTTCCAGGGCCTCACCGCGGTAGAGGCGAATGGCTGTCTCACCGATGATTTGGGACACGGCTGAGGCCGTCAGGCCCGCCGCGGGGATGGACCACATCGGGTTCAAATCCAGGGCATTCATCAAGACGGGGGTGCCCGCGGCCAGGCCGGTGGCCGCCACTACGGCTACCATCTCCGGGACTCTGGCACGGTCATCGATATCTTTGCCATAAAGCAGGGCAATCTCCAGAATTAGATAAAGATGCATCCGGGTGAGGCAGGCACTGCCGCTGACCATGCCAAGAAATTTCAGAGTCAGTCCCAGGCCGGGGATCAACATGGGCAGATTCAAGATGGCGCCGCCCAAAAAGGAGAGCTGGGTTTGCGTGGCAATGAGCCGGCGGGCCAGTTGTTCCGGGGTCTCTTCGGGGAAGCGGGCCTGTATGGCCTCCACCACCTTGCAGACCCGGACCTTGCGCAGCCTTAGAAAAAAGTAAAAGAACTCTTCTGTCAGAACACTTTGAAGATTATCAGACTCAGAATTATCGTTAACCATCGAAGTCTCCCCCTGGCAACAGCATTAAGAGGTTGCGGCGCGGCATAATAAAGAGGCGATATGGGCCACCACTTCCGGGGCTCGGAGGCTTTCCACCGAGTGGTACTGGCCTTTCAGGATGCGGCTCAACTCCGGCAGACAGCCCAGATCCAAGCAGGGGGCGAAGCGCTCCGTGTCCAGCACCAGGGCGTTGACATTAAGGGCCCCGATCTGGCCGGCCAATTCCTTGACCTCCTCCATAGGGCTGCGTCCGGCTTGCAGGCTAAGGTTGGCCCGGCCGTCGGTAATAAGCACCACCAAAAAGGCGTCCCGGGGATGGCGGGTTTTTTCCTGATGGAGCAACTCCTTGGCCAGATACAGGGCGTGGGGCAGGGGGGTCTTGCCGCCGGTGGGCAGGTGCGCCAGATAGCGCTGGGCCATTTCCACGCTGTGAGTAAAGGGCAGGGCTACCTTCGCCCCGGCGCCCCGGAACACGATGAGCCCAACCCGCTCCCGCTTCTGGTAGGCGTCAATCAACAGGGACAGGATCGCAGCCTTGGTTTCGGCCATGCGCTCATCTGCGCCCATAGAGCCGGACGCGTCCACCACGAACAGGATGTGGCGGCCGATGCGTTTTTCCCGCACCTTGTAGCGCAAATCAGGGTCCTGGATAGCCAGGGCCAGGTTGCCCCGCTCCCGCACCGCCTGGTAGGGGGCCGCGGCTCGCAAGGTCGCGTCCAGGGCCAGGTCCGGGGGACCGGATTTGGAAAGGGTAGGGCGAACATAGCGCCCGGTGGCATCATCGCTTACGGTCCGGGTGCGGGTCCCTGGGGCCTTCTTAACTTGGCGGTCGGGGGGGAGATCCAGGGGTTGCACCGGGAAAGTGGACCCCGGCGCCACCGCGACCTCGGCGATTACGGTGACTTCATCTTCATCATGGGCATTGCCGCCGGGCTGAGGCGGGGGCGAGGGCGGCACGGATCGCTCGGCCAGTTCTTCTGCATGTTTGCGAAAGGTTTCCTCCAGGCGGTTTTCGTCCATGGCGGATTCGCTAAAAGGCTTCCGGCGCAGCCGGTGGGGCAGCACCAGGGCCGCGGCCTCCCGCACGTCTTGTGGGGTCACTTCTTCCCGGCCGTGATAGGCCGCCAGCGTTTGGGCCACTTTAAGCATGAAAATATCGGCCCGGTGGCCGTCGACCCCCTGGTCCACGCAGATGGCGGTAATGAGGCGCAGCAGTTCAGGGGAAAAACTCACCTGGGGCAGGCGCTCCCGGGCCGCCAGAATGGCCCGGCGAATCTCATCCTGCTGCTCCTGCCAACCCGCGGCAAAGGCGTCCGGGTCGGCTTCGAAGGCCAGGCGCCGCGCCACTACGGCCATACGGGCGTTCAGATTATTAAGGCCCGTCACTTCGACGCATAACCCGAAGCGATCCAGCAACTGGGGCCGGAGCTCACCTTCTTCAGGGTTCATGGTGCCCACCAGGATGAAGCGGGCCGGATGGATAAAGGAAATCCCTTCCCGCTCCACCACGTTGACCCCCATGGCCGCGGCGTCAAGCAGCACGTCCACCAGGTGATCATCGAGCAGATTCACTTCGTCGACATATAAAATCCCCCGGTTGGCCGCAGCCAACAGCCCCGGCTCGAAATGTTTTTCGCCGCTTTTGATGGCCTTTTCCAGGTCGATGGTGCCCAGCAGCCGGTCTTCGGTAGTGCCCAAGGGCAAATCCACCACGGACATAGGCCGGTCGCGACGGGGCAGGATTTCGCCTTGCCCATGGCGCTGGCGGCAGGCGTCGCACATGAGTTCCGGCAGCTCCGGGTGGCAATGGAAGGGGCAGCCCGCCACCGTGGCCATGGGGGGCAGCAGCTCCGCCAGCCCCCGGGCCGCGGTGGACTTGGCCGTGCCCTTCTCGCCCCGGATCAACACCCCGCCGATGAGGGGATTGACGGCATTGAGAATCAGGGCCTGCTTGAGCCGCTCTTGCCCGACCAGGGCCGCGAAGGGATAAACGGG
>JARRQO010000045.1:0-10288 GCA_037381685.1 Deltaproteobacteria bacterium | reverse complement strand
GAAATTCTATGGCAACCACGGCAAGATCACCTCACATCTCTGTTTCTCTCCCTCTTCTGACTCCAAAAACAGTCTTAAATTTTTACCCTTCATACGTTCATGAAGAGCAATATATAATCGCAACGCATTTCGAACTAACTCTGTCATTGTGACGCCATCTTCTTCAGCCACTCGCGAAAGGTCGCCGATAAAGTCTTCCTCAAATCTAAATTGAGTCTGCTTTTTTCCCATTCACCCAACCTCCTGAGAATGTATATCATAATATATGTCAATATGCAATATATAAATATATATAAAAGAAGTAAATTCTAATTTTTTGAAGAAAAGCCAGGTTAAGAACTGCCCTAAGAGTGGCTAATTCTCCGCTGTGTGGAAGGGAAATTAAAGATAAAAAAATTAAATAATTAATAAAAAGGCCGACCCCACCTTGCGCAGGGCCGTGGCGATTTGGACCCGGGTGGCCTGGTAGGCGGGGAGGAGGCCAGCGATCAGGCCCACGGCTAAAGAGACGGCCAAGCCGAGGAGGGCGGTTTCCCGGGAGACGGCCAGGCCCGGGAAGTATTGGGCCACCTCGGTGGGGAACAGGCGCATGGCGGGGAAGCTGGCGGCCAAGCCCAAAGTACCCCCCACCAGGGAAAGGAGGAGGGATTCGCCCAAGATCAGGCCCGCCAGGTGGCGGGCCTTGAAGCCCATGGTCTTGAGCGCGGCGTATTCGGGCAGGCGCTCCCGGGCGTTCATGGCCATGGTGTTGGCCAGGACTCCCAAGATCACCCCGATGACCAGCCAGGAGACCACCTGGATGGCCAGGAGGATGGCGGAGGTCATTTCGACGAAACTCAGATTGAAGGCGGCCTCGGTCTCGGTCAAGGTTTCGGCCAGGGAGTTTTTGAAGGCCGCATCGATGGTAGCCGAAACCGGCGCGGCCAACTCCGGCCGGTCGATCTGGACCAGATACCAGCCCACCTTATCGGCCATCTCCGGGGCGATTTTTTTCAGGGTCTCGTTCAAGTAATCCCAGTGAAAAAAGAACTGGGTCTCGTCGGTGTTGGGGAACTGCCCTGTATAAATGGCCCGGAGCACCAGGCGGTATTCCCCCGGAAAATAGGTGCCCTTGAGCACAATGGTGTCGCCCAGGCGCCAGCCGTAGCGGGCCGCGAGCCGGCGCCCAGCCGCGGCGCCGCGGCGGTCGGCGATCAGGGCCTGTTTCTGGTCCTCGGGAATGATGAACTCGGGGTAGGCGTCCAGGTAGGCGGGCAAAGAGGCGGCGAACTGGGGGAAGAAGTTTTTCTTGTCGATATAGATGCCTTCGAACCAGTAGGCGTAGGCCACCCGTTTGATGCCGGGCACGGCCTGGATTTTGGGCAGATAGGACAGGGGCAGGGGGAACATGAGGGACACGGCGTTGCGGGTCACCAGGCGCAGCGGCGAGGACAGGTCCACGCCGGCGTACCAGGCGGCGACCACGGTGCGCAGCAGGCAGAAGGCCAGCACCGCCACGGCCAGGCCGCAGACGGTGAGCGCGGCCCGCAAGGGATGCCGGAGAGCATTGCGCCAGGTGAGCTTGAACATCAGGGGTCAGGGGTTTGGGTGAATATTATACTTTTTGCCAAAAGTTTTTTGCTACCCCCCCTCACCCTCACCCTCTCCCCCTCAGGGGGGAGAGGGGATAAGAGGAAGAAACTTTTGGCAAACGCGATATAGCCGGGGCAACCCTCTACCCGCCAGGGGGGGAGGGCAGGAAGGCGGCGGGGTTAATAACCGGTGCAGAATTGAAAATGCATGGGGTCGTGACTGCGGCCGGGCCAATCCCCGCCCCATTTGAAGCCGAATTCCCGGAAAACGGCCACCACGTCGGGGTTCATATCCCCCGGTTGGCCCATATGATTGCTCAAGGGGTTCAGATCAATGGCAATACCCCAGCTATGGGTGGACAGTTTGCCGCCGCGGCGCTTGGCGCGGAAGTTATAACAGCCGCCATAATTCTGAATGCGGTCTTTCAGGCCGGCTTTTTCGAGGGCGGCGAAGACCTCGGGAAAGACCTCCACCAGCTTTTTATGGCACTGCATCCTTTTGACCGAGCTGTGCAGCTCCCAGGAGAGGGGAATGGAGAAAGGCAGCACGGCGCGGCCCAAGGCGTCAGTTTCCCAGGCCGGATCAAGGTGGCCGTCTTCATCAATATAGTCGCGGATATTTCCGAAGGTGCTGAAAATCCCTTCCAGGCCGCGGGGCGGGGTTAAGCCATGGGAGGGCGGCACCACCACGGTGACGGGCTGGGCGATTTCCCCGCTTAGTTCGCTTTTGGAGGGGATTTCCAAGATCTGCCCCACCTGGATGACATCGGGATCGCAGATGCCGTTGTAAAAAGCCAACTGCTTAAAGAGACCGGCATCGCCGTAGATTTTTCGGCAGATCTTGGACAAGGTGTCGCCGGGCTGCACCGCATAGGTCTGGAGTTGGGTCTCAACGGCGGGGGCCGCCGGGGTTGGCTTAACCGCGGGTTGCTCAGGAGCGGCCGGCTGCACCTCCGGCCCCGGGGTTGGCGCGGCGGGCTCGGCGGGCTCGGCGGGAGCGCCCTCACTCCAGCCCAGCTTGACAAACTCGTTGGCGTACTGAAATACCTGCCGGGCATAGTCGTGGTTGGCGGTGTAGGTATCGGCAATTTGCCAGAAGGCGTCGTCCTCCAGGTGGTGCTGGGCCAATTGGTCCGCGACCTTGCGGACGTTGCCCTCGCCGCAGTTGTAGGCGGCCACCGCGGCCCAGGTCAACTCCCGGCCGGCCAGCGGCGTATGCCTCGCCAGGTACTGCCATTTGGAATCCAGGATGGCCGCCCCGGTGGAAATGCTCCACATGGGGTCGGTCCAAAAGCGGGGATTGCCCGGCTCGAATAAACCGGCGAAGGAGCGGTCATCCACCTGCATGATGCCGTGGCCGTGGCCCTTGTCCCCCAGGCCGTTTGGGTCCAGGCTCAGACCACAGTCAGACTCGCGCACGGCTATGGCGGCCAGCAAGGCCGGGGCAAACCCCCATCGTTGCGCGGCCCAGTCAAACAGGGGCCGCAACCGCTCTGCTTCTTTCAGCACCTCGTCTCTCATGACCATGTCTTCCTTTTGGTCTGGCGCGGCTGCCTGGCTCGGGCCTGGACAGCTGCAGGTGGAAATGAAAATCACCTTTTATTGACCGGTTAATTGCCGTGACCGAGTGTCAGAGGATTAACTTGCCGAAACTATGGTTCTTCGCCAAACAAGTTTAAATTATCATTTATTCCCAAAGATATTCAAATAATTTTTTCGAGCCCAAGGCCCCGTTACTCAGTTGGCAAATTTGCGGCATACGCCCAAGAGGAAGATTTGACCGGAGAAACGGGTTCCCGGCATTTAGCCCACCTGGCGCAAGGCCGCGGCGATGCTCACCCGGTTGGCCCGGATCGAGGGCAGCAGCGCGGCCAACAGGCCCACCACCAGGGCCACCGCCAAGCCCAGAGCCAGAGTAGCATTGGTGAGAGGAAAGACGCGAAAATACTGGCCCAACTGAGTTTTGAAGAAATGCACCGCGGGGAAGGTCAGGGCCTCTCCCACCAGGCCCCCGGCCAGGGCCAACATCAGGGATTCCCCGAAGATGAGGCCGGCCAGGTGCCGGGCCTTGAAGCCCATGGTTTTAAGGACGGCGTATTCCCCCTGGCGCTCCCGGGCGCTCATGGCCATGGTGTTGGCCAGCACCACCAGGATCACCCCGATGACCACCCAGGACACCACCTGGATGGCCAGGAGAATGGCTTCGGTCATGGACACGAAGCCCAACTGGAAGGCTTTTTCCGTTTCCGTCAGGGTCTCGGCCAAGCTGTTCTTAAACAGGGCGTCCACCTGGGCCGCCACCTGGGGCGCCAGCTCCGGGCGAGCTACCTTGAGGAGATACCAGCCCACGTTGTCGGTCCGGGAGGAGGCCTGTTTCTTCAGGGTTTCGTTTAAGTAATCCCAGTGGAAGAAGAAGCGGGACTCATCGGTGGTGGGCTCGGCGCCGGTGTAGATGGCCCGGATGACGAAGGGCCACTCGCCCGGATAAATGGTGCCCTTGAGGACGATGGGGTCCCCCAGCTTCCAGCCGTAGCGCTTCGCCAAAGCCCGGCCCACCAAGGCGCCCCGGCGGTCCTGGAAAAAGGCCAGCTTCTGGTTTTCGGGAATGACGTACTCGGGGTAGAGGGGGAAGTAGCGGCGGACGTCCACGGCAAACTGGGGGAAGAAGTGGCGCTCATCGATGTAAACGCCGCCGAACCAGCTGCCGTAAGCTACGCCCACAATGCCGGGAACGGCCTGGATCTTGGGGAGATAGGCGATGGGCAGAGGAAAAATCAGGGAGATGGCGTTGCGGGTCACCAGGCGGGCCGGGGAGGCGGCGTTCACCCCGGAATACCAGGCCGCCACTACGGTGCGCAGCAGGGCAAAGGCCAGCACGGCCACGGCCATGCCGCAGACGGTGAGCGCGGCCCTAAGGGGGTGCCGGATGGCGTTGCGCCAGGTTAGTTTGAGCATAGGGATCAGGGGTCAGGGACCAGGTTTCAGGTGTCGGTCCTGTTGGGCCAGAATTTCCAGGGCTCGCAAGCCTACCTGGATGAGGCGGTTTTCGCCGCGCCGCTTGTCTTTATCCGAAGTGATTCCCGCTCCACTTTCCCGATTGTTCAGAACCAGACAGGCGCCTCCGGCCCTGATTTGATACGTGGAGACTGCGGCCAGGGCCAGATAAACCGCCATTTCCATCTCCATATTCAGGACGCCGGTTTCCGTCAGGGCTTGCAGGTACTCCGGGTCCGGGGCGGGAAAGCCCGGCGCGGCCCGGCCCTGGCCGGCGTAAAAATCCCCGGTAGTGACGGTAAGGCCCACGTGATAAGGCATTTTTACAGCTTGGGCCGCCGCGCTTAAGGCCGCCACGATTTCCGGGGCGGCACGGCCGACGATACCTCCCGGGATATAGCTCTCGACGGTGGCCCCCTCACCCCAGGACGATTCGGTAATGACCAGGTCTCCCACCTTGATGCCCCCTTGCAGCGCGCCGCAGGTGCCCAGGCGGATAAAGGTGACGGGGTTGACACAGTTGGCCGCCTCCACTACCGCGATGGCGGTGGCCGGCGCGCCGATGCCGGTGGCCATGATGGAAACGGGAATGTTTTTATAGGAGCCGGTATAGGTGAGGAATTCCCGGTTTTTGCGGCGCATCTCCACCCGGTTAAGGCGCCGGGCGATCTTCTGGGCCCGGTCCGGGTCGCCGCAGGTCAGGATATAGGGGGCCAGTTCACCGGGGGAGCAGTCGAGATGATAAAACCGGCCCCGGAAATTTTTCGGAATCGGGCTGGCCATATCCATAAACGGGGCCTCTGCGGGTTAATTTTGCCCGATCAGCGGCAAAGGCGGGAGGCGCGGCGCTTTCTTGCCCTACGGACTACGGACTCTTCGCCTAAACCACATTAGTTTCGTCAACGGTAAATATCACGTCGGTGGCCGATGTGGAGAACTAATATGCTTTTTTTCTAATCATCAATTTCATAAATAACCCGAAATTCACCAATTCTAATTCGCCAACCTGAGCGGGCGGTCAGTTTTTGACAGCCAATCGGTCTTGGATTATAGGCCAGAGCCCGAATCGCCTCTCTGGCCTGTTCATAAACTCCCGACGGTAAATTTGATAATTCTTTTTGGGCTCTCCGTTTAATGAAGATTGCATAACTCATTGACGATTTTTCTCAATCTCAGCAACCGCTTGTTCAAATGGAATCGCTTCATCATCCGAGGCCTTGGCAGCATCATAAGCACGGATGGACTCCAGTTCTTCCAATTCCTCCAAAAGCTTGCGGTAATCGGTAATATCCAGGACTACCCCAATAGTGTTACCCTGTTCGTCTATGACATAATTTTCTTTGAATTTGGCCATTATAATCTCCAAAAATCTCAAGATGAGGTCAGAGGCTTCCTTTCTTACGTGCTTTGATCAATTCCTCGCCGAAAATGAGGGGGATTTTAGCTACCCACCGCCACCTCAAAAGGGTAAAGCATCATTTCTCCGGTTGGCTTAGGAAAATCTTCTTCTCCAAAGCTTTCAAGGTAAAGCTCAACGGCCTCCCTGACGTTGGCCTTGGCCTCTTCGATGGTTTTTCCCTGGCTTACCACCCCTAATTCCAAGCAATAAGCTACATACCATTTTTCTTCCTTGGTAATCACTGCTGTAAACTTGTTAGCCATAATCATCTCCAATCACGCAACGAATTTACGCGATCTTTTTACCCCTTCACCTTTTGGGCGATGACTTCGTAGGCCTGTTCCAAGGCGGCGGGGATTTTGGCTTTGTCGGGGCCGCCGGCCTGGGCCATGTCGGGGCGGCCGCCGCCTTTGCCGCCCACCACCGGCGCAATGGCTTTAATGATTTCCCCGGCGGGGAAACGCTTGGTCAGGTCTTTACTGACCAGGGCGATGAGCATGGCCTTATCCGCGGCGTCGCTGCCCAGGACCACGATGCCGCTTTTGAGCTTGTCCTGGAATTTTACCGCGAAATCCCGCAGGCTCTTGGGGTCCGCGGCGTCCACCTTGAGGGCCAGGACCGGGACGCCGTCCACCTGGCGCACCTGGTCCAGGAGATCCCCAGCCTGGGCCGCAGCCAGGCGGCCTTTTAAGGCCTCCAGTTCCTTTTCCAGCTCCTTCTGGCGTTTCAGGGTCTTTTCAATGCTGGCCCATAAGTTCCCCCGGCCGACTCTAAAATAACTTGCGGCTTTGTTGAAATCCCGCTCAATATCCTGGATGCGCTTCACCGCGTCAACGCCGCACACGGCTTCGATGCGGCGAATACCCGCGGCGATGGAGGTTTCGCCGGTAATTTTACACAGGCCCAGGTCGCCGGTGCGCTCCACGTGGGTGCCCCCACAGAGCTCCTGGCTGATTTCGGGGATGGCCACCACCCGGACGTCTTCGCCGTACTTTTCCTCGAACAGGGCCGTGGCTCCCAACTCCATGGCCTGGCTCATGGACATCTGGTCGGTATGCACCGGCAGGTTGGTCTCGATCTCCTGGTTCAGGTCCAGTTCGATGGCCTCCAGCTCCTCGGGGGTGATGACCTTGAAATGGGTGAAATCGAAGCGCAGACGCTCGGGTTCCACCAGAGAGCCGGATTGCTTTACGTGATCCCCCAGGTGGCGCCGCAGGACCGCCTGGAGGAGATGGGTGGCGGTATGGTGGCGCATGATGCGGCGGCGCCGGTCGGCGTCGACTTTAAGATGCGCCGGATCGTTGACGCGCACCACGCCTTCTTCCACCCTACCCTGGTGGACAATGAGGTCATTGGGCAGCTTTTGGGTATCAGTGATGCGGATGCGCCAGCCGTCGCCGGAGATCATGCCGGTGTCCCCCACCTGGCCGCCGGACTCGCCATAGAAGGGGGAAGCTTGGGTGACCACCTCCACCTCGGCCCCGGCCCCGGCCTCGGCCTGGGAGTTGCTGCCGGACTCCACAATCAGAGCCAAAATGGTGCTGTCGCCTTCTGTGGCGTCATAGCCCAAGAACTGGGTGGCGGGCCACTGGGCCAGTTCCTGGTAAACCGGGGGGATATCTTCGCCGGGGCCGCCTTTCCAGGACCGCCGGGAGGCTTCCCTTTGGGCCTGCATGTGCCCTTCGAAGCCCTCCAGATCCAGTACCAGGCCTTCTTCCCGCAAGGTATCCTGGACCAGGTCCAGGGGAAAGCCGTAGGTGTCATAGAGCTTGAAGGCGACTTCTCCCGGCAGAATCTTCAGGCTGTGTTGTTTGAGGTAATCCAACTCCTCGCTCAAGAGCTTGAGCCCGTAGTCCAGGGTGTCGGCGAAGCGCTCTTCTTCGCCGGTCACCACCTGGGTCATGATGTGGTGCATCTGGCGCAGTTCGGGATAAACTTCGCCCATGAGCTCCACCACCCGGTCGCAGACCTGGTGCAGAAACGGCGTCTTGAGGTTAAGGAGGCGGCCGAACCGGATGGCCCGGCGCATGATGCGGCGCAGCACGTAGCCCCGGCCTTCGTTGGAGGGCAGCACCCCGTCGGCCACGAGAAAGGCGGTGGCCCGGCCATGGTCCGCAATGACCCGGAAAGGCACGTTCTGCTGTTCGCTGGCGCCGTAGGACTGGCCGGCCAGGGCTTCGATCCCGGCGATCACCGGGCGCAGCAGGTCGCAGTCGAAATTGCTCTTGACCCCCTGGATGACGGCGCAGAGGCGCTCCAGCCCCATGCCGGTGTCGATGCTGGGTTTGGGCAGGGGGTGAAGGGCGCCGCCCGCGTCGCGGTTGTACTGCATAAAGACCAGGTTCCAGATCTCCAGATAGCGGTCGCACTCGCACTTGCCGATGCCGCATTCCGGGCCGCAGCTCATGGCCTCGCCCTGGTCGATGAGGATTTCGGAGCACGGGCCGCAGGGTCCGGTGTCGCCCATGGCCCAAAAATTGTCTTTTTCCCCCAGGCCGACGATGCGGTCCGGCGGCAGCCCGGCGATCTTCTCCCAGAGGCGGGCCGCTTCCTCGTCTTCATGGTACACCGTGGCCCAGAGCTTGTCCGCGGGCAGGTCATAGTGTTGGGTCAGCAGCTCCCAGGCCATCTCGATGGCCCCTTCCTTGAAATAATCGCCGAAGGAAAAATTTCCCAGCATTTCAAAGAAGGTGTGATGCCGGGCGGTGAAGCCCACGTTTTCCAGGTCATTGTGCTTGCCGCCGGCCCGGACGCACTTCTGGGAGCTGGCGGCCCGGGTGTAAGGCCGGGGGTCTTCTCCCAGGAAAACCTTTTTAAACTGCACCATGCCGGCATTGGTGAACAACAGCGTGGGGTCTCCGGCGGGCACCAGGGACGAACTGGACACCCGGGTGTGCCCCTGGGAGGCGAAGAAGCGCAAAAAGGTTTCCCGGATCTCGCGGCTGGTCATGTCCTACTCCTGGGGCGGAATGGGGGTTTCTGGGGGCACCAGGCCGTAGGCCGCCCGGATTTGTTTTTCCAAATCGTTGGCCAGCTCGGGGTGCTCCTTGAGGTAAGTCTTGGCATTTTCCCGACCCTGGCCGATGCGGTCGGAGTTGTAGCTGTACCAGGCGCCGCTTTTTTGGATGAGGCCTTGCTGGGTGGCCAAATCAAGCAGGTCGCCTTCCCGGGAGATCCCCTGGCCGAAGATGATGTCGAACTCGGCCTCTTTGAAGGGCGGGGCCAGCTTGTTTTTCACCACCTTAACCCGGGCATGGGCCCCGATGGTTTCATCGCCGCTCTTGATGGCGCTGATGCGCCGGATATCCAAGCGCTGCGAGGCATAAAACTTCAGGGCGTTGCCGCCGGTGGTGGTCTCCGGGTTGCCGAACATCACGCCGATCTTCATGCGCACCTGGTTGATGAAAATCACTGTGGTCAGGGATTTGCTGATGGCCGCGGTGAGCTTGCGCAGGGCCTGGGACATGAGCCGGGCCTGGGAGCCCATCTGGGCGTCGCCCATGTCGCCTTCGATTTCGGAGCGGGGCACCAAGGCAGCCACCGAATCCACCACCGCAATGTCGATGGCGTTAGACCGCACCAGGATTTCGGCGATTTCCATGGCCTGTTCGCCGGAATCGGGCTGGGAAATGAGCAGGTCTTCGGTTTTGACCCCCAGTTTGCGGGCATAGGTCACGTCCAGGGCGTGCTCCGCGTCGATGAAGGCCGCCACCCCGCCATGGCGCTGGGCCTGGGCCACGACGTGCAGGGCCAGGGTGGTCTTCCCCGAAGCTTCCGGGCCGTAAATCTCCACGACCCGGCCCCGGGGGATGCCACCGATGCCCAAGGCCAGGTCCAGGGAGAGGCAGCCGGTGGGGATCACCGCCACATCAATTTTGTCTTCGGCGCCCAGGCGCATGATGGCGCCCTTGCCGTAATGCTTTTCAATCTGCCCCAGGGCGTGTTCCAGGGCCTTGGTCCGTTCTGCCGTGCCTTGATCACTCATATATGGTTCCTTTTAGTTTTATTTTTCCTGTTTAGGGCGTGCCGTGCACGCCGTCCCTCAATTCGGCGGCCACGGGCCGCCCTATGATCTCCAACTTTTCGCCTATCCTTTAACTATCCTTTAAAATAATCATTAACTTTTAATCCCACTTCAACCACCAAGTTGAAAATCTCTTCTCGATATTTATCAATTATATCTTTTGCCCAAGTTTTTGGATATGTCACACCCTTAAAATTAAATTCAATAAAAACCAGCCCTTCTTCATTTCTATAATTTCCACCATATTCAATCCTATATTCAGTTTTAATTAGCCTCCTATGTTTAATAGTATTACAAAAC
>JARRQO010000044.1:0-12320 GCA_037381685.1 Deltaproteobacteria bacterium | reverse complement strand
CGTCGTCCCGGTTCCTATTCTCCCATAGGTTACCAAGGACGGGCCCCCAACGCCTATCCCGCGCCTGGTTCATTTGAGCATCCCTAAAACTAACTAGTGTCGCGTTTCAGAAAAATGTTTAAAAAAGAGAAGGTCCTCATTCCCTCCCCCTTGATGGGGGAGGGTTAGGGTGGGTGTGATAAAATAATCCATTATTACAATAGCTTATGTCCCTCTCCCCTAGTGGGATTAGGGTTAAAGTGAGGGGCAAAAGAAGCAAAGACTCGGCGCTAAAAGACTCGCAAGGGTCCGGACTGCTGCGCGGCGTGCATAAGAAGGGTGAGCAGATCGTTGACCGGGGTGGGCCGGCCCAGGGCCCGCCCCCGGCGGGACACCTGAGCGTTCAAGGCCTCGATCTCCGTGGGCCGCCCTGCCAGAATATCCTGGAGCATGGAAGAGCGGTTGGCCGCTGTGGCGCGGCACACCTGGCGCAGCCGCGCCGCCGGGTCGCCCCTGAGATTGAGCCCCGCGGCCGCGGCCACCGCCTGGGCTTCGGTTGCCGCGGCCACCGCCACTTCCCAGGCTTGGGGCAATTCCAGCAGGGCCCCGTTGGGCACCCGCAGCAAGGCGGTGAGGGGGTTGATGCCTACGTTGATCACCAGTTTTTCCCACAAGACCGCCAGGATGTCTTCCCGGGATTCGCATTCCAAACCGGCGCGCCGGAAAACCTCCACCACCGCCTGGAGTTCCGCCGCAGACACTTGCGAGCCCACCGGCGCCCCGATAAAAATTGCCCCCCGCCCGGCATGGATGATGCGGTCTTCCCGCTCCCGGGTGGCGCCCAGAAGCCCCACCCCCGCCAACAGGCGCTCCGGCCCCGCCACCCGGGCCATTTCCTCCAGGTTGCCCAGGCCGTTTTGCAACGTGAGAGCCACACCCCTCTGGGACATCAGCCCCGGCAGGGCCTGGGCGGCGGCCTTGGTCTGGTAAGCCTTGACCGCCAAGATGGTCAGATCGCACGGCCCCGCCTCAGCCGCCAGGGCCACGGGTACTTGCTGGTGGCGCTCATCGCCTTTAAGGGTGCGCACCTGAAGGCCCCCACGGTGCAGGCGCCGGGCGCGCTCCGCCTGGTAGTCCACCAGACAGACCTCCTCGCCCGCCTCCCAAAAGAGCGCGGCCAAAAGACCCCCCAGGGCCCCCGGACCGACTACGGCCAGTTTCATAAATCACCCTGAAAAAAAGAGAAATACCCGCCGAAAACTAGCGGACATCTTTATCGTTTAGTAAATTTGTAATAAGATTTCCAGGAGTAATTAGAGGAAGGTGGCGATAATGGCAACGGCCGGGGAAATACTGAGGCAGTTCGACCAGGAATTGGGTAACCTGAAGCAGGATCTCCTGCGGATGGCGGCGTTGGCCGAAACCGCGGTGACCAAGAGCCTGTTGTCAGTCACAAATCGGGATTCTGATCTGGCCCGGGAAGTGATTACCGATGACATCACCCTCAACCGGATGGAGCTGGCCATCGAGGAACAGGCTTTTAAATTGCTGGCCCTGCGCCAGCCCGTGGCCACCGATCTGCGCCTAGATCATGGCGGACATCGCCCTGGGAATGGTCCGCACCAGCATTGACGCCTTTGTCAGCCAGAACCCCCGGCTCGCCATCCAGGTCTGTCAGCGGGACGTGGAAGTGGACATCCTGGACGATGAATATATCCAAAAAATCCTGGGTTACATGATCCAGGAGTCCCGCTGGGTGACCCGGCTGCATCACTTTATGATCATCGTCCGCAATCTGGAACGCATCGCCGACCTTGCCACCAACATTGCCGAAGACATCGTTTTTATCGTGGAAGGCCGGGTCATCAAGCATCGGTGCGAAGACATGGTGCTCTCCTCGGCCCCGATTTGACCTTGGCCTGAGCCATTTTCTCCTCCAAAAGCTGTAGTTCCTGGGCCACCCGGGGTTGGGTCTTGCGGTCCCGTTCCAGAGTTTGCAGGGCGTGCACCACCGTGGCGTGGGAACGCTGGAATAGGCGTCCCAGTTCCACCATGGTCTTTTCCGTATAGATGCGGCAAAAATGGAGGGCCATCTGCCGGGCCCGCACCAGGCGCTTCTGGCGCGACCGCCCCAGCAGGTCCGGCAGGCTCACCCCATAGTAGCGGCCGACGATCTTTTGGATATCCGGCGTGGTCAACCGGGTTTCCACAGCTTTTAAGTCCTGGAGCACTTCCCGGGCCAGGCGGAGACTGAGGGACTCTTCCAGCAAGGTCGCCCGGGCCACCAGGCAGTCCAGGGCACTTTCCAGACGCCGCACGTCATCATCAACATGTTCGGCCAGACATTCCAGGATACTCACGGGAACCTGCACGCCCCGGTTCTTGGCCTTGGTGGCGAGAATATTGACCCGGGTGGGGAAGTCCGGCGGCGCGATGGGCGTAATCAGCCCCCCGGTGAGCCGGGAGCGCAACTCCAGGGACACTTGGCCGATTTCCGCCGGCAGATAGCAACTGGTGAACACCACCCGCTTATTCTGGGTGGTGAGCGTATCCAGGGTGTAGCAGACCTCCGCCTGGATCTTCTCTTTGCCACTCAAAAACTGCACTTCTTCCAGCAGCAACACGTCGCAATCTTGTCGAAAACGCTCCTTGAATGTGGACATACGGCCGTTCTTGAGGGCATGGACCATTTCGTTGGCAAAATTTTCCGCGGTGGTATAGCGCACCCTTTTGCTGACGGTGGACTTGGAGATGAAATTGCCCACCGCTTGTGACAGATGGCTCTTGCCCAGGCCCGGTCCGGAGGTGAGAAACAGAATACGGTTATAAAAAGTATCGTTGCAGGCCAGGGCCCGGGAGGCCTGGTAGGCCAGGCGGTTAGAGGCCCCGACTACGAACTGGTCAAAGGTAAAGGCCCGGTTTAACCCGCGGCTCCGACGTTTCTCCGGGACCAAGGGGAGGGTGGGCTGCTTTATCTGAGCCGGGACCGGCGGACGCGTCGGCGCGGTAAGCAACTTCAAATGCACCGGCAGAGGCTGGTTCAAGGCTCTTTCCAGGGTCTGGCGGATATGTTGGAGATAATTGGCCTGGATCCACCTCAGGGCAAAAGGGTTGGGGCAAGATAGAATTAGCTTCCCTGGTGGGCCGGATTCCGCCTTGAGAGGGTCGATCCAGAGATCATAAGTAGCGGTGGGCAGCTCGTCCTTGATGATATCTTTGGCGGTTTGCCAGATGTTTTCCATATTCCCCCTCGGCTCGTCGCTGTGAGGCGTATACTAACCCCAGCCCAAATCCGGGTCAAAAGGAATGAGAGGGAAATCTACCTTAGGTACTTTGGTTAGGGGAAAGTTAGGATTTCGTTACATAACGCAACAATGGCGCGGCTTTGGGTGAGTTAATTAAAAACTTATATATCTCAACAAGATACAAGATAGAAAAGGCGGGTATGGGAACATTTTTGAGTTCGGCGCCGGACTCGGAATTTTTGGGGAATCTCCCGCGTTCTGGATTTTTCGCGGTTTTTCATAGGTAGGAAAAATTATCCCCGCCAAAAATCGCTAACGTCTTAAGTTTTTTTGAGAAACGATTAAAAAGTCATAAGGTGAAATCTTTTCCGGATGAGTCTGCCCCGGAGGGGTTCTCTATGGAGCCCGTTTGGGCTTACGCCTTGACAAATCTCCTGCAGGGGGTATCATGACCTCAAATTTTTCTGCAATTTTTTCCAGAGGCCCGTTAATGATCAATTATGTCGCCTACCGCAAGTTTGTCACCCTGAAAAACGGCCGACGGGTGATGTTCCGTTTTCTCAACGAGCAAGACCGCGAGGGCCTGGTTCAGATGTTTCTCGAGGCCCCCGAGGAGGATACCCGGTTCCTGAAGCAAGACGTCAAAGATGAGAAACTCATCAACTTTTGGGTTGACCACCTCAACTACCGGAAAGTGTTACCCCTGTTGGCCGTAGATCTGGAAAACAATCACATCATTGGGGACGCCACCCTGCACCGGGGCAAGCACTCCGCTAAACATATCGGCGAGATTCGCATCTTTGTGAGCCGCGCCTTTCGCAACCTGGGTTTAGGATCAATCATGCTGGAAGAGGTCCTCAACCTGGCCTTACAGGAAAGTCTCATGTGGGTGAAGGCCGAGGTCTTGGCGGATCACAAAAAAGTGGTCAAGGCCTTTAGAGCCAAGGGTTTCGAGCAGAAAACCATCCTGGATGATTATTTTCTGCGCAAAGACGGGGTGACCCACGACGTGGTCCTGATGGTTCGTCCGGTGGTGAAACGGGACGAAGCGGAGTTCTAATCTACCGTACGCCAGCCAGGAGGGCAGAAGAGAGCCGCAAAACTCTTTTGCCCTCCTGGTATGTTCGGGCGGGAGGCTGGGATGGGCCGGGCAGTTGCGGGTTTAACCTCCTTTCTGAAAAAACCGCCGGCCTGGGTTAAAGGAGCCCGGCTGGGGCTCCTGAGCCATCCGGCCAGCGTCGGCCCTAACCTCAGCAGCGCCCGGGAACTGCTGGCCCGCCGTTTTCCCGGACAACTTCAAGTCCTGTTCAGCCCCCAGCACGGCCTTCTGGGCGACAAGCAGGACAACATGATCCCCTCCGCCGATTTTGCCGACCCCGTCCTCCACCTGCCGGTGGTGAGCCTCTACGGGCCCCGCCTGGCCCCGCCGACCGACGCCCTGGAAAGGGTGGAGGTCATTCTGGTCGACCTCCTGGACGTGGGCACCCGGGTGTACACCTTTGCCGCCACCCTGGCCCAGGTGATGGCGACCGCCGCGCCCCTGGGCAAGAAGGTGGCGGTGCTGGACCGGCCCAATCCCATCGGCGGGACCCAGGTGGAGGGCAATATTCTGCGGCCCCGGTGGGCCTCCCTGGTGGGACCCTATCCCCTGCCCATGCGCCACGGCTTCAGCCTGGGGGAACTGGCCCGCTATTATAACGCCACCCAGAAAATCGGCTGCGACCTGGAAGTGATCCCCGCCAGGGGCTGGCGCCGGGGGGACTATTACGACGCCACCAGGCTGCCCTGGGTGCTGCCTTCTCCCAATCTGCCCACCCTGGACGCCGCGATAGTCTATCCCGGCCAAGTGCTGCTGGAGGGCACCAATCTCTCGGAAGGCCGGGGCACCACCCGGCCCTTTGAGCTCTTCGGCGCCCCCTTTCTGGAACCAAACCGCATCCTGGAAAAACTTCAGGGCCTCGAACTGCCGGGGGTGGTTCTGCGGACCGCTTGTTTTGAGCCCACCTTTCATAAATGGGCGAAGGAATTGTGCCGGGGGTTTCAGCTCCACGTCACCGACCGCGCCGCCTTCAAACCCTACTTCACCACCCTGGCGCTTTTGACCGCGATCAGGCAGCTTTATCCCGAGCGCTTCGCCTGGCGCCAGCCGCCTTACGAATACGAAACCGAGCGCCTGCCTTTTGATTTGCTCACCGGGGACGGCGCCATCCGCAGGGGGTTGGAAGCGGGGATGCGGGCCGCGGAATTGGAGGCAGGCTGGCAGGCGGATCTGGAGCAATTTATGGAGGCGCGGCGGGAGTTTTTGTTGTACCCGGAATAAGAGAAATCAGAGGAATTCCCGAGGTTTCTGAATTAGATTCAAGGGCGAGCCTCTGGGTCGCCTTTTTTTGTGGGGGGAGAAATGCCCGACCCGGGGAAATTTGATTTTTCCCGCGAGGTTGTGCTATCCTGGCGAATCCCGACAAAAGCAGGCCCGTCTCCAGCAGCCCCCAAGGTTTTGCCGAAATGCAAGCCGGAAATTCTGACTCCACCTGGCTGTCAAGCTGGCTATGATGCGCAAGATGGTCTCCTCCAAGATCCTGACCGACCCCAAGATCATCATTCTTGGGGTGGTGGCGGGAATGTTAGTAGGTTATTTTTTCAAACCCGTCGGCGCCGCGGTGTTCCCCTATGGCGTCATCTATGTAGCGCTGCTGGCTATGTGTATCTTGCCGATGATGACCACCGCCATCATCTCCGGCCTGGGACACATGCTCAGGTCTCCAGAAACCCGGGGCAGTTTCAAAAAAATGATCCTCGTCTATGGACTGGGCCTGCTCGTTCCCAGCTTTTGGGGTATTCTGGCCGCGATGCTTGGTCGTCCGGGCGTCGGACTGGACAGCCAGGATTTGGCCGCTCTGGGGCAGATGGTCCTGTCCGGGGAGCAATCCGCCGCCAACCCGGCCTCTTCGCTGAGCCTGTTATCTTTTATCGGCAGCATCATCCCGCACAACATTTTTGCGGCCTTCAGTCAGGGGCGGGTCATCAGTATCGTTTTTATCAGCATTCTCTTCGGCCTGGCCCTGGGCCTGATCCAATCCTCCAAGGCCGAAGAATTGCTCCACCAGATCAGGGTGGCCTACGATGCCTTCGAGTTGATTTTCACCTGGATCATTTATCTGCTGCCCATCGGTATGTTTTGTCTGCTGGCGGGGCTCATGGCCAACCTCAATCCCATCGTGCTCCAGGCGCTGTTAAGATATATCGTGGTTTTTTGTCTGGCCGCCATTTTGCTCCTGATCCTGTATCATTGCCTATTGTGGCGCCTGGTGGGCAACGGTTTTTTCCTGCCCCTCCAGGCCTTGAAAGAACCCCTCTTCTTGGGCTTTGTGGCCAACAACAGCCTCATCACCATCCCGGTCTGTCTGGAGACCCTGCAGAAAAATCTGGCCGTGGATAAAAAAATTACTGAACTGGTGGTGCCCTTCGGCATCATTGCCAACCGGCACGGCGTGGTCTTTCTGTTTGCCTACACCACGGTTTTTTTGTTTCAGTTATATGGGATCAAGCTGAATATGGATAATATTTCGGTTACTTCCGTGGCGACGGTTTTGACCGGTATGGCTGCCGAGGGCCACGGCGCCGTCATGGCGCCCATCTTTACCGATGTGCTTCAGGAAGTTTTGGTGCCTGCGGTTTTGGCCCCGGTGGTGCTGACCATGACCTTTGATATCGTCGGCCGCCTGGAAAATCTGCTGACCATTTACGCCACCTCCATTCTGGCCGTCTGGATGGGAAACTCCGTCAGTCTCAGCCAGGAAGAAGCAGTAACGGCCGAAACGGAGGTGGCCGCAGTGCGGCGGGCGCCGCCCCTAAGATCTGCCGGCGGGCAGTAACCGCCTTCCCGAGTCACCCTCAGACTGCGAGATCATATGACCAGATTCATGCGGTGGGGTCTTATCTTGAGCCTGACCCCGGTTGCCTTTGCCCTCCAGGCTTGGGCCCAGCCGTTTCCCCATGACATCCAGAGGATATTGCAAAACCAGAAGATCGTCGTGGCCATGGTGGCCGCCGACAACTTCCCCAGGCTTGCCACCGGGACGAACGAGCGTCCTCAGGAGTTCGAGGCCCGGCTCGCCCGAAATATCGCCCAAGCATTTGGCGTCAAGGCGGAGTTTGTTCGCACCTCCCCCACCTTTGACGGCGTAATCCGGCAAGTAGCCGATAAACAAGCCGATCTGGGCATCTCCCTGCTCACTATAACCCCCCACCGGGCCAAGATGGTCTACTTCTCCACCCCCTACCTGACCATGCATCTGGCCTTGCTGGTCAATCGGCGCCAACGGCTGCTGGAACAAGAAAAATTCCCCCATCAAGATATTAGAAATACCACCGCATGCATCGGGGTGGTTCGGGGCAGTAGCAATGTGCTCTTAGCCCAAAAAAACTTTCGCCGCGCCACCCTGAAGGAATACGACTCCTTCGCGGCTGAACTGGCGGCAGTGCAAAAAGGCAAGTGCTTCGCCTTACTTGATGACGATATCATCATCAAACGTTTTCTTAAGGAAAATCCCAGCGCCGCGGTCAATCTGGAAATTGACGTTCTCCAGGATCTGCCGGACTTCGTGGGCATTGCGGTCCGCCCCGATAGCCCCCACCTGCTCGCCTGGATCAATGTCTTTCTGATGACCCAAGGGATACATTTCACCTCGGACGAATTGTTAAATAAACTAAAGTAATAAGCTTTAATACCGGGCCCGAGGGGCGGGGGGGATCAGGTGGGGCGCAGTTATGATAATCACACCCCCTGATTGATGAGCCTGACGGTGTCATCAGGGGCGGTTGCAGCACGTCCAGCAGGGCGATCTGTAAACCCGCGCCGGCTAAAACCCCCAGCACGGCCTCTTCCAACTGGACGGGATAGGTGTGCCGGAGGCCGCTTCTGAGATTGGAGAGCCCCGCCATGGTCCGGGCCGGCTCCGGCCAGATGGCGCCGCCACTGAGCAGCCGCGCACTCTTAACTACCGCGGCGGTCTGCTCCCAGGCGTCGGGCCAGGTGAGGTTGGGCAGGACCGGGTCGAAAATCAATTGTTCGTCCGCCAGCCCCGCGGCCAAAGCCTGCTCCCGCAGTTCTACCGCTAGGGTAATTTTGCCTTCCAGAGAGGCCGCGGGAAAAGACCGGGCATCCAAAAGCAGCATGACCAAATCGGTACGGTGAGTTGCGGCCAGGGGCAAAATCCCCCTGAGTTTGTCATCCTCCAGGGTGCAGGCGTTGAGCAGGGGCGGCCGGCGGCAGACCTCCAAACCCCGGGCCAGGGCCCGGGCGTTGGGGCTGTCCAGGAGGAGGCGCAACTCCGTGACCTCCTGCACCGCCTCCACCATGAAAGCCATGCGGTCCAGATGGCGGGGGGCGAGGTAGCCGGGGTTGATATCGAGCAAATCGGCCCCGGCCTGCTCGAGGCGGCGGGCAAGTTCCTGAAGGGGATGGGGGTCAAGGGTGAGCAGGGCCTGGCCCACCACGGGATTTACGGCATTCAGGTTGTCGGCGGCGATAATCAGCGACATGATAGTCTTTCCAAAAGGTCGGCGGTCACTTGCTGCAAGAGGTCTTCCGCGGCTTTGAGGGTGTGGGCCAGGTCAGCGGCCCAAACGCGGCGTCTGGAATCGTCGCGCATGAAAAGCAGGTTGGCCTGGGCAATGTGATACGCGCCCCGTAAAGCTCCGCCCAAAAGCTCACAGGCCACCAGCAAATCGGAGAGCAAGTGGGTTTTACAGCGGCCCCCGGCCTGGAAAACCAGGGCTATTGCCTCCTGGGCCTGCTGCATGATGCGGAGAGGACAGCCCAGAGCCTCTTCCAGGGCCTCGGCCAGTTTTCCGGGATCATCACGGCTTTTAGCCCGGGTAAGGTTGAAATAGGCTTGGACATCCGCGTCTTGCAAGCGCCTCAGGGCTGCGGCCCCCTGCCGCGCCCGTCTTACCAGGTCATCCCAACGAGCATCGGCCCGGTTCCCGTGCTCTTGCCGGCGTTGCTCAAGTTTGACCACTTTTTCCAGCAGGGCCAAACCCAGGGCCGCGCCGTGGGCCGCAGCCGCGCCGCCGCCGGGATCGGGCCTGGGCTGGGCCAGGGCTTGCAGAAAGGGTGAATCCATGGTCCTCCGAAGCGCGAGCAAGCAGGTTTGCCAAGGTCGCGGCTGGGGCTCGCTGATCTCATTGTGGGGCCGATTATGGGCCAGGTCAACTCCCTTGGACCAGAAAATTACACCCTGGGCCGGGTTCCAGGCATATCCAGCAAAAGTCAGGAATGGAGGGGTCTGCCGAGGCGTCCTCAAACGCGGGGGACACATTTTTCCTTTTTCCCCCTCACCCTGAGCCCCTTCCAACGGGGGAGGGGGAATGTGAAGCTGGAGCTTCAGATTTCTGTAAAAAAGCCATTTTGTCATCCTGAGCGCCGCGCAGGATCTCGCATTTCCCTTTACTTAATAGATTCTTTGGCCGTTTCGCTCCCTCAGAGTGACAGATGATGAGAATTTCGCAAAGGTCTCAAGTTTGGAAAGAGAAATCCGGGACACAACGCCAAGTTCGCGATTAGAAAGCCGATTATACTTCTTGCTAAAAGTGCCTTAGGTAAAATAAGATAGCCGCAGGCTTCAGCCTAAGCCGCACAGGCTGGAAAGTTTGTACTTCCGGGGGAAACCGCGGCAACGGCGGGATGGTTTGGCTTTTTCGCCCCACATTTCTACATCTACACCGGCGAGACGCCTGTGCCACCAAGATATTTTCAAGCAAGGTGGCCTCGCACCGGCCAGAGGCCTGTGCCACTGATATTGCGGCCCTTGGGGGTGATGCTTTCAGGGTACTCCCCTTCCGGCAGATACCGGGACGAAAGCCCCACCTTCTCTTGCAACTACGTCGGCGGATAGTTATAATTTAAAAAATATTATTACCGGCACTGCATTACCATTGTAGTCAGCCAAGAGTATATATATGGAAAAAATTCCGGATCCAAAAGAACTTGAAAAAGAACTGAGTGATTATCTCAGCAAAAAATATGGCAATCGTATTAAAGTGTTGGCCCCGCATTGGGTGGCCAAACCGGACAAAGACGGTAATAGCCAGATTAAAAACGGCAAACTTAGCCAGATAAAATTCGACTTGAAGCCGGAGGAGTTGGAAGCCTACCTTAATGAGTATGTGATCAAGCAGGATCTGGCCAAAAGTGTTTTAGCCACCAAGGTGTGCACCCATTTCAACCGCATCCGCCATTCCCTGGAAATGGGACGGGATCCGGAACCCGGGGTGGGTTCGATTAAGAACAATATTGTCCTCGTCGGCCCCACCGGGGTGGGCAAGACGTATCTGGTCAAGCTCATCGCCAAAAAGATCGGGGTCCCTTTTATCAAAGGCGACGCCACCAAGTTCAGCGAAACCGGCTATGTGGGCGGTGACGTGGAAGATCTGGTCCGGGACCTGGTCTATGCCGCGGGCGACGACCTGGATCTGGCCCAATACGGCATCATCTACATCGATGAAATCGACAAGATCGCCTCTTCCGGGCATGCCTGGGGCGGGCCGGATGTGTCGCGCAGCGGCGTGCAGCGGGCCTTGCTCAAGCCCATGGAAGAAACGGAGGTGGACCTCAAGGTGGCCCATGATCCGGTCTCCCAGATCCAGGCCATCGAACACTACCGCCGCACCGGGAAAAAGGAAAAACGCACCCTCAACACCCGGCATATCCTGTTCATTGTCAGCGGGGCCTTCAACGGGCTGGACAAGTTCGTCAAGGAGCGCCTCAGCAAGCAGGAAATCGGCTTTCGGGGGGAAATCACTTCCCGGGACCAGGATCGCGTGTTTCTCCAACATGTCACCGCGGAAGACCTGATCAAGTTCGGCTTTGAATCGGAGTTTGTGGGCCGGCTGCCGGTGATCGCGGTGCTGGAGGAACTCACGGCCGATGATCTCTATGAAATTCTGCAAAATCCCAACAATCCCATCATCACCAGCAAAAAACGGGATTTCAGGGCCTACGGCATTGACATCACCTTTGAGGACGCGGCGCTGAGGAAGCTGGCGGAGCAGGCCGCGCTGGAAAAAACCGGGGCCCGGGGCCTGGTCAGCGTCATTGAGCGGGTGCTCATCCGCTTTGAAAAACGGCTACCCTCCACGCCGGTCATGGAACTGGTGGTCACCCCGGAACTGATTGAACAATCTGAGGAGGAATTGGCGCGCCTGCTGGCCGAACCGCAGGATGCCGATTTTAAGAAGAGATTTAACCAAGCGGCCGCCAAGGAACGGCAGATTCTTAAGGAGTCCATTTGGCGGCGGGAAGCGGAATTGCTCAACCGGTACCACTTTCCTCTCACCGAGACCAGGGTGGAATTGCTGGCCGACCAGTATTACCACTGGGACTGTGATCTGAGAACCGCGTTTGAGGAGATGGCCCGGCTGCATGACCAAGTCCATCTGTTTGAAGAAAAGTTCCTGGATAATCACGGGATTCAGCTGAATTTCGAACCCGACGCCGAGGATGAAATTTTCCGGCAGGCCGTGAGCCGGGATACTTCGGCGCTGTCCGTATGCCAGGAAATGTCCAAGGATCTGGAATACGCCCTGAAACTGGTCCGGGACCGCACCTCGCAGGACCAGTTTATTCTCACCCGGGAAGCCCTCAGCGACCTGGACGCCTATCTCAACCGGGTCATCCGGGAATACTACCAGACAAGCCTGTTCAGAGAGTAAGCGAGCCCCCATGATCGGAGTCTCCAAGCTCTATTGCGGCGCGGTGGAAGCCGGTGATGCGCTGCGCTACCGGGAGCGCCGGGCCCAGGAGGTTCCGTCCCATTTGCTGCAGTTTGCCGCGGACAAAAAGCCGGTGGTGGTCTGGAACGTCACGAGGCAGTGCAACCTCAAGTGTGTGCACTGCTATGCCCGGGCCACCGCGGGCGCGGCGCCGGATGAGCTGGGACACGTGGAAGGCCTGGCCCTGCTCAAGGACCTCAGACAGTTCGGCGTGCCGGTGGTGTTGTTTTCCGGGGGCGAACCCTTGATGCGGCCGGACTTGCCGGACCTGGTGGAACGGACCGTGGCCCAGGGCATGCGGGCGGTGATTTCCACCAACGG
>JARRQO010000043.1:0-11923 GCA_037381685.1 Deltaproteobacteria bacterium | reverse complement strand
CAGGACTGAATTAAGCACTAAGACTCCACCATTATCCAGTAACGATACAAGATCGCCTACATGCTTGAATGGATCAATCAAATGTTCGATCATCGCCTGAGATACAATGAGGCGGAATCTCATGGGCCTGAGGCTTTCAGGTGGAGAAAACTCGAAGTTCCATAGATGATCCATCTCATGTAATCCGCAGGTTACCATTTGGTTTTTTGGAAAGAACTTCGACCAGATCTCTTTAACATCGTTTCTGTCCCCAGCAAACAGGATCTTTCCCTGGCCCACTTTTTCACTGCTTGCGAAACAAACAACTTCCCCCAAAATAGCTCCGCCTTCGCTAGTCGGGTTCAATAATCTGTGGTCACGCAAGTCCCTTTTGCGGTGAAAGTCACCATAATTATCTGCAAACTGTTTGCTAGTCTCTAAATTCAAGAGAAACAACGTCAACGCATGACGTAAATAGAAAAAAATGTACTGCGGATTTAGTGTAAAATTATTTCTAATCAGTCGAACATATTTCTTGAAGTTCTTCAAATTATGATCCTTATTATTACCAGAAAGGGTACATTAAACCTAAACTAAGCAAGACAATTGTATCTGAAGGCTCTGCATAGGCCTATCACTAATTAGAAAAATGTATCTCCATTACAAATATGAGTTTTATTATCTTTTTTTAGCCACTACCACGGTCTCTTCCTGATAGAGCCGTTCCATATCACCTGCCAATTCAAAATAATGCCAAAATTCCTCCGGCGTTATAACTCGCTGATAGCTATGATTACCATAGCCGTCAAACGTATTGGTCCAGGTAGTTTTAAAATCCGGCATAAGTTCAGAATAAGAGACGGTAGTTAGTTTCAGTAACTTACCTAATAAGGGAATATAGGAGAGAGCCGCAAGATTACCGCTAAGTAACAGCAACTTATAGCGTTCCATGCGGCTCAACCGCTGGCGCAAGCCCAGATGCCAGGCTATTCGGAGGCGCCCCAACCAACGTTTAGCCTTGCCGTAATGCCGCTACCTCGATGGCCGCGGATAGGTCCACGGAAACCACCTGGGCCCCTTGATCCGAAATAAATCGTGATTGATCTCCCGTCCCGGTGCCAGCATCGAGCACCAATTTCTCGGCAAAAGTGGACGGCGGGACCTTAAATCTTTCGGCCACCCGCCAGCGCAAATCGGCTTCAGAACGCATGGCGGTATTAAAGGTCCATTGGAAGCCAAAACTTTCCACCGTCGATTCGGGCTGAAAAGTCATGGCTGACCCGCCGGAGTCAGGCGGAGGTTGTAACTCGAACGGGGTCAACCATTCGGCATATCGCTGGGCGAGCTCTGGGGTCAGGCGGGCCACGCAATCCACAATCGGATAACCATAACTGGTGCCTGCCACACGCAAAGCGCCAAACAGCGGCACGCCGGCCGGGGTTCGGGCAGAGATTATAGGCTCCAGCTGGGTCCCCTGCATCGGATCACGCCAACGGAGACGGTCAAAAAGAACTGGGGCAGACAAGACATTCTCCGGTTATAGCCATTAAAAAAGTTGCTATAATCATGATTCGGTTAACCCCGAGATTTTAATCTCTCATTTTATCCACAACTGCTGTCCGATCTCGGCCAGTCCACTCTGCAGACAAAATCCCCAGAATCTCAAGGACCTTTTGGTAACGGTGCAGCCAGCGATGTTCCCGAAGGCAGCGCTCCCGTCCCCGGGCCGCGATGATCCCCGCTTCTTCTGGATGAGCGAGATAATACCTGATCAACTCCAGCATCTCCGCACGACTGCTATAGCAGAGAATTTCCTCGCCAATGATAAAGTTCTGAGCCAAATCCGGGTTGAAGGAAGTCAGATAAACTCCCCCGCCAGTGCCAGGTATTTCGAAATCTCGGCCTTTTACATTGGTTATTGCCTCTAAATAGCCGATGCCGCCCATTCCCAGGTTTATGACGCTGCGATTGATTATTTCCACGATATTATCCACCCACCCGGATTGAGGCCAGCCGTATCCGAAAGTTTGAATCGGCACTCCGTGCCTTGAGAGATAATTGATGACCGCAGGACGATAACCGTAACCTCCCCCGATAAAACTGACCGAGATATCTTTAACGATATTCATAGGTTGATAAATTGTGGCATTAAACCCCTCAGGCAGATAAATCGGTCTTCCTCCCTCCACCAAATACCATTCACAGGCAACCCGAGCCGAAGTCCAGGAAAGATCAAAAGCCGACGCAATGCCCACCTGCCCGCCATAGTGATCTCCCATAAAGGGGCCGGTCCAACTCTGCTTATCATCAAGGCACATGTTAACCGTGGGTATGCCCAGCTCTTGGGTGATCCGCTGAATAGTCGCTGCGGAAATTTCGATGCCACTGGCATAGACAAAAACCCAGTCCACCGGTCGGGATTCGTGAGCTTTTTTTAAAGCGGCCGTGAACATTTCGTTCATTTCCCGGCGTCGGAGTAAACCGGACCGGTCAGCCTTCCCAAACTCCTCCCACCTGAACCCCTGGGCAACATAGTCGAATACCGTCAATGGTCCGAGATTGGCTAAATCCGTTAACAATTCCCGATGCCAGCCCAGATCGGGCATAAAGGCAAAGGTATGAATCTCGCCCATCTTGCGGCCAGGTGGCTGGTAACCGCGCTGCTTCAACCGGGTGCGGATGGCCGCAAGGCTATCGGACTCACGGTAAACTAAGTTTTTTTCTTGAGCCCGCCGGGCATAATATTCCCGACGCGCCTCATACTCTCGCAATAATTGGTGTCTGCGAAATGCGCCCCAAAACCGCTGAATAAAACGTTGCTTTAGTAAGAGCCTTTTCAGGCTTGAAAATGTTTTTCCTATAAAACTCATAAGATTAGAGAAAAAGCCAGGAAAAATGAAGCGCTTATACTTGGTTCAAGAAGAAGCAGCAGGGTCATTCCACCCGGAGCTTTTTTTCAATGCTGAATCGGAAGGGGTAATTTTTTCGTCCCGCCATTCCACATAAGGTTTCAACTCTGGGAACATAACCGTTAATATTATATTTCTGCTAACTTACATAATTTTTCTGCGCATTTTTCATCAGAGAGATTATCCAATACCCACTGTCTGGGATTAAACTTATCCTGATTCATTTCCCAATTTTTGAATACCAGCTTAAAATCCTGCAGATCGTTAAAGAACATCCCGGTTTGATCAGAAAGATAGGGCGCGGTGGAGCAGCGATAGGTTTTATGACGATGGGTAACTATCTCATTTCTCACAATCAGGGTAGGCACATCCGCGGACCATGCTTCCGACCAGGCGACTCCCTGGCTTTCCGACCGGGTAAATCCCACCATCAACTTGGCCTGTTGCAAGGCCTGCAAAAATTGGCCATGGGTATAGGAACCATACCGGAGGATTTCCACCCGGTACCCGACCCCCATCAGCCATGAGATGATTTCATCCGGGTTTACCGATTCCAGGAATTGTTTAATATAGATCACGATGTTGGGGCGCTCGCCCCGGGCCATCGCCGGCTGCCAATAATCGGTGTCCACCCCGGTGGGCACCGTTCGACAACGGCCGTTTAACTCCGGACAGTCCTGGATATATAGATACTGCGATGTGTGATCCGGAACGATGTAAACATCAATTTCAGCTGCAGCAATCAGTTCGCGGCTGTCCGTAGGGAATTCCACCAGATTAGGCCCTGCCAATAACCTTCGGATAAATCCGGACCGCTTCATTTGAATCGCCTGCCGTAAAGCGTCAAAACAACTCGGTACATAGAGAACTTCACCCACCTCATTTTTTCGAATAGGATTATAATTTACGTTGACGCCGATCTTTTGCAAGCCTTCAACTGTGCTGCGGGTACGCTGGAAATTACCCCCATACTTCGATTTCAGAAAAGCCGGCCTCGGGATAAAAACACCCCTGATCTTTTTGGCTAATTGCTTCAGAGGCTCTTTAAAAAAATAGCGCCCGCGCGGCACCGGGGCGGTCATGACCGATATTTGTGGACGCATTGCTTGTAACTCACACGGGTTTTCTGGCGTAACAGTAGTAATGATCATAGATCGGCGAGGTATTTATCCGCAATATTTCCTTTAACTTCAGCATGGATTTAAGAATTGGCGACGCCAAGCCCCTTGAAGTATACATAAAACGCCATTCCTGGCGCACCACGTCAAAACCATAATTTTGGACCAGCCGGCAGAGAGAGCGGGCGCTGAAGAAACTGATATGGTTGGGGGACCAGTATAGCGGCCAATCCGACCCCATTGCCTGGGCCACCCGGCTTTCCCGGTCCCCGGTCATCAGCACCAGTAACCCACCCGGCGCCAGATGCTCATAGGCCAATTCCACCAGCACCTGGGGGTTGGAAAGATGTTCGATGAGGGCAAACGCGGTGATCAGATCAAAGGACACCGACCCGCAATCATAAGACTCGAAAGGACCACAAAAAACCTCGGCCTGGCTGAACCGGCGGGCCACCGGAGCCGCGACCCGATTGATCTCCACCCCGTATTTTTCCCACCCCTCCCCCAGAGTTGCCAACCAGATGCCCGTATGGCACCCGATATCCAGGGCCTTGCCGGGTCGGGCCAATCTCCTGATTTCCGAGGCGATCATCGCAGTCCGGCGGGGCCAGCGCGTTTCACGGATATCGGGCTCTGGCACGTTCCGTTCAAACGTTTCCTGCTGCATCTGGAGATTGGTGTTAAAATCTCTGGTCTCGCTGCGTTGACCGTGCCCACAGGCTGAACATATCATCACATTAAGTAATTGGCCCGGCTTGGATATTTGGGGCACTCTACCCTGACTCACCAAAGTCCTATATTCCACCTCTTTTGCATTACATATCGGACAGGTATTATTTTGTCTCATAGCTTTTCTTCTGGCAAATTATTCAAAAAGTCTTAAGTAATGGTTTTTGATACTTAATTGGCACTTTATTTTAGTCTTATGGAGCTCAGCTGGCTTAAAATAAACAGGGGTACTCTTTAAAACTACCATCGCACTCCAGGTAGGATCAGGCTGAGATCAATACGGTCCCGTTTTTCTTGCACCAATTGTAGCATTCTCTGGAGAGTGGCGTTATCGAGGTAATGGGGTTGCAATCCCAGAGCAAACAAGCCAGTATGAATTGGATTATAATAATGTTCTTCAGCTTCGAGACGTGGATTGGGAAGATGCTGGATCTTAACGGTGAGCCCCATATCGCGTCCGGTTTCTTGCACTTTTTGGGCCAAGTCGTTAACAGAAAAGGTCTCAACGAGCTGATTTAAAACCCGATATTCTCCGGTTGCTGCGGGGTTGGTCAAGGCTAGTTCCACGCAAGCCATCGTATCCTTAATGTTGAGATAACCCCGCGTCTGGCCACCCTTGCCGTAAACGGTTAACGGCACCCCAGCCATGGCCTGTACCAGAAAACGGTTCAGCACAGTGCCAAAGATATCGTCATAATTGAATATCGAAAACAACTGTTCATTCTGCCGGGACTCGTCAGTAACAATACCGTAAACCGGCCCCTGGTTCAAGTCAGTCACCCGAATGCCCCACATGCGGCAGTAGAAATATAAGAGGTCTCCGTCCTGGGCCTTGGTCAGGTGATAAAGTGAGCCCGGCGTCTTCGGGTAGAGAAACCGATGCTTCCGGCCCTTATGCGCCACCTCCAAGTAACCTTCTTCAATATCAATATTAGGGGTGCCATACACGCCCATGGTACCGAGTTTGACAATGTGACAAGCCGGATTGGTCTCTTTCACTGCATAAACGACATTGGCAGTTGAGACCAGGTTGTTAGTGATTGTAAAAACCGCCTCTTTATGGCCCATCATGGAGTAAGGCGCGGCCGGTTGTTCGGCGTAATGCACCACCCCCTCCGGTTGAAATTCCTGGAAGACGCTCTTCAGGAACTGGTAGTCACAGACATCGCCGATTTCCACCCCGATCTTTTGCCCGCTCAGAGCCTCCCAAAGCCCGGCCCTCTGCGGAAGAGTGGGAATGGGAAACAGGGGCTCCCGGTTCAGTTCCAAACAGGCCTGGCGGCGGAAATAGTTGTCCACTACGGCAACTGTGTGGCCCCGTCTGGAGAGGTACATGGCCGTGGGCCAGCCTAAGTAGCCATCGCCTCCCAGGATCAGGATTCGCATGCCGCCAGCCTTTGTCCCTTTTCCGTGGGGGAAAGATCCAGGGGCAGAAGACGGTTGTTGATCAGGAAGGTTTTTAGCTCATCACTGCTAAGCTTCTCCTCCTGGCTGGAATTATAGGCGCGCTTCACTCGCTTACCCTGGGCACTGGGATAGGTGTAATCAATATTACCGTAAATGGCCCGGAAGGCAGGCAATACCACAAACATCTCTGCCAGCTCTATTGTGCGGCCGACTTCTTCGTTATTCATCAGCTCCTCATACATCTTCTCACCAGGCTTGGCGCCAATGAATTCGATGGCCACTTTATTCGGGTCGCGCCGGAAAAAAGGGGCCAGAATTTCAATCATAACTTTAGCCAGATCCAAGATGGAGATAACGTTCATTTTGGTGACCATCACCTCTCCACCCCGAGCCAAGATTGCACCTTTCAGGACCAGCTCGGCGGCACGTTCCAGGGACATAATGAAACGGGTCATACCTGGATCCGTGATCGTCACCGGCTCACCTTTTTTTATCTGGTCAACAAAGATCCGGAAAACCGAGCCCCGCGAGCCCAGAACGTTGCCGAAGCGCACACTGGAGAAACACTGGTTCCGTTTATGGTTCACCACGTTTGCTGCGGTGATCAGGCGCTCCCCCATCAGCTTGGAAGTTCCCATGACGTTGGTGGGATTCACGGCTTTATCGCTGCTGGTGAAAATGACCCGCTTCACCTCGTTGGCAATGCCGGCTTGAATGATATTCTGCACTCCCAAAATGTTGGTCTGGACCGCGTCGAAGGGATTGTATTCCGAGAAATAAACATGCTTGAGGGCGGCACAATGAAACATCATGTCAGCCCCTCTAGCCACGGTGGAGATCTTGTGAATATCCCGCACGTCACCGAAGTAGGCGGTGAAGTTCGCCTGTTTCCGATATTGTTCACTCATGAGAAACAATTCGGATTCATTGTTGTCCAGGACCCGAATTTCCGCCGGCCTCAACGGCAGCAATTGGCGGATCAACTCCTGCCCTACGGAACCCGCCGCCCCGGTTATCAATATGGTTTGGTCTTTAAATATATTTTCCATCAGCCTGGTCAAGCCTCCGATTATGTTTGCAAACAGTCATCAGGATTCTTAAAAAAACCAAGTCTCTATTCCGACAGCTGGTCTCAGCACTGCCATGGTAGCATAATTCTTCCAGAATTTGTTAAACCCACCAGCCGGAGGGCTTATTGCTGTTAACCATTCCTGGGGCAATTCTCAAGCCCAATTAATCCTTCCCAGATCATCTAATAATTATTCCGGATACATTATTGGCACTTTGCTTCTGACCTCATACTGCGCCTTGCAGGCCCTGCACTGCAAAAAATTTGCCTCCGATTTTAATTTTTCCGAGCCGCAGGCCGGGCAAATCAAGAGTTCACGCAAATCAATTTGCCGGTTTCGCCTGTTCTGCGACCACAAATATCTGAGCGCGTCGACCACCAACGCCCGCCCGCCTCTTTGCCGGCCCGGATGAGGGCAGCTTACCGCGTCGTCTTTAGGAGGATCCCAGGTGGAATCCGTTTCCGGGTTGATGATCTGAAACCGGACTTTATCATTCCAATAATAGCGCACATGAAAGATAAAGGGATCGTGCCTCATAAAATCCTTGGTAAAAGAGGCCTTGACCCTGTCTTCATAAAGTTCAACCAAGTCTTGATCCAATACCCAAAAGGGCTTCTTGCGGATCCAGAGAACTCCTTGCCGCAAAGTTATCTCACAGCGATGGTCTTTATAAGGGTTGAGGCGCTCGAAAAATGCGTCCGGAACCTCAATATAACCGGCTTGAGCCACCCGCTGAAACTCGTTCAGGGCCTTTGCGGGATAAAGTGAATGTTCCAACACATGTGAGGCGATCAAAAAATCAAAGCTCCCGGTTTTAAAGGGCAGGTTCTCGATAAAGCCGACCACCAGGGGACGATCCACCTTGAGCGGGGCCCAATGCCTCTGCCGCGTCTCCTCATAGGCATCCAGCAGGACGTTGGCCCGGGGATAAGGATTTTCTCCAGAGCCCACTTCCAGCACCAGAGCCTCCTGGCCTACGGGACAGTGCAGCCGCCTGAGCGCCCAGGCCAGGCCCTTCAGGCCCAAACGGCGGCACAATCTCATCGCCCAAGATTCAGCCTCGAGGAAAGGGGTTGCGTCTCTCACTGCGGACCCTGCCTCAGTTCATTGACCCAGGTAATCACCTGGCGCATCCGGGATACCACATCATGGCCGTCTGCCACCACCCGTCGATAGCCCGCTTCCGCCACCCGGCGCCTGAGGGCCTCATCGGCCACGTAGCGTCTTAATTTGGCGATCAACTCTTGCTTGGACCGGAAAAATTCAGCCTCTTCTCCCTCTACATAGAGGGTGGCCAAATCATCAGTATACTCCGAGAGCAGCATTGTCTTGGTAGCGGGGATCTCAAAACAGCGCCGCGTATAAGTGTCTAGATTCATTTTAGATAAAAGACAAAGGGCCACCTTCGCCCCGCATAGCGCCTTATTATAATCTTCACCCCAAACCTGGCGGACCGGCGCTAGATGGGACAGATATGGAGAGCGGCGGAGTACCTTATCCCAGTACTGCCCCGGCCCAAACAGCTTCAACTGGAATCCCGCCTTACTGACCTCTTCCAGCCACTCCAGCCTGCCTTCGGGTTCGTAGTTGCCCGCAAAGACCACCTCACTGCCGTACTCCTCCCGGTCTTCCTGGGAGAGTTCCACCGGATGGTTGCGTTCTGGGACAAACCAGGACCGCAGCAACTCCACCCGTTTGGCTCCGGCCATCTTGAAATCCGTCAGATTTTGCGGCCGGTAGGCCAGCACCAGATCATAGTCCGGAAGGCCCCGCAGAAAAAACCGCCAGAGTCCCCGAACCTGCCCGGAACCGAAGGGGTTATCGTTATTATAACCGGCCAGCACCGCGCCCGGATGCCCGGCCTTGAGCCGTCGCAGGGTTTCCGGCCAAATATGGGTCCCCCGGTACACAAAGACCAGATCCGGGCCGAACCTCTCTGCCTCCTGCAGCACCTCCCGGTTCAGAGCCGCCACCCGGGGACCGATGATAAACCGGTTTTGGGCTCTGAGAACATATTGCGCCAGTTTTCCGGCCGGACCGCTCAGGGGCTGATCCAGTTGGAAGTATCGCTGCCAGCGGAATGGATAGACTTCGTGGCCCAGCGTCTGAAAAGCTCGATATATCCACTCCTCATGAACTTCAGAGTGCCAATCCCCGATCAGCAGAATACGCATCAGCCGAGAGACCGCCCGGTATAGATTCCCCCCAGCACCGGGGTGAAGCCCATCTTTTCTTTTATAAGCCTGACCAGATCGTCCATCCGGGCCGGGCCCAGGATCAATAACCCCAAAAGATACAAATAGAACCTTTCATTTTTCCAGAAGCCCAACTGCGCCAAGCGGTAGGCGTAACGCAGAAAGACCGACAATTTTCGCTCGGCTTGAATCGACAGGATGGGATAGGAATAATTGCCGATATCCTTCAGGATTTTTTCATAGATCTTAATGCCCCGCTCGGCCTCGATATAACTGGCGATATCCAACATTCCCTTGACGAAATATATCGATGACTCCGGGGGTTGCTGGGTCGGCACGAACCCCACCCTTTCTTTGGGGTTATGCCCCAATTCTGGGATGCTGCCATGCCGGTTCAGGGCCAATATTTCCGGCAGAAACACCCCGTTTTTATTCGCCAGGATATTGGCCACCAGATATACTTGGTAAAGCGCCGTGCCATCAAATTTGTCGGTGGCATATTGCAAAGCCGATTCCCGGTGAATGGTGACCCCCGGTAACACCACCGACCGGCGGAAAAACGTTGCTATGGTATCCGGACCGGCCGGAAAAAAGCGCTCCGTATCGAAATACCGGTGGACCTGCTTAATGTTTACCGGGTCCCCCTCGAAGGTGGCGTAACTCCGCATCACCACCCCCACCTCGGCATAACGCGCCAAAGCGCTGGCCACGGTGGCCAAAGCCCCCGGGCACAACAGGTCGTCATTGCCCATGAGTAGGCAATATTCCCCGTCAGCTTTCTCAAACAGCCGTCTCACGTTGCCGTCAAATCCCAGGTTTTCTTCGTTTTCGAAGTATTGAATAAGTCCCGGATGCAACTCGCGATATCGAGAGGCCACTTCCCGTATTTCTCGCCGCTGAGGCGAGTCATCTTCGCAAATCACGATATTGTAGCTGTCAAAACTCTGGTTCAAGATGGAGTCTAGCAGCGGGGGCAAAAGTTCGGGACGGTTATACGCCGGAATACAAACAGTTATTTCCATCGTCTTTACCAGGGGAAGGAGTCGATTATTTTATCCGTTTCAACCAGCCTCGGGGATTGAAGGTGAGCAGGAATCGTTCACAGTCGCGGTCGGGGACAAATTCGGCATGCCCGGCCAGGAACTTGTCAACCGCCTCCCAGGGGCCGGGGCCATGCTCCGGCGCCACCGGATGCCCATTGATATTGGTATCCTCCACGATAAGATAGGAGTCCACCGTAACCAAGGGATGAAACAATTCAAGCTCCTGGCTCACATTGGCCTCGGAATGGTCCGAATCTAGCATAACCATCACATGGCCCGGATTCTTTTCGGTTTTCCCCCTAATGATTGCTTCCGCCTTTTCCACGATCTCGGGATCCACGGAATATCCCACCAGGGAAACGATATTTTTGCTCTCGGGAGCAATGCTCCATTTCGGGTTGATGTCAATGGTTATGACCGTGCAGGCAATATCGAAAAGTTTGGCCATCTCGGCATAGAAAATAGCCGAGGCCCCATGATGGGTTCCCGTTTCAAGAATAACCACGGGCCGTAGTCGCTGCATCAATTCAACAATATTCCAAAGATCACATGGGTTTTTTATCATCTCCATGCCGCGCCAGTTAAGGTTCCGGGCCATCCCGCTGGAATAATATAGGTCGTTAAAACCCTCGACCAGATCAAGGCTGTTCTGGTTGGCCAGAACCTGCTCCACAGTCAGCGGCAGGTATCGGGGAGCGGGGCGCAGCACATTAATTACCCGATTCAGAAAGAATCTCAGACGATTATTCATCTTTTTTGCATGCGCCTATTCCAGCCGCCCTGTCTGTCAAAATACCCGTGGACTGCATCATCTGATGGCAATAAGTGGCCTGCGCTTCCGCCACCGGAGGATTAGGAATCATTTTTAAAGATATATTTCTTTAGATTATTTTTTTCCAATTTTCCCAAACAAACCTATACTGATACGTTGGAACATGAGTTTTTCTTAAATGTTCTTGAATAGTTTCCATACGATGATCAGAATCTTGAGAAATAATGTGAAACTGAATTTGAATATTCTGTATTATACTGATCAATCCGCTATCGATCAACCTTTCCAGTAGTTCATATTCCCCACCTTCTATATTAATTTTCATTAAATCAATAAAGTTTATACTATTTTTATCAATCCACTCTACAACATCAATTATCGTAACCTGTTCTTTAATTTCACTATTAGTAAACATTGAGCTGCCCTCACCATTTATTCCCATGAGCTCCTTCCTTGTTAAACCCCCTAATCCATAAGTTTCTATAACTATCTTTTCATTTTTAGCGAACCTTTTTTCTATCTTTTGAGCAAAGTCTTTTACCGGCTCAAATACTATTATATTACATCTATAACGAGAAAAAATGTCACTAGCCCATTGTCCTTTATATCCACCTAAATCTATCACTAAGGAATTCTGATCAAGATCGTAATCGAAGCGAAATTGCTCATCGCCACCGTCTGCATGCCATTTCTTTACCATC
>JARRQO010000042.1:0-11465 GCA_037381685.1 Deltaproteobacteria bacterium | reverse complement strand
ATACCATTTTCGCTTTCTATTGCAACAAATAAGAACACTGACAAAGTTCCATGAAGCGGCTAGGGGGTAGGTTTATCAAAGTCGCTGCAATGATATCCATCAGGTCATCCAGGTATGCAAAAAGTCGGTTGCGACAAACGTGTTTTTTTAGCCACTGCCACAACTTTTCTACCGGATTAAGCTCAGGGGAATAGGGTGGCAGAGATTTAAGAAAAATATTTTCAGGCACTTTTAAAGAGTTGGATTTATGCCAACCGGCCTGATCCCAGATCAACATGATTTTCATGTCTGGAAAAGCAGTCGACAGCTCCGCCAAGTAGAGGTTCATCATCTCCGTATTAACCCAAGGTAAGAACAGGGAAAAGGCATCTCCGGTTAATGGAGAAACCCCAGAATAAACATAGAAATTCTGGTAACTCGGGTTTACTGGCGCGGAGACCCGAACTCCTTTCCGCGCCCAACAACGCCCTACGCAGGGGTGTAGTCCGAAACGACTTTCGTCAAAAAAGAACACCATGGGATTGTTTTTTTAAACGAATCCTGGGCGTGCTTATCCGCCCTGGCATGTCGGGGGCGTGGCACCTTTTGCCGAAAGCCCAATTGGTGCACTAAGTCCCAAGTGGCGGTTTGCCCCAAGGAGATGCCGAACTCCGTCTCTATGGCCAGCATGAGTTTCTGTAGAGTCCAAAAGATAGGTTCTCCTTGGCTATTGCAGCCTCGCTCCAGCCAACTGGCCACCTGTTGTCGCTGTTCTGCTCCCAACTTGGGGGGCTTATGTCCTTTGGGTTCATCGGCCAGACCAGCTATGCCTTTGGCGTCAAAACGCTTGATCCATCGCCATAACGTGGTTCGGTCAGTGCCAAAAACCGAGCTCACCAGACTGATAGGATAGTGGGCACTACTGATAATGGCCTTCAGTCGAATGCACACCTTGGAATCCGGGAGAGCCTTTAAGGCAGCTTCAGCCTTTTCGGCTAATGTTGCATCTATCACCACTTTGGGTCGACCCATAGCAATCCCCCCGCAATTGGTTTGTTTTGGGAGGATTATTAACTATAATATGTTGCATGTCAATACGAATTTGGTATTAGAGACTTATCAGTGGGCTAGGGGAAAATAAAGATATGATCCGGATAGCGCAATAGGCTTAGTGGGGGGGTACCTACGGCACAATTCAAAAGAAAGCAGCTTAGACAATATTAAACTTTGAGGGGGAAGTTGCACGGTCAAACCATAATCATTCTGATTACCCCAATTTTTCTAGGGACGGCTGGCCTGGACCAGGGCAAGACCACTTCCGCCCCTAAGAATCTGGCGTTTCTCTTTTTGACTCCACTTTATTGCTGATTTCCACGAATTCCGCCAGGGTCAGGGTTTCGCCCCGGCGCTTCAGGTCGATGTTCAAGGCGGCCAAGAGGTTGTGCATAGCTTCCTGGGTCAGACCGAAGGCCGCGGCGTGGGCCACCAGGGTGTTGTTCAGGGTCTTGCGGCGATGGCCGAACGCGGTTTTGACCACTTGCTGGAGCACGCCTGGGTCGCGGGCCGGGTTAGCCGGCGTCTCGGGCAAGAGCCGCAGCACCAGCGACTCCACCTGGGGCGGCGGGAAGAAATTGCCCGGAGACAACGAAAACAGGCGGGTGATCCGGAAGTAATACTGTCCCAACACGGAAAGCACCCCGTAATCCTTGGTGCCGGGCTGCACCACCAGGCGGGCCCCCACCTCTTGCTGCATCATGAGCACGGCCCGGGCGATCGCCGGGAGAAGCTCAATCAACCGGAACAGCAGGGGAGAAGTGATCTGGTAGGGCAGGTTGCCCACCACGGCCAGGGGCCGGCCCGCCTCCCGGCTGGCCACCTCAAAATCGAACTTGAGCACATCCTGGCAGAGGACCTCAACTCCCGGAGTCTCGGGAAACAGCTCGTTTTTCAGAAATTCCGCCAGTTCCGGGTCCCGTTCCAGGGCGATGACCCGGCGGGCAGCCTGGGCCAACAAGCCGGTCAGGGCCCCCAGGCCCGCGCCGATCTCCACCACCGTGTCGGCGCCGCTTACCTCCAGGGCCGCGACAATGCGCCGGGCCTGGTGTGCATGGAGCAGAAAGTGCTGTCCCAGGGCCTTCTTAGGCTTTAGGCCCAGGCGATGCAGTATGGTTTTGGGAGAGGTTGAGGTCATCGAGAGCCTTTTTCGCCTTGCGCCGGCGGTAGCGCTGCACGATCCACAGGGTGAGGAAATAGGATACCAGGGCCGGGGGAATGGCGAGGATGACGCCCCCCACCTGCAGGGCCACGCCGCCTTGCCAGAGGACCCGGAGCCAGGCTTCATAGCTAAAGGTCTGCGGCAGAACCAAAGGTTGCCCGTGGTAAAGGAGAAATTGCCCCAGCTTATAGGCCGAAAGATAGATCGGCACAACCGTCAAGGGGTTGCCTATCTGGATGCCGATAAAGGCGGTCACCGGAGAGACCCCCAAAAGCGCGGCCAGGGACAAGGCGGCCACCGTATGGAAGGGAATGGTGGGGGTGATGCCGATGAATACCCCCAGGGCCATGCCCCAGGCAATTCTTCTGGGATCTTCCTGGAGGCGGAGAAATTTCAGCCAGTGGTAGCGGATAGTGCGGCGCAGTTCCATAAAAGTTAAGGAGAAGAGGCCGGGGCGGCAACGGCTCCTTCCTCCTTGAGCACCCGGCGCAGTACTTTACCCACCAGGCTTTTGGGGAGCTCGGTGCGAAACTCGATGATCTTGGGCACCTTGTAGACCGCCAACAGACCGCGGCAGTGAGCCTCGATGTCCGCGGCGGTAAGCGAGGCACCGTCAACAGGCACGATGACCGCTTTTACGGTTTCGCCCCGGTAGTCATCAGGCACCCCAAAGGCCGCGGCCTCTTTGACGCCGGGGTGCTGATAGAGCACCTCTTCCACTTCCCGGGGATAGATTTTGTAGCCCCCGGCGATGATCAGGTCCTTTTTTCTCTCCACGATATAAAAATAGCCGTCCTCATCCATGCGGGCCAGGTCCCCGGTATAGAGCCAGCCGTCCCGCAGGACCATGGCGGTTTCGTCGGGGTTTTGCCAGTATTCCTCCATGACCTGGGGGCCAGAGACGACCAGTTCCCCTTCGGCGCCGGGCGGTAATTCCTGGGTGCCGGTTTCGGCGTCCATCACTTTGGCCAGGGTGCTGGGCAGGGGCAGGCCCATGCTGCCCGGCGGCCTTTTCCCCTGGATAGGATTGAAGTGGGTGACGGGCGCGGCTTCGGTCAGGCCGTAACCCTCTAAGATGGTGCAGTGGCTGAGGCTTTCGAAGCGGTCCCGCACTTCCAGGGGCAAAGGGGCTGAGCCGCTGATGCAGGCCCAGAGCTCGGAGAAATCAAGGGTGGGCAGGCGGGGGTCGTTGATCAGGGCCACAAAGAGGGTAGGGACCCCCGGCAGCATGGTGGGCCGGTACTTCTGCATGGCCTTGATAAAGCCATTGATTTCAAACCGGGGCAGCACCAAAATCGTGGCCCCCTGGGACATGGGCCAGTTGAGACAGGCGGTGAGTCCGAAGGAATGGGAAAACGGCAGCAGGCCGATGAGGCGCTCTTCGCCGTAGCGTACCCGGGGCAGCCAGGCATTGATCTGGGCCACGTTGGCCATGAGGTTGCCATGGGTCAGCATTGCGGCCTTGGGGACGCCGGTGGTGCCGCCGGTGTATTGCAGGACGGCTAGGTCCCCCGGTTCCGGCAGCGAAGACACGGCCAGGGGAGGATGTTTCAGCATCTTGCTCCAGGCGTAGTGGTTGGGCGCAGGTTCAAAGCCCAGGTGCAGGCCTTCCCGCCGGGCCTTGAAGGGGTAGAGCCACTTCAGAGGCCAGGGGAGGCTGTCCCTCAGGCCGGTGACGATGATCTGGGTCAGGTCCGTCCGGCCGCGAATTTGCTTTAATTTGGGGAAAAAGTGGTCCAGCAAGATCAGCCGCCGGGCGCCGGAGTCGGCCAGCTGGTGCTGCAGTTCCTTGGTGCTGAGCAGGGGATTGAGCATCACCGCCACCCCGCCCAGGCGCAGGACGGCATGATAGGCGATGACCAGTTGGGGAGAATTGGGCAGGAAAATGCCGACCCGCTGCCCAGGGGCCAGGCCCAAACCCTTTAAAGCGTGAGCCAACCTGGCGGTGTGGGTGTTCAGTTCGCCGTAGGTAATGGTCAGGCCGAAAAAGACCAGGGCCGGAGCCTGGGGGGATCGCTGAACCGCGTCCAGCAGAAGCGACGGCAAGGAGGTGGTGACCGGCCCTATGGTCAAGGGCACCCCCGGGTCATAATCCTGCGCCCAGGGCAGGGTCATCCATCACCTCCCTTAATGCTGGTGAGAGCCTCCTTCCTGACATTCGGAACAGGTGCAGGCTCGATGTTCTTTGAGGTCCTCAGGGGTCGCCTCCCGCACTTGGCGGATGGTAAAGGAAACTTCCAGGTTTTGGCCCGCCAGGGGATGGTTGAAGTCGATGAGCACGGTTTCGGGCCGTACCTCCTGGATGATAAAAAATACCGGCTGACCCTCTTCGTTTTCGGTCTCGAAGACCAGTCCCGGCCGTAATTCTATCTCCGGACCGAAGTCGGCGCGAGGAACCTCCATGAGCAGTTCCTCGTCAAATTCGCCGTAGGCTTGAGCCGCAGAGAGGTTGACTACCTTATGGTCATTTACTTTCAGACCCAACAGGGCCTCCTCCAGTCCCGGCGGCATCGATCCCCAGCCCATACAAAAGGAAATTTCCTCTGGTTTCCCGTCAGGGGGATAAGTCTCTTTATTACTGAGGTTAATCAGATAATCGATGGTAACAAATGAATTTTTATCAATTTTCATGGCGTTCTCCCGAGGCCGAGGTGTTCATCTCCATAAAATTTACAAGATGCGCGAACCCGGAACCGAATAACCGGCGGAGGCCATCGGAGGCCCGCAAATGGGGTTTTCCGGCCCTGATTTAAGGTTTGGTGCCCATAATGATCCGGCCGGTGTTGAGCAGATTACAGGGTATGGTCTTTTGGACGGAAATACCTACATCTTCCATAACTCGGATGACATCTAGATCAGTAGTGAAGCCGATACGCACAAAGACCGGAGCCATGACGTCCTCGACCCGGCCCCAGAGGCTGCCGTTCTGGGAGCGGGTGTGATTCACCGCGATGACTTGACCTCCGGGCCTAACTACCCGGTGGATTTCCTGGCAGACTTTGTAAGGGTCCTGGACCGTGGTAATCACATACGCAGCCATGACAAGGTCGAAATGGTCATCGGGAAACTCCAGAGAAGAGGCGTCCATGACATGTAAATCAAAGCGGCTGCCGCTGTTGATATAGGCGGCTTTCTTCCGGGCCTGTTCGATCATGGCCCGGGATATATCGATTCCCACCAGCCGGGTTTTGGGCGGATAAAATTCCAGGGTGGAGCCGGGACCCACGCCGACCTCCAAAATTTTTTGATGAGGTTGCCGGGGCAGGTACTTGAAAACTTTGCGGCGGCCGGGGCCCAGGAGTTTGCCAAAGACATATTCATAAAAGGGAGAATAAAACGAATATAATTGCTCCATGTAGCGCGGATTAACCTGACATTTCATATATAAAATCCTCGTTTAGGGTAAGATACGGACAGACAAGATGGAAACGGCATGCGGCAGGGTAATTGCGCCCCCCAAATAAGCTATTCTATCCTGATATTATTGAAAAAGTAAATCCCAAAATGCCCTTGTCAACCGAATAGCTTATCCGGGGCCGATCAATTCTACCTCCCAGGCATCTTGAGCCTGATGGTAATTAAGCCGATAGACGAAATCGCCCGCCCTGACCTTGAAGCATAGAGAATCCGGAGTCACCCATTGCTCCAGGATGCGGTCGACGTTCACCCAGGTTTCTTTCCAGGTAAAGCGCCGGGGGCGTTCGTGAAGGCGAAACCCGGAGTATGACTCTACCCGGCAATGCATCAGTGGCTGCCTTCAAAGTCCATGGTAAAACAGGTTTGGGCCGGCCCGAACCTTATAGCCGGTCCTTGAGGTTCCGGTTGTGAGCTTGAAAGCCGTTGCAATAGTAGCACGGGTAATTTACAATGGCAATATAGTGGAAGTAATTCTATATTTTACCCGCCGCTGGCGCGGCGCCTGCTCTGGAAAAGGCTTGGGCAATATTTCTCATTTAGGCGGGGGAGAGTGTTAACACATGTCTTCGAGAAAAACCATGGGATTAAGGCGGGTGGTGATCACGGGCGTCGGCATGGTGACGTCCATGGGGCAGGACGTGTCCACGGTGTGGAATCGTCTGCTGGCCGGGAAGTCCGGAGTCTCCAGGCTGAGCCGCTTTGATCCCGAACTTATGAAGCGCTATCGCGTTCCCGACGATTTCCCGGTAATCGCCGGAGTCTTGAAAAATTTTGATTTAAAAGAAATTTTGCAGGCCCGAAAAGATAAAGTCACCAAGGAAGATTTGAAGCAAATTAAGTATACCGACCGATTTACCCAGTTTGCCCTGGCCGCCAGCATGGAGGCGGTGCAGGACTCAGGACTCAACCTGGACTCTGAGGACCCCGAGCGGGCCGGAGTGATCATTGCCAGCGGCATGGGCGGCGTCAGCTCCTGGGAAGACGGGGTTCAGAAGCTCCTGGATGAAGGAGTGCGCCGGGTTTCGCCTTTCCTGGTGCCCAAGATGATCCCCAATCTGGCCGCAGGCAACGTCTCCATCCGGTTTAAGGCCAAGGGCCCCAATATTGCCCTGTCCACCGCCTGCGCGGCGGGGGCCCATGCCATCGGCTTGGCCTTCCGTTCCATCCAACTGGGCGAGGCTGAGCTCATGGCGGCCGGGGGCACCGAAGCCGCGGTGACCATTTTGACCCTCACGGCCTTTTATCGCATGGGGGCCCTGGCCGTGGGCTATAACGATCGCCCCGAAGCCGCCAGCCGCCCTTTTGATAACCACCGCTGCGGATTTGTGATGGCGGAGGGCTGTGGTATCCTGGTGTTGGAGGAATTGGAACACGCCCTGGCCCGGAACGCCAATATCTATGGGGAGATCGTCGGGTTCGGCATGACTGGCGATGCCCACCATATCACCGATCCGGACAAAGAAGGGGCCAGGCGCTGCATCCTGCTGGCCCTGAAGGACGCCGGCGTTGGCCCTCAAGACATTGACTACGTCAATCCTCACGCCACGGCTACCACCGTGGGTGACCGCAACGAGTCCTGGGCCTTGAAAGAAATTTTCGGCGACGCCGCGCCTCGCTTGATGGTGAGCGGCACCAAGTCCATGACCGGGCATTTGCTGGGCGCGGCCGGTGCGGTGGAGGGAATTTTTTGCGCCTTGAGCGTCAAAAACGGGATGGTGCCCCCCACCCTTAATCTGGAGGAAGTGGACCCGGATTGTGCCGGACTGGATTATGTGATGGGTCAGGCCCGGAAAGCGGATATTCGCTATGCGCTGTCCAATTCCTTCGGATTCGGGGGCACCAACGCGGCCCTGGTGTTCAAACGCTTCGAAAACTGAGCCGGGGCAATCAACTCAAACACCGTACGCGCTGTGGGATCTGTTCAGGTTTTTGGGGCAACTGCCCCATAGTTGCCTGGTAGGTTAATTAAAATTAACCTGCTCCTCATTCTGGAAAGCCCCGCGGCCGCAGCATCTCCAAAAACCTGAGGAGAAATTCCCATAATCTATTATTTATATATATATATATAAAAACACCCGGTTTTCAGGGAGGCAATAGCGCATCTTAAAATTTTTTGAAATTCCCCTAAATTCAGCAAGGTGCGGTTAGAAACCTTGCATGGTGGATAATGCGCAAGCATTTATCATCCTGAGCAAAGCGAAGGATCCCGGATTTTTTAATGCCTCGCCCCTTAATCAACGCTACCGCTAAAACCCGATAGCTGACTGCCAACCCCATGACCACCCCGCCCCAATCCATTCGTATCGCCATTGTCCTGGACGGCCAGGAATTTATCTGCGACCCCATCATGGTGCCCTTTTCCCTGGAAGGTTACCCGCCAGTGGAACTGGTCTTGTACGGCGCCAAACCCCAAACCCAGCCCGACCTAGAAGTGAAACTCCTGCCGGAGTTGCATTCCCAAGAGTTCGATCTCATCCTGGATGGCCAGTTTCTCTTGGCCCAGGGGGCCGATTTTTCTCCTCCTCAGGCCGACAAGCTCCTTTCCGGGCCTCCGGCGCATTTCCTGCAAACACTAGTTTGTCTCCTCCAGGAGTTGCGTCAGAAGCAGGAGATCAACACCGGCATCATCAACCGCGCCACCGATGCCCTGGTCACCATTAACGACGACCACATAATTATCGGTTACAATCAGGCCGCGGAGCAGATGTTCGGCTACACCCGGGAAGAAGCCCTGGGCCAGGACCTGAAGCTGATCGTGCCCCCGCCCCATAAGGAATTCCACGGGAGCTATCTAAAGCGTTACCTGGCCACCCGGGAAGCCCACGTGCTCGGCCGGCAAAGGCGTGTCACCGCCCTACGGCGGGATGGGCAGGAATTTCCTCTGAGCATCTCCTTTTCCGTGGCCGAAATCTATGGCAGCCTCTATTTTACCGCCATCATGCGGGACATTACCGAATACGAGGCCATGGAAGACCGGATGCTGCAGTCCGAGCGTCTGGCCGCGGTGGGCAATACTGTGGCCCATATCGCCCACGAAATTAAGAACCCGCTGCTCATCATCGGGGGCTTTGCCCGGCAGCTTCTCAAGGTTCCGGGATTTGACGACGCCGGCCGGCACAAACTATCCACCATCGCCCAAGAGGTGACCCATCTGGAGGAGATGGTGGCGGAGATGCGGGATTTTGTTCGCCGGTCCCCGGCCCAAAAGCAACCGGGAGATTTTGGCGCGGCCCTGGCCGCGGCCTTGGGTCTGTTCCAAGACTCCTTCCGGGAGCATAATATCCAGGTGCGCCAGGTGGCAGAAACCTCGCTGCCCCCCGTGACCTTCGACCCCAAGCAGTTGCACCAGGTCCTGATCAACCTGTTCAAGAATGCCCAGGAGGCCATGCCCCAGGGCGGGGAAATCACCATTGCCAGCCGGGTGCGGGGCGCCAACCTGGAAGTCAGCATCAACGATACCGGCCCCGGTATGCCTCCCGAGGTGGTCAGCAGGATTTTTCAACCTTACTTCACCACCAAGGAAACCGGGACCGGCCTGGGGCTGGCCATCTGCCAGAGTATCATGCAGGAGCACGGCGGCTGCATTTTGGCCGACAGCACTCCGGGCGCGGGCTCCGTCTTTACCCTCCAGCTCCCCCTGCAGGAGATTGAGCCAGGGGCACCAGACGATCTGCCCTCCGGCGGGTTTTCCGAGGAGTCCCAAAGTTAGATGACTACCGGCGCCAAACCCATCCGCATCGCCATCGTCTTGGACGGCCAGGAATTTCTTTGTCCCGTGGTCAATCTACCCTTCTCCCTGATAGGTGATCCCCCGGTGGAGGTGGTTCTCTACGGCGCCACCCCGGAAGTCCTGGCCGGCAAGCCGGTAAATCCCCTAACGGCATTGCATCCCGAACAGTTCGATCTTATTCTGGATGCCAAGTTTTTGACCGCCGGTTTGCGCGACTTATCCCCGGATCAACTAAATAATCTCATTACCGGTCCCGCGGTGGATTTCTTGAAAGGGCTGGTGTGCCAGGTCCAGGAATTGCGCCAGAAGCAGGAGATCAACTCCGGCATCATCAACAGCGCCACCGACGCCATCGTCACCATCAACGAAGATCACGAGATCATCGGCTTCAATCATGGGGCGGAGCAGATGTTCGGCTACAGCCGGGAAGAAGCCTTGGGCCAGGACTTGAACCTCATCATTCCGCCTCCCTACCGGGCCAACCACCGGGACTATGTGCGGCGCTATGTGGCCACCCGCACGGCCCGGTTGATCGGCAAGCACATCCGCCTCAGCGCCATGCGCCGGGACGGCCGGGAATTTCCCATGAGCATTTCTTTTTCCGTGGCCGAAATTCGGGATAACCTCTATTTCACCGGCATCATCCGGGACATTACCGAATACCGAGAGATGGAAGAAAGGGTGCTCCAATCCGAGCGTCTGGCCGCGGTGGGCAATACCGTGACCCATATTGCCCACGAAATCAAAAACCCCCTCCTGATTATCGGGGGCTTCGCCCGCCAGCTGCTCCGGACCCCCAACCTGGATGACAAAGCCAACCGCAAGCTGTCCATGATCGCCGAAGAGGTGAGCCATCTGGAGGAGATGGTGGCGGAAATGCGGGATTTTGTCCGCCGCACCCCGCCCCAGAAGCACCCGGGCCAGATCATGGACACCTTGGGCGAAGTCCTGGAACTGTTTCATGAAACTTTAAAGGAACACCGGGTCACGGTACGCCGGGTGGAAGAAACCCCGTTGCCGCCCGTGGCTTTTGACCCCAGGCAGGTGCACCAGGTTTTCCTGAATCTGCTGAAAAACGCGCTCGAGGCCATGCCCCAGGGAGGCGAACTCACCATTGCCAGCCGACTCCGGGAGGGTTACGCCGAAATCAGCCTCACCGACACTGGGGAGGGCATGCCTCCGGAGGTGGCCGACAATATTTTTCAGCCCTATTTCACCACCAAGGAAAAGGGCACGGGCCTGGGTCTGGCCATCTGCCGGAGCATCATCCAGGAACACGGCGGCGACATCCTGGTGGACAGCACCCCGGGGCAGGGGACCACTTTTACTATCCAACTGCCCCTGGAGGAGGGCCCGCCGGCCTAGGGCCGCCCGGAAAATGAATAGCCATTGGAGGGGCGGACCTGGGTGTCCGTCCTTGATTGAGGGCGCCCAGATTAGGCGGGCGTTCCTCTAAAACCGTAAGGTGCGCACCGCGTCCCCATCTGAAAACGGCAAACGGCTTGACATGACTGCCAAAGCAAATAACCTGGCGCGCTGGCCAGCTACCTCAAAGTTGCTGGAGGTGCGGGACTTAAGCGTCCGATTCGCCACCGAGCGCGGCGTGATCCAGGCCGTGGCCGGGGTAAGTTTCGAGCTGGCCCCCGGCGAAACCCTGGGACTGGTGGGGGAATCGGGCTGCGGCAAAACCGTCACCGCCATGTCCATTCTGCGGCTTCTGCCGACTCCCCCGGCCAAGGTGACCGGAGAGATCCGTTTTCAGGGAGAAAATCTGGCAGAGATCCCCGACAGCCGTTTGCGCCAGATTCGGGGTAATAGCATCGCCATGGTCTTCCAGGAACCCATGACCTCGCTGAACCCGGTTCTCACCGTGGGGGAGCAGGTGGCCGAAGCCCTGCGCCTTCACCGGGGTTTATCCCATCAGGCGGCCTGGCAGGAAGCCGGCGCGGCCCTGGCCCGGGTGGGCTTTCCGGACGCCGTCCATCGTCTGGGCCAATATCCACACCAACTCTCGGGGGGCTTGCGCCAGCGGGCCCTCATGGCCATGGCCCTGGCCTGCGACCCCGAACTGCTCATCGCCGACGAGCCCACCACCGCCCTGGACGTGACCATCCAGGCCCAAAT
>JARRQO010000041.1:0-11051 GCA_037381685.1 Deltaproteobacteria bacterium | reverse complement strand
CTCCCACCAGGGAGGGGGAATTTGAAGCTCTGATTTATTAAAGTTATTTCTGAAACATGACACTACAAGCCATTTCAAAACTAAATTATTGCAAAATTGTCATTCTGAGCGCAGCGGAATCAATCATGTCGGTTTGAAAGCAGAACGGCCCCCAAATATACTACGAAAATTTTTATAGTTCCCAAGCCACATGTCAAACAAAAATCATCTTAATATATTTACTTATATTTCATATCTTCTTATGATAGCCCCAGCGCTCCAAAAACCGGGACCCAGGGGGGGCGGTATTTTTCCACCCTTCAGCAGGCCCGCGGGCGCCATGCCCTTTGAGCCATCAGGGACCGGAGCCTAAAACGGGAGTGCCGGGGTTTAGCCATGATGCGCCGCCTGGCCGCCTTTGTGAAGTCCCCTATCGCGCGGGTGATCGTTGAGGTCACCGTGTTGATGGCCTGCCTGCTGATCTGGCGCCCCACCTTCACCGAGTTTATCGATCTCAAACTTTACGATCTCAAGTTCCGGTTCCGGGGGACCCGCCAGCCGGGGAATAAAGTGGCCATCGTGGCCATCGACGATGACAGCGTCAAGGCCGTGGAGCGCTGGCCCTGGTCCCGGGAGAACATGGCCCGGCTCCTGGCCCGCCTGAAACAGGCCGGTCCCAGGGTTATCGCCCTGGACATCATCTTTGCCGAAAAGCAAGAGACGCTGGCCTACCATGCTCTGAGGGACCTGTACAACCGGATCGCCCGGCGGGGCGCCCCGCCGGAACTCCTGAAGCTTCTGAAAGCCGAGCAAAACCGGGCCGACGTGGACCGGCTGCTGGCCCAAACCGTTTCCCAAGGTTCCCCCACTATCCTGGGATTCTTTTTCCGGAGGGTCGGCGGCAAAGCCGGGGGAGTGCGGCCGGAACAGTTGATGGGCGCCGCTTTTGTCCAGGATTCCACCTATAACGTGGTCCGCCTCCTGGATACCCGGCCTTCCCAGGTTCCGTTAGTGGGGGCGGCCGGGGTCGAGCATAATCTGGCCGGGATCACCAAGGCCGCGGCCGGCGACGGCTATTTCAACATGATTCCCGATCCCGACGGCGCGGTGCGCTGGCTTCCCATGAGCATCATGTATGGGGGGGAATTCTTTGTGCCTTTGTCCCTGGCAACCCTGTCCCAATACCAAAACCGGGCCCCCACGGCCATCACCCTGTCGCGGTGGGGGGTAGAGGGAATTCGTCTGGGACAACGCCAGATCCCGGTGGACCGTTACGGTCGCCTGCTCATCAATTACCTGGGCCACGCCGGTGTCATACCCACCTATTCCGCGGCCGCGGTGCTGGATGGCAGCCTGCCGGATGGGGTCCTAAAGGACAAGATCGTCCTGGTGGGAGCCACGGCTGTGGGCATCTATGACCTCAGAGTCACCCCCTTTTCCGGGACTTTTCCCGGGGTGGAAGTCCAGGCCACTGTCATGGACAACATCTTGCGGGGCGATTTCATCTACACCCCAGCCTTTGCCCTGCTGATCATGCTCCTGATCATGGTGTTCCTGGCGATCCTGCTGGGACTGGTGCTGCCCCGGCTCTCGGCCGCCTTCTCTTTCCTCTTCACCCTAGTGGTCATGGTGGGCTACGTGGGCCTCAACTATTACCTTTTTAGCCGCCAGGGTGTCCAGTTGGAGCTCTTTTATCCTTTGGGGCTCATTTTCCTGGTTTTCCTGGTAGTCACTTCCCAGCGATTTCTGACCGAGGAACTGGAGCGGAAACGCATCCGCAAGGCCTTTGAATCTTACGTGGCCCCCACCGTCGTCCAGGAGATGCTGAAACACCCCGAACAGCTGCGTCTGGGAGGGGAGCGCCGGGAGATCACCGTCCTGTTCAGCGATATCCGGGGCTTCACCACCATGTCGGAGAGACTGGAACCCGAAGCCACCGTGCAACTTCTCCACGATTTCCTCAATCCCATGAGCAATATCATCATCAACCACGGGGGCACCATTGACAAGTATATGGGTGACGCCATCATGGCCCTCTTCGGGGCCCCGGTGCTGCAATCGGATCACCCCCATCTGGCCTGCCGGGCCGCCCTGGAGATGGAGGCCGGCCTGGCGGCTTTAAACCGGGAATGGACCGAGGCGGGACGCCCGCCGCTCAAGATCGGCATCGGAGTGAACACCGGCCCGGTGGCGGTGGGCAACATGGGGTCCGACCGCCTCTTCGATTACACCGCCGTGGGCGACAACGTCAACCTGGCCTCCCGCCTGGAGGGGCTCAACAAGTACTACGGCACCAATATCCTGATCAGCCAAACCACCGCCGAAGCCCTGAAAAATGGTTTTATCCTCCGGGACGTGGATCAGGTCAAGGTTAAGGGCAAAGCCCAGGCGGCCCGCATTTATGAGTTATTGGGGGAAGGGGAGCCCGACCCGGAGCTGGCTCGTTATCTGGAACTTTACCACCAGGCCCTGGCCCTTTACCGCGAGGGCCGCTTCAACGACAGCCTGGCCGCGTTTGGGCAGGCTCTGGAGCTGCATCCCGGAGACCCTGCCTGCCGGCGCTATGTGGCCCTGGCCCAAAAGCACCAGGAAACTCCGCCCGAGCCCGGCTGGGAAGCCGTGACGGTAATGGACGGCAAGTAAACGCAAGTTGGCCAATCCTAAAGATTTCTCCCCACATAGTGTATTCCCCCAGGATTTTTGCGGCGGCCGAAGGCGGAAATTTTAGACACCAGAAATTAGGCTCAAGAATAGTCGCGAAGTCGTTGGTGTCCCCCTCAGCCCGAATAATTAACTCCCAACCCCTCCCATTATTGACTCTCTCCGAAAAAACCTTATTTATATGGTAACCTCATGGGGAGGACGACTGTGAAATTCTGAGAAAAAATCGCAATGTGGGCTCTGCTGCTTGCCCTGGTTTGGGCTACTGGCGCCCTGCCCTGGAAAAGGCCGCATGAATCAATGGCAACCAGTGGACCCAGGTAAACCAACTATTGTACATCCGGGGCTTGACCAACTGGGCTGATTTTATCAACCAGGCTCGCCCGCAAAAGATTAAAGGCCGGGAATTCGCCCTTCAACGTCTTTGTAAATGAACGGTAGAACGAGTCCCTGGGCCAGGTGGTGGCGAAGATCGACGCTTACTACCGAAAGAACTCTGGTAAACTGAATAATTCTGTAATTGAGGCGATCCTGCGGAGCAACAGGCAGCCCAAAATGAGTAAATGGTGGCGCGGGAAATTTCCCTATTTATATTTATGAAGGAAACCAATCCAGACCAAGGAGATCTGCATGGAGACTAAGAAACCGGCGGGGCGGGCGAGATGGTGGCTGGGACTTTTAGCGGCTTTGGCCCTGTTGACGGTGGCAACCGCAGGCTGGGCCGGGCAACGCGCCCCGGATTTTACCCTAAAAGCCGTGCAGGACAACAAAGATTACAGCCTTAGCCAGTACCGCGGCAAGGTGGTATTGCTTAACTTTTTCACCTTTTTCTGCGGTCCCTGCCGGCAAGAGATGCCGCATCTGAGCGAGATGTACCAGGAGTTGAAGGGTCAGGGTTTCCAAGTCTTGGGGATCGGCCTGGCCTCCACCCCAGCGCAGCTCAAACAGATCGTCTCCCAGTTGGGCCTTACATATCCGGTGCTGGAAGGAAATAAGGAGGTGAGTAAGGCCTACGGCAACGTCGAGTTGGTGCCCTTGACCTTTATTATTGACCGCCAGGGGAACATTGTCCAAAGAATCCTGGGAGCCCGGAGCAAGGGGGATTTTGAAAAAATGATCAAACCTTTGCTTTAATCAAGGTTAAGAAGCGGCAAATTATCGCGGTAGGGTCAAAAGCTCTTCCCTTTTGGCCTCTCCCCCTGGGATGGGGGCGGGGACCCAGGGGGAGGCGGGTATACCGGCGTGGTTACTGGGCGCACTTAACCTGCTCTTCCGCCACTGAACCCGGGCCGGCCAAAGGTTTGAACATGGCTTTGCTGGCCCCACAGCAAGGACATTTCCAATCATCCGGCAAGTCCTCGAAGCGGGTGCCCTTGGGGATTTTGCCCTTCCGGTCGCCATGGGCCGGGTCGTAAATATAGCCGCAGTTGGACGTCTGGCATTGCCACATCTCTTCAGGTTTGGACATGTTTACCTCCAATTTTGCTTCTCTTTAGGTATAAGTTTATCAACTTTGACGTCATCCTGAAAGTTGTCGGACCTCTTCCTTAAAAAATGGGAGCCAAGGCTCCCACTCCATGTTCCTTGTAAATTATGGGGCATTTTTGTTAGAAGGTGGACCCATGAGATGCCTTATTTAAAGGCGCACCTTCAGGTGCGCCCCTACCACCATAAGCGGCTTTTCAGGTTAGTCCATCTCCTGCATCTTTTTGCCGCAGCATTCCGGAGCCGGAGCCTCCGCCGGGGCCGATTTGAAGGTGTTACATTTATAACAGATGTAGCTTTTATTCTCAGCCGCTGACGCCGGCGTGGCCTTCTCCTTGTTTTTATGCTGGCAACCACAACCACATGCACTCATGGCAAATCTCCTTTTTTAGATTTTATGGGAACTTTTCCCTGGCGCAGGCCCCGCACCCTTAGCCGGGCCCCGCCTTGGCGATTATTAAAATCGCCAAGTAACTTTTACTTTATAATAATCTTTATTATTCAAAAGGCAAGGGGCTCAAGACAATTTTTTTGGGGGGGAAGAAGATGGCCGGGTTAGGGCCTGATTTTCAGGCTCAGCGGCTGGGCCTGAAGGTTGGGACTTCATTTAAGGCCAAGATATTTCCCAGAGAGAGTTTCGATGATTTATAAGAAATGTAAAAATTATGGCGGTCTGCCACAAGAAGTTTTAGAAAAAGCTCGGATATTAAGTTGGCCAAAAACTCGCGCATCAGAGGAGAAAGACCATGACTGAACCTCCCCGCATAACTCCGCAAGAGATCTATCCCCGGGTGCAATCAGGAGAAACCCTTCTGGTGTGCGCCTATGACAATGACGCCAGGTTCCGGCAGATGCGCCTTAAGGGTGCGATTTCTTTGGAGGACTTCAAATCCCGCCTGCCCAACCTGCCTAAAGACCAGGAAATCGTGTTTTATTGCGCCTGACCCCACGAAGCCACTTCTGCCGGTCAGGCAGCCGGGTTGATCGAGATGGGTTACACCCAGGCCAAGGCCCTCAAGGGCGGTGTGGAGAGCTGGAAACAGGCGGGTTACGCTTTGGCGGGCCAGGACTAGCCAGCCCCGCAGCCCGCCGGCGGCTGCAAGCCACCCCCAGGGAGGTCAGCGCCGCAGGAATCTGGCCAGTTGGCGGCCGTAATATTCCTTGGCGTCTTCGTCGGCCGGCCGGCTGAAGGTGGTAGCGCCCTTGCCTTCCGGGGCCTTTTTCAGAACGATCCCCTTTTCCCCGAAAATCTTCAAGGCGTTCTGGAACGTGGCTTCCGACAAGGCCTCGCTGCGTTCCACTTCCCCCAGCTTGAAAAGTTTCTGGCCGATGGACTGGATGCGCTTTAAAAATTCCTTTTCGCTCCGGGGTTTTTTCTGGAGATACTTCATGGAGCGCAGCACGATCCAATAGGATTCCAGGTAGTTGAACAAAAGGTTGGCAAAGTAGGCCAGTTCTTTGAGGCCGGACGCCGACAGGGTGTAGGAAGCCTCGTGGCGGTCAAGATTGATCACTACGCCCCGGGATTCAAAGTAATCCAGAGTTTGGGTTACCTGGCTCTCCGAGTTGATATCGCTAAAAATGAACTCGTTTCGGAAAAAATCCTGGAGGAAGCCATAATCCTCGAGGATTTTGGCCCGATTGAATTCGAAGCCCTGGCGGGCCAGGATGGCCAAAGAGACCATGGCCGCAGGCAGAAAGAAGTGGAGAATGTTGTTCTTGTAGTATTCCAACAGAGGGCGCTTGGTTTCGTCGATGCTGTAGCCGCTTAACCCCAGTTCATCGGTGAGGCCTTCTTCCTTTTCGATGGGGGTGACGAGCTTGCGGGACTCGCACATGGCCAGGGTCTCCTCCACCGCCTTATTGAGGTCGTCCAGGGAGTCGGCCTCAGGCACCTGCTGAGCCTTGAGATAATCGAAGAGGACCTGGATAATTTGCAGGAGCTCCCGGCGGTAGACGCCTTTCCTGGGATAGGTGAGCAGCGCGGCGCACACCAGCGAAAACGGGGTGACTACAGAGATTTGGTTAATGGCCTGGATAATGCGGTAAGCCAGTTCCTGGCTGTGGTGGCGCACCTGGACCTCGCCGGGTTCCGTTGATTGCAGTTTCGTCAGGTAGCTTTTCAGGGACAAAGGTTCGCTGAACTGAATATAGGCCCGGCCGTACCGGCTCTTCAAAAACTTCCTGGCGTGGACCAGTTGCCCCACCGATTCCGCCTCTTTTTTGCCGCCCTCCAACTCTTTAAGGTAGGCCTTTTCCTCCAACACCTGGTCATAGCCGATAAAGGTGGGAACAAAAAGAATGTCGGGAGCGGCGCCTTCGTCGAAGGTCCGGACGATCATATTGAGCAGCCCCAGCTTGGGCAGCACCAATTTGCCGGTGCGGCTCCGTCCCCCTTCGATGAAAAACTCCAGGTTGTAACCGGTTTTGATCATGGTCTTGATGTAGGTGTAAAGCACCTCGGCATAAAGCTTGCCGCCCAAAAACCGGCGGCGGATGAAAAACGCCCCGGAGCCCCGGAAAATTGTTCCCAGGGGCCAGAAAGACAGATTTTTACCCGCAGCGATGCGGGGTGATTGCATGTGATGTTGGAAGATGAGGTTGTTGAGGATGAGGTAATCCAGGTGGCTTTTGTGGCAGGGCACGAAAATCAGACTGCCCCGCTGGTTGGCCTTGCGCACCCTATCGAAGCCCCGGGTATCAAAAACAATGCTCTCAAACAAATGCTTGGAGAGCCAATTTACCAGTTGGTGCATGGTGCTGGTGTAAAATACGCTGGGATCGCCGGAGATCTCCCAAAAGTAATCCTGAGCCGTCTTCTTGATTTTGGCCAGTTTCTTTTTTTCAGCTTCTGCCAGACGCTCCATGAACTGGGTCAGAGCCGGATCGGTGAGGGCAAGCTCCATGACTTCTTCCCGGGACTTGACCACCGGCCCGGTAATGACCCGCCTCTGCACGTCCAGGCGCTGGATCATCTCGCGCCGGATTTCCTGGGCCAGTTCCTGCAGCCGGATGTCCGGGGCTGCAGTGGCCAGGACCTCTTTGAGGTTCACCGGCTCCACCACCTCCACCACGGCGCTCTTGGCCTTGAGGACGCACAGGCCCAGTTTCCGTAGTCTGCCCGGATTTTCGCTATCGCCGAAAAAGAGCTGCCACAGCCCCTTGAATTCCCGGAAGGGAATTTTTTCATACACGACCATCTGGGGAACCAGGAAAATGGGAAAATCCACCTGTGCCTGAATTTCCAAAAGATGGCGGATGGGGTCTTGCCGGGGCTTGAGGAAGCGTTGCCGGAATCCCACCTGGTCCACTAAAAAGAGGAGGGAGCCGCGTTTTACCTGGATGGTCTTCAGGAAATAGCTATCCCGGAAAGGATTGGGCCAGGAGCGGCGGCGGGTAAAATAATTGACCGCGGCAGAACCGATCTGAATCAGATGGGACAGGGGCTGCCACATCCACAGGTTCAGGTCAAAGGCCACCTCCGGAGCAATCACTCCCAGTTTCTGATAGCGGCGGTTAAAAAAGAGAAAATCCAGATGGCTGCGGTATTTCAGGGCGTAGACCACCGCTCCCTGACTGGAGAGCTCGTGCAGACGCTCAATATAGCGCGGGTTCACCGTTACTCGTTTAAAGAACGGTTCCAGGGTATGCCGCAGCAAAAATCCCGGACGGCTGGGCAGGTACCCGGCGTAATGGTAATCATATCCCCCCAGCCAACCGGCCAGGCTGCTGAGAATTCGACCCAGCCAGCTCCGGGGCTTTTCGCTCTCCAGGGCCTCAGACCCGCTGGGGTCCGGTTTTTCCATGTCTGTGTTCATCATGAACCCTTTGTTATCCTTATCCGTTCTATATATAAACCAGTCGACAAAGTTGTCAATCTAATACGCTTTGCGATTTACGGTTTTCATTTGGCGGTTCCAGGCAGCTAAGTGGTCAATTAACTAAAGGAAAGGTAATCTGACTTTCTTAGGATAAGTTGCCGTAATTTAACGAGATTACATGTGGAGAGGACGGTCATAGATCCGTCTCCGCCGGCACTGCTTCCGCTGCCGGCTCCTCGCCCCGGCTGTTGGGCCCGCCGAACATCCGGACCGTAAAAATGGAGAGCTCATACATGGCGTACAGGGGTATGGCGATGGCCCCCATGGTGAGAACATCGGCGTGAAAGGCCGCCACCACCGCGCTGAGCAGGATCGCCACCCGCCGCTGGCGGCGCAAAAAATCCACCCGGACAATTCCGACCCGGGCCAGGACCAACAGGATCAGAGGCAGTTCAAAGACCAGCCCGAACAGCAGTAGCAGGCGCAGGCAAAAATTGACAAACTGGGTCAGGTTGAGCATGGAAAACAGAAACGCGCTTTCGTAGCGCAGGGAAAAGGCGATGATCAGGGGCCACACCAGTTTGAGGAAGAAGTAGTCCCCTAAAATAAAGGCCACCGTGGCAATGGGGAGAAAATAATAGACAATTTTCTTCTCGTGGGAATAAAGCGCCGGGGCGAAAAATAGCCACATCTGGTAGAGGATGAGGGGAAAAGCCAAGGCCAGACCGGTGATCATGGCAATTTTCATCTGTACGAAAAAAGGCTCTAAGGGGGCCATATAATTCAGCCGGTGGGGGCGGACCTGGGGAGGTTCCGGATGGAGACCCAGGCGCTGGGCCAGGTTGGGATAGCTGTGAACGACCCAGGATTCTATCGTATACGACCACTTCTGGGTTACCGAGGGTTCTTGCAGAGGCTTGGTGATGTATTTCTGTACCGTGGGGACCAGGGGCCAGGCAATGGCCATGCAAATCAGGGCTGCCGCCACGCAGACAATGAGGCGGCTGCGCAATTCCTCCAGGTGTTCCAAAAATGACATGGTGGTCACGACGGGCACCCCTCTCGGGCGCAGCCGGAGAAGAAGGTGAATCCCCTGGTCCTCACCCTATCCGCCCACCGTAACCCCCAAAAACTACACCACAACTCCATAAGCAATTTTATCTCATGATCCCGCGGTTGGCAACTTGGGCGCCTGGCCGGTGTTTCCGGGGAGCGGCCGCCCCTTTATCGTCCAAAGGCAGGATTTTTTCTGAAAGGCCGATACAAGGGGTCGCCAATCAGGAGCTGCATCCAGGAGATTTGAGGCACGGTGCAGAAGTAAACTTCCAGCAAGGGCAGCCTGCCGGTCATCAGTATGGGGAAAAACTGGTCCGGCAGAGGAAACGAGTGCAGGTAGGGTTCGGTCACAGGACCCAGGGTGGCGGCCACCCCTTCTTCCAACATGCGCTTGCACCAGACCTGGCTTCCTGAGTGCTTCAGGGTTTTGGCCTCATAGCTGGCCACATGATAGCCCACCGCCCCGCGCTGCCATTTGAAGGCGGGGATATATTTCGCCAGGGAATACCAGCCGCAGTAGAGGGCCGCATCGGGACAGGACCCCGGCGGAAAGACCGTCGGTCTTTTATCCAGAACGACCTTCATATGGGAGTATTTCTTGACCAGGCCATAGAGGTGGATCAGATGGTGGTCGAACCAGGCGTAGTTGCCAATCTCGACTTTACCGCCGAGTCCCCGGGCATCGATATAAAAAACGCCGGTCAACCCGGTTTTTTCCACCGCCAAGGCGTCATCCACCAGACGCCGGGCCACTGCCGGAGTGGGACCATCCAGACGGCCCACCATCAAGGTATGGGCGCGCACTTTATTGATAAACCAAAGGCGGTTGAACCCGAGATTAAAGGGATTGGGCAGCCAGCTGATTTTCTGATAGGGGTCGGCCATGATCAAGGTCATTTCACTGTCCACCGCCGCCATGGTCTGGGGGTGCTGATACAATTGCTGGGCCTCATACCAGAATCTCAGTTCTCCCAGGAGCCCCCGCCGGGACCTGATGGCCGCGACAGTTTTTCGGGCGGTCTCAGGCAAGATGCCCCGGAAAATGTCTTCTTGCACTTCTGCCTCGCTGCTCTGATTTACTCCCAAGAATCTTTTCGGTCGGGGCGTGAAGCGCCTCTGCCATCTCCGGGTCGTTTTTGCCATCAAGGCATGGGCCTCGGGGGAGACCCCACCCAATTTAATCAGCAGATCATTGATCTCGGCTGGCTTGGCCGTGTCTTGGGTCGCGGGTTTCTTCTGCAGATAGGCCATCCCCCGCTGGAATGATTGTTGGGCCATATCGATGACTTTCCGGGTGGGGTAGGTCATTTTTTTAGGTTTGCCCTTCCACACGGGTTTGCCCGGTAAGGAAGGGGGAGCAGGAGTTAAGCGGTTAAGCCTGGTGACCAGGTGCAAAACCTGTTTCTGGTTTTCGTTGACCTTTTGGGTCGCCAGTTTTGTAAAGGCCCGATCGGCCGGGGTGATCGGGACCCCGCCCACCCGCAAGGGAATGCCGTAAACCAGCAGGATGGCCGGGGTTCTCCCCCGGATTTTGAGCTTTTCCACCAGGGCCTTAACCGGGGGCACCAATTTGTCGTCAAATTCGCGCCGGGACAGGTTTTCTGAGGTGGAAACCTCGACTCCCACCAGGTTTTCCGGCGGCACCTTGCGTTTTTGGGCGTAGTAGGAGGCCACCTCCGGGCTACCCGGCACCTGGCGATTATAGACCACGATCAGGTCCCGGGCCGATAAAGCCAGGGCCCCGGAAGGAACTGAGACCAGGGCGAACCAGACCATGAAAAAGATCAGGCCGGGATGCCGTTGACGACGCTGGCTGGGCTTCATGGCGGGTCCTCGGGGGCCACTGCGGTGGGTCAGGCGCCCTCCCGCAACCTTCGGGCCTCTCCCACGCGGACCGTGGTGCGGGTGGTGTCGAAATATTCCAACAGCGGAATGGTAAATTTGCGGCTGGTCTGGGTCAGGTCTTTGAATTGGACTACGGTAATTTCCCGGTTCTTCTTAAGGAAATCGATGAGCGCCGCCTTCAGTTCCTCAATCGCGGCCTGATGG
>JARRQO010000040.1:0-11070 GCA_037381685.1 Deltaproteobacteria bacterium | reverse complement strand
GATGAACCATTTCGGGAATATCCATGGGTTCACTCCGTATATTTTATAAGTGAATCAAGTAGCCCCAGGTGAAAGCACGCGCCCACACAGGCTGATTAAGGCCTGTACTACCGCGCTTTTTTGGCACTTGATTACTTCCGGTTATCTCAAAAAAGAACTTTGCCACAGGGTCCATGTTAATCTTCTATTAAGCCATAAAAATAGCTTACAGGAAAGCCCGAGCCAATATTTCTTCTTTAAAGATAGCCTCAGTTGCCTATCCTATTGGCCGGAACACTCGATTGATTTAGCCTAAGGAGCTCTGAAACCGTGACCATCCGGTAGCCCCGAGCCTTGAGGACCGGCAGGATGGTTTTTAAGGCCTCCACCGTGGGCCTGCGGTCCGCTTGGGCGTATTCGTCACTGTCGTGAAAAATGATGATAGCGCCGTTCCGCACCCGACCCAAGACATTCTGGATAATCTCCAGGGCCGGCAACCCCCGCCAGTCGCCGGAATCGAGGCTCCACATGACCAGACGCCGCCCGGTATGGGCCAGGTAGGAGTTAAGCCGGGGGTCCGTGGCGCTATAGGGAGGCCGGAACAGGCGGTCTTGCTTCGGGCAACCCGCCAAATCCAGGTCCAGCGCAGTGCGTTCCAACTCCCGTTCCCGGGCTCGCTGGCCTTCCTGGGGCATCCGAGGATGGCTGAAGCTGTGATTCCCCACTTCGTGACCGCCTTGAAGTTCGGCCCGCACCAGACCAGGGCGTTGCTCCACCTTGCGCCCCATAACGAAAAAAGTGCCCCGGGCGCCATAGCGCTTGAGTAAGGCCAGGATTCGAGGGGTAAAGCGGGGAGAAGGGCCGTCGTCAAAGGTCAGGGCCACGGCTTTCTCATGAGGCGATCCAGCCCACACGGCCCCGGGCTCGGCCCCCCAGGCCGGCGCGCTGGCGCCCACTCCCAACAGTATCAAAATCACCCCCAGGGGAATGTGGATAACTCGTCGCATATTTTCCTCACCACGACAATTAACATGGCTAAGCCCCTAGGCCAGATCTCTAACCTTTAATAATCCTGATCCCCCGGGGACTGTGGGTCAGCCATTCTATGCCTACCGCGGTGACGCGGCCGGTGTCTTCCTGGCCGATCATGCCGATCTCCGGCAGAAAAAATTTGGGTTCAAAGGCCAGCACCATGTCGGCCTCCAAGGCAACGGGAAACCGGGCGGTGATGAGTGGGTATTCATCCAGCTCCAGCCCCACCCCGTGGGCCACAAAACTGACCCGGTCCGGCTCCGGCCCCATGAAGCAGCGGGCCTGGCCTCGGTCCCGGACAGCTTCCGAAAGCACCCGGAAGATGTCGCCGGGCTTTTCCCCCGGCTTCGCCATGGCCTCAAAGAGCCGGTAGAGTTCCTCCACTGCTTCCCAGGCCTCCCACGCGGCCGCCGGCAGGGACTCCAGGGCATACATCCGGGTCATGTCAGCAATGTAGCCGTTGACGCAGGCGGCCAGATCGATGCTGATGGGCTCGCCTGGGGCCAGCGGTTTCAGGGAGGGCCCCTGGGGAAAGGCGGAGCTGAACCCTAAGCCGCCGCTGGGGGTGTCGATGTAAGCGGTGAGCAAACCCGAGACCCCGGAAAGCACGTGGCCGTAAAACATCTCCAGCTCCCAGTTGCGCACCCGCACCAAACCCTGGTGCCCCAAAAGCCGCAGGCGGTATTCCAGGGCCGCAGACACCTCCAACTCGGACATGCCCGGCTGCAGCAGCGCCGGAACCTCTTCATGAACCTGGTCCAGAATGGCGGCGGTCTGGCGCATTTGCGTAAGCTCATAGGCGCTTTTAACCATGCGCTGCCGCCGGATGAGAGGTGAAAGGTCTACGATTTTCTGTCCGCAAAAGAGCTTCTCCTGGAAGCGCTTGAATAACATGGCGGGCATGACGTCCAGTTCCAGAGCCACCGCGCCTTTAAGATTAAACCCGGCTTGGGCCAAAATCTGGGGAAGTTCCTTTAAATCCCCATACAGGGCTCGGGGCCAGGGGCCCGGAACCGGCTGGTCTAGGCGGGGGCGGCGCACCAGCAGCAGGGGCTGCCTTTGCGGCGCCACGGCCAAAAATCCGGCCACCACAGTGCCGGCATAGTAAAACAGGTCAGCGGCCTGGCGAATCAGGGCCAGACCGATGCCGGATTCGGCCAGCGCGGTTTGCAGAGACTCTACCCGGGCCGTTATTTCAATTACCGGCACTGGCTCCATCATTCCTCCTCGTGGTATAGAATCATCTCCAGGTTCACGGGTCCCTGGGCTCCCAGCACCAGCACCTTTTCAATATCCGCAGTGCGGCTGGGGCCGGTAAGCCAGGTTACCACGCCCGCGCCTCGGTCCCGGACATAGGTCAGGGCCTGGGACAGGCTCAGATCGGCCATGTCGGGCGGGATCAGGATGATCTGAGTTTGAGCTCGAAAGGCCAGAGTGGCTGTGGGTCCTCCGGAATCCACCAGGACGCTGCCGGTTTCGGGCACGGCCCCCAGGGCCACGGTGACTGCTGTGCCAGCCTCCGGGGCCCAGTCGCCCCGGGCCAGGCGGTAAGGCACCTCCAGTTGCTCCAGCACGCCGGCCACCGGCCGCAGCCAGGGATGATCTTCCAACCATAAAGGCGCTGAGGCCTCGGCCAGCCGCCGGGCCAAAGCGCGCGGCCCCTGCACCCGGGCCAGGGAACTGTCGGCTTCGGTAAGCCGTTGCTCCAAAAGGGCCGTGTCAGGCCCGGATTGATTCGTAGGAAGTGACCTGTGTGTTCCACTTAAGGCGGCCGTAGTAGGGGCGGACTTGTGGTCCGGCCCGGGTGCGGCAGGGGAAAAACCGGGAGGTGCCTTGGCTACGTCTCTGGCGGCCTCACGCTTAAGCGGGCCGGAACACTGGTTTTTCTGAAGGGGCGGAGAAATTGGGGCGCGCTTGTTTTCCTCTCCCGGCCGGAGTCCTCGCCGATGATTCCCTAATTGGCCATGGAAGCTCTCCGGAGATAAGCGCAGTAGCCCGCCGCCCCATCCCCGGCGGGAGGCGATAGAGGCCAGCGCCCGCCAGGTAGGCTCCAGCCCCCGATACCACCGGGGGTGATTTAGCACCGCTCCGGCCACTTTGGTCAGACCCCGCAGTGGCCGAAGCCGGGAGCTCCGGCTGCGGAGCCAGAGAATCTTGTCCTGCAACCGGATGCCCACCGGGCAAATTTCCTGGCACAGGCCGCATTGGGTGCAGAGATCGCAGATATCTCCCGTCGGGGCCAGATAAGGGGCCAGCAGGATGCCAATGGCCCCGGGGTAGACCCGGCCGTACAGGTGCGCCGCGCCCACCTGAAAAACCGGGCAGATATTGAGGCAGGCCCCGCAGCGCAGGCAGTAGAGCGCCTCGGTCATCTCCGGGTCCGCGGCCAGCCGGCGCCGGCCATTATCCAGGATCACTAGGTAAAAGGCCTGGTGCCCTTGGGGCCGGGCTTTGAGCCCCCGGATAAAATGGACCAGGGCTGTGAGGCGCTGGCCGGTGGCGCTGGCCGGCAGCAGCCGCAGCATCACCTCCATATCCGTGAGCTTGGGAATGATCTTTTCCAGGCCCATCAAGGCCACGTGGACTTGGGGCAGAGTCGCGGTGAAGCGTAGATTGCTTTCGTTTTCCAGCAGGACCAGGGTCCCGTCCGGCGCCGCAAAGTTGATCCCGGTAATCCCCATCTGGGCCTCAAAGAAATAGGGCTTCAGATAAGTGGCGGCTTGTCGGCTTAGGATCTCGGGGTCCGCCGGGGACCGCAGCTTTAAGTGTTCAGCAAAGAGCTCGGCGATCTGCTGACGATTCAGGTGCAAAGCTGGCGCAGTCAGATGAGCCGGAGGGTGCCCGGCCAGTTGAACAATGAACTCCCCCAGGTCCGTCTCCATGACCGTCAGGCCCGCAGCGGCCAGGGCCGGATTAAGCCCGATTTCCTCGGTAGTCATGGACTTGGCTTTGACCACCGTCTTGACGTTATGTTGCCGGGCGATTTGCCGGATAATCTTGCAGGCCTCAAGCGCATCCCGGGCCCGGAGCACCCGCCCGCCCCAGGCGGTCACGGCCCGCTCCAGACCCGCCAGAAGCTCATCCAGACGCGCTACGGCCTCGATTTTGACGGCTCGCGCCTGCCGGCGCCACGCTTCCCAATGGGGATAATCAGACAGGATCAGGTCCCGGGCTGCCAGGGCCCGATGAGCCGCGGCCGTTACCGCCCGAGACTTCCCTAATGGACCGGGGGGATGATGTAATTCAGAATGAGTGGTGACGTTCAAAACCTCGGAATAGCCAGCCAGGGCTATTTTTGCCGGTTGACGCAATGTTCAAAGGCTTCCATCCATTCCGGAAAATGCAGATCTTCCGGGGTTTCCGTGGCCACGACCAGAAATTTATTGACCTGTTCTTCAATCCAGGGATGTTTGGTGAAGCATTCCAACGACTCTTGCATCAAGTTTTTAAATTCCTCAGGCAGATGGTCATCGCAGGCGAGCTGGTTTTTCATGAAAGCTATCATCATGTTAAACGTAATCAGTTTTTGCTCCAGACCATACCGCCGCAATAGATCTTTAATATCATCGCGCACTCGTTCAATGGCGATGCCATGGAGAAATTCAAAAGGATTACTGCCGCTGAACAACGATGAAACAGTATAGCGGGCATAATAAAATCTTTTACCCGTACGCCAGATATTATGAAGAGTTTCGTGGTGATCCGGATGAGTAGAAATGGCTAACAAAGCATCGCGGTAGGGACCCTCAAATCTTGATAGGATCAAGTAATAACACATAACAATATTAATGATAAACATACCAAAGATGCTGATGGAACGCAACGTTGGTTGAACGGTACTGGCCCAGATAAATACAAAATAAATAAAAGCTGCTATAACAATGGCCATTCGTACCATCCGGACGGCCGACACTTTCATCCGTGGGTCGCGGAGATGCATAATAAAATAAATGAGGAGCAGAATTAAAATTGCCAGTTCGATATAGGCGCTGGACAGTAAGTCTACAAAAAATTGAAACATGTCTTCTCCTCTCGTCGGCCGGGGCAGAGCAGGAAGATTATCGAATATGCCGGCAAACACAGTAGTGGAACCCTTTTGAGCCAGAAGCGAGACCACTGACACAATTTATTTTAGCACAGACATACACCTGAATCCGAGAAAAATCGCCCGCGGCTCCGCGGGTTCCTGTCTTTCCGATTGTCACGGTGAGTGGATTCCTCACATGACTCTGGCTGTTGGGCGCCGTCTCATTCCGGCACAAACACCTGGATTTTGGCCTGGCGGCGTTCTCCATCCAGCCAGGAGGAAAAAATGATCTGCTGTTTCCGGTCGAGAAACTGGGCCCGCAAATGGTCCCGCTCCTGTTGAAATTCCTGGGGAGACGGTTCATGTCTTTCCTTCAGGGCCAGCAAATAATAGGCGCCCTGCCACCACAGAGGTTTTTCGGGATATGGGTGCTTCCGCGTCAGTTGAAACGCGGCGCCGGTGAGAACCTCGGCCTTACGCTGCTGGTGAAAACCCTGGATCCGGGTGAAAAAGCCGCTGTCCTGCACGGTGCGGCCAGCCTTGGCCGCGACCTTGGCCAGGGGCTTGCCACTTCGGAGTTCTCCCAACAGCCGGGTGGCTTCCTGGTCCGCTTTTTTCCGGGCCAGGCTCTGCTTCAGCGCCGTTTTCACCCGGTCTTTGATCTGGGCCAGGGCAGGCAAGTGCGCAGCCTGATGTTCCACGCCTCGCAAGACGGCGAACCCCATGGATAACTCCACCACCTTGCTGGTCTGCCGGGGTTTGAGGTGAAGAGCCGTCTGATTAAAGGCCGGCTGCATCCCCAACCCCGGGACGGGGTCCTGCAAGGCAAACAGGGGAGTCTCCTTAGGGGTCACTCCCAATTTTTTTGCCACCGCGGCCACCGATCCCTGAGATAATCCTTCCCGGGCCTGGCGGGCGGCGTTTTGAGCCAGCTGCTTGGCCTTTTCTTCTTTAAGGCGCTGTTCCACCTTCTTGGTGGCCTCCGGAACAGGCTCCGTTTCCTTGACCGCTTCCATCTTGATCAGGTAAAACCCCTTGGCGGTGGCGGCCAGACCCATGCCACCCGGTTGAAGGCCAAAAGCGATTTTGTCCCATTCCTGGGAATGCTCGCCCCGTTTGACCGGTCCCAGTTCCCCACCTTTATCCTTAGTGGCGGCATCCTGGGAGTGGGCCCGGGCCAAATCGGCGAAATCCGCGCCCGCTTTGATCTGGCGAGCCAAGGCCTCGACCTTTTGGACCGCTTGGCGGCGCTGGGCCTTCGTGGCCTTGGCGGACACAGGAATGAAGATCTGCCGCACCTGGATCACCTTGGGCCGGGTATACTCGTCTTGATGTTCTTTGAGGAAATCCTGCACCTCCTCCGGGCTGAGCTTGACCCGCTTGAGATAATCCTCGGTCTTAAAAACCAGGTATTTAACCCGGGCCCGGTCCGGCAGGCGAAATTTCGCTTCGTTTTCCTTGTAGTAGCGGGCCACCGCTTCCTCAAAAGGATTTTCCCGGGCCAGGAACTTCTCTGGGGAAACCTTCAAATAGTTGACGTTCACCTCCTCTTTGGAGATACGCAAGAGTTCCCAAAGTTGTGCGTCCGAGACCTTGGCCAGGGAGGTCACTTCCTCGACGACCTTGCGAAGTAGGAGGCGTTGTCGTTCTGCATTTTCGAAATCCTGGGGGCTCAGGTGGTTCCGGCCCAGAAGCCAGACATAGCGTTTATCATCGAATCTGCCGTTTTTTTGGAACCCGGGGTAACTTTGGATATGGCGGCGCAGCTCGGCGTCGGTCACCTTGAGTCCCAGGCGCGGCGCCGCCTGGAGAATCAGGGCATCATCGACCAGTTGGCTTAAGGCTATCTCCTTGAGGTGCAGGCCCTTGATCATTTCGGGCGTCAGTTCGCCCCCAGCCCGCTCCTGGTATTGCTTCACCAGCCGGTTATATTGCCGCGCGAACGCGCTCATGGGAATGATGGTGCCATTGACTTCGGCTGCTTGCTGAGCCCGGGACGACCTGTAGGAGCCTACCCCCCAAAAAACAAAGACCACCACGATAGCCCCGATGGCCACTGCGATGAGCCAGGAACTTGATACTTTACGCAGCCATTGTAGCATTAATTCAATTACCTCGTTTTGATGTGCGCCGCAGTCACCGGCTGCCGGGCAGGCGCGCTCGAGCTTTCCCGCAATAGGTTCCGTCCCTCATTGGCTTCAGGGCTGTGAGGATAGGACTTGACCAATTTTTTTAAGGTATTGCGATAGGCGCTCATCTGCTTCTGGTTTTTATAGCACAGGGCCTGTCGCAGAAGGCCTGCGGGGGCCAAAATGCTTTTGGGAAACTGGAGCCGCAGCTTATTGAACTCCACCGCGGCTTCCCGGTACTTGCCTTCTTTATAAAAACTGTCCGCCAGATAGTAGCGGGCTTCCGGGGCCTTGGGCCCCTTGGGCTGGTTTTTCAGATAGTTATATAACTGGCGCCGGGCCGCGACGTATTTCTTCTCATGGTAAAGCCGCATGCCCTCGCTATAATGCTTTTCCGCCGCAGCCCGGGAAACCGCGGGCTTTGCCTCGGCTTTGGGATAGGTTGCAGGGGGCGGGGCCGTGGTAACCCGGGGTTTGGCCGGCGGCGGAGTCACCCGGCGGCCTTCCAGTTCCGCCACCTGATTTTCCAACTGTTGGACCCGGGTTTGCAGGTTTTTTACTTGCTGGGCCAGATCAGCATAGGTCTGTCCCGGCGCCGCCGTGGCTGGCGCAGTCTCGGCCGGTACTGGCGGCATGGAGGTGCGCAGACCGGGAAAGGTGCCACAAGCCGCCAAAAGCGGCAGGGAAGCTGCCATTATCAGATACCGGATCACGCCTGCCCGCCTCATATTTCCTCCTCCTGGATTATTAAGGTCGCCTGGGCCCGCCGACCCGGGCAACCAAGCGGTGCCAGCAGGCAGTGATCACCCCCGGCTTCCTGCCCAAATATCTAATATTATTATCTCATAAGCTTCCTTGTCAAGGGAGGCCTGAGCGGCAGGATTAAGGGAAGGTATTTGGAATTATGCGGAAATAAAACAGGGGACCAAAAGCCGCTTTTAGTCACAACTTAAGACCCTTGCGAATGTCCCTGCATCTGTCATTCTGAGGGACCTTAAGCGACGGAAGAATTTCTCAAGTACAAGTAAATTCGAATCCCTTCGCTGGTCTCAACTTTTTAAACCTTTTTCTCCCAGCGCAGCAGATCTACCACCTGGGCCAGCGTCCGGCCTTCCTTGATCTCCTCTCGGATGCGGTTTTCTTTTTCCAGGACGTCCATGGCCCGGTTGGCGTATTCCACCGCCAGTTTTTGGGGCAGGACCACCACCCCGTCGTCGTCACCCAGGAGCCAGTCACCGGATTCCACCTTGAGGTTGCCCACCCGGATGGGCACCCCGATTTCCCCGAAGCCCTTGGGTTCCCCGGCGTTAGGCATCACCAGCCGGGAAAAGGCGGGAAAACCCAGTTTGATGATGTCCCCGGAGTCCCGGATGGCCCCGTCAATGACCACCCCGGCCAGGCCTCGCTGGAGGGCCGAATTGGTGGCCAACTCCCCCCAAATGGCCGGTCCCACCCCGCCGGCGTCAATCACCAGGACGTCCCCCGGCTGGGCCAGGTCAATGGCCTCCACCGGCTTGGCCCAATCGCCGGGATAGGTGCGCACCGTCAAAGCCGGGCCTAAGAGCCGACAGCCCGGAAACAGTGGCCGCAGGCCCTCCAGCACCCCGCTCCGGTGCAGGGCATCGGAAAGGTTGCACGCGGACACCATGGACAGCACCCGGTGAATTTCGGCTTCGCCGCCGCGCTTAAATAAGGTGGTGGGGATAACCTCCCCTTCATCCAGGGCTTGCCGAATCTCCCGGGTGGCCAGAACCGGGTCCAGGGCCTTGGTGATGGCGCCGCCCACGATGACGTAAGTGGCGCCGTGGGCCACGGCCGCGGCCGCGGTCTCGGAATTAACCCCCCCGGCCACCCCCACGGGCACCTGCACCGCCTGGCTGACCTCATAGAGGATGGCAAAGGGATCGCGGCCCCGCATCTGCTCGTCAATGGCCACGTGCACCGAAATGTAATCGGCCCCCAGGGCCTCTACCTGCCGGGCTCGGGCTACGGGATCGACCACCGCGATGAGGTCCACCACAATCTTGGCCCCGTAATTCTTCCCGGCCTGGATGCATTCTTCGATGGTGGCGTCGGTGGCCGTGCCCAAAACGTCAATGATCTGGGCTCCGGCCTTGGCCGCGGCTTCCACTTCGATGCGGCCGGCATCCATGATCTTCATGTCGGCCACCACGGTCTTATTCGGAAAAAGCCGCTTCAATTCCCGCACCGCATCCAGACCCTCGCTCTTGATCAGGGGGGTGCCGGCTTCCAGCCAATCCACGCCGGCGGGCACGGCCGCTTGGGCCACTCCCACCGCCCGGTGCAAATCCACAAAATCCAAGGCTAACTGCAAGATCGCAGGCATAATGATGATTCCCTTTAAATGAATTGGGGAGGAGGCTAAGGGCGGTCAGCCCTTTCCCCCTCCCCCAGGCCCCCAACCCAATCCACTCAAGGGGAAGGGGAGGGGAGTTTGAGGGAAAGGTGGAGGACCTTAGACAAGCATCCCCCAGCCTTGCCTTCAAGATTATTCTAAATCCGCGTGGCGGTCCAGGACTTGGCCCCGGTTGCGGCCCAGGCGGCGCTGGTAGAGGATGAGCACCACCGCTTCCAGGAACAGGAAGGTGGACTGTTCAAACAGGCTGCCCGGACACTGCACCGAAGTGGCTTCCCGTTTCAGGTTCAGCTTGGTGGTTCCGGGGATGCTGATGGTGACCTGGGCTTCTTGGCCGATGGTGGAGTCCGCATGGGTGGTCAGGGCCAGGGTGCGGGCCCCCACTTCGTTGGCCCGGCGCTGCATCTCCCGGGGCTGGGCGGTCTCGCCGGAGCCGGACATGACAATCAGCAGGTCATGGGGTCGGACCCGGGGAGTGATGGTCTCCCCTACGGAAAACACGGTGAACCCCAGGTGCATCAGCCGCATCAAAAAGCCCCGGAGAATAAACCCCGAGCGCCCCGCGGCGCAGCCGAAAATCCTGGGGGCGGCTTCCAATTCCTTGATCAGGGTCTCGGCCATATCCGGGGTAATCCGGGCCAGCACCCCGCCCAGCTCCTCGTGCATATGGTCCAATGCCTGGGTGAATTTCAGCCCTGAAGTGGGCTTGGTGGCAACCGGCGCCCTTTGGGTGGGCGGCAGACAGTCCATTTGCTTACCTCCTTAAAGTCTCGGTCCAACTCCTTGGATCCAAGCTCCCCATCTCCTGGGAGGAGTCTTGATAAGAATTTAACATAACTACGGAAAAAATACCAGAATTGTCATGAATTTAGCCGCGGCGGAAAATTTTTTTCCGTGGGGATTAAAGGTGGAAAATGGCAGAGACAACTTTAGGAATGCTGTTTTGGGGAGGATTGGGAGAAATTATCTTAAGGTTCACCTCACCAGCAAAGGTAAGGTATTAATTTTCTGGCAAATCCAGGGCAGCCAGATTTCTTTTCACTAATTGGGTGTGCGGGTGATCTTCCCCCAGGAACTGCCGGCAGATGGCCAGGGCCCGCTCATAGCAGGCCTGGGCCCCGGCAAACTCGGCGCGGATTTGCATATAGAAGCCGCACTGGTTGAAGACCCGCCCCGCCGCAGGCAGACCCGTCTTTACGGTCTCGGCGTGGCCCGCCGCGGCCAGCGCCTGGGGCAAAAGGCGGGAATACCAGGGCCAAACTTCCATATTCGTATCCACATCTGCGGACAAAGAAGCATTCACCAATTCCACCGCCACCCCGGCCCACTGCTTTCTGCCCGCCTCATCCAGGCGGTCCCGCACCACCGCCTGGACCAGACGGTGCACCGCCAGGGCGTCGTCGAAAGCTAGAGAGTCTTGCACTGCCGCGGCCAGGGACTCGGGCAGATGGGAAACCCCCTTGTCCAGCAATTCTTTGGGAATGTCGTCCGGGGCCAGAAAGGCGCAGAGGTTAAGCAGGTCCGCG
>JARRQO010000039.1:0-13686 GCA_037381685.1 Deltaproteobacteria bacterium | reverse complement strand
TTATGGCCACAGGCAAGGCTACCGGCGTCCACAATGCTGCGGGCAAAGGCGGAGCCCTGCTGGCCGCTTACCTTATTTGGAGTCTGGGTCTGGCCTCTTTCTTGCTGCCCCTGATGTTCCTGGGCCTGGCCTGGCAGTCCCATCACGAAGGACTGGATGATCTGGGCTGGCCCCAGACCGTCTCAGGCCTGGGAATGCTGCTGGCCGCCGCGGGTTTACTCTCCCTGGTATGGCCGGTGCTCCAGTGGCGGGGGGGATTAATCTATGGCGGCGGGAGTTTAGGTAAGTTAATCGCCGGGGCTCTGACTTCCGCCTTTAATCCCAACGGCGCGGCCCTGGCCCTGGGTGTAGCTCTGCTCATCGGGCTCATGGGAGCCACCCGCCTGTCTTTTGTGGGTCTCATGGCCCTGCTGGGACAAATGCTGCAGTCGGCCTGGACCCTCATCTGGCCCCGGAAAGAAGCAGAATGGCCGGAAGCCCCGCCCTACACCCCCCGCCGGCCCCAAGTGGGACGCCGCATCATTACCGGGGGCAGCGCCCAAAGCGCGGGGAAGTCGGCCGCGCCAACGCTGGAACCATCCATCTCGGAGCCCCCGGTCCCGGCCCCGGAGGCGCTCTCCAAATCCCGCAAAGCCGCAGCAGCCACCTCCGGCTCCTTTACCCTGCCGAGCCTGGACCTCCTGGACCCGTCGCCGCCCTTCAACCAGCAGGTGCAGGAAAACGCCATGCTGGCCCAGGCCCAGAAGCTGGAAAACACCTTGCGCCATTTCGGGGTGGATGGCCGGGTGACCGCGATCATGACCGGCCCAGTGGTGAGCCGGTTTGAGTATGAACCGGCCCTGGGCGTCAAGATCAGCAAAATCACCGGCCTGGCCGACGACTTGGCCCTGGCCCTGAAGGCCCTGTCCATCCGCATCGTGGCGCCGGTGCCAGGTAAGGGGGTCCTGGGCATCGAGGTGCCCAACCCCAAACGCCAGGTGGTGGCCCTGGGCGAGATTCTGGCCGACGCCACTTACCAGAAATCCGCTTCCCGCCTGACCCTGGCCCTGGGCAAAGATATCATGGGCACTCCGGTGGTCACCGATCTGGCCAAGATGCCTCACCTGCTCATCGCCGGGGCCACCGGCAGCGGCAAAAGCGTGGGCCTCAACGCCATGATCCTGAGCATCCTTTACAAGGCCACCCCGGAAGATGTGCGGTTTCTGTTGGTGGACCCCAAACGCATTGAGCTTTCCCTGTACGAGGGCATCCCCCATCTGTTGCACCCGGTGGTGTTCAACCCCAAAGAAGCCACCACCGCCCTGCATTGGGCCGTGGGCGAGATGGAGCGCCGCTACGCCTTATTGAGTGATTTAAGTGCGCGTAATATCGAGGGTTACAACCAAAAGGCCCGGGGCAAAAAGCCGGACCCTCGCATCGCAGAAGGCATCCTCCCCCGGTCGCTGCCGTACCTGGTCATCGTCATCGATGAGTTGGCCGACCTGATGCTGGTGTCCTCCCGGGATACGGAAGAATACCTGATCCGGCTGGCTCAGAAAGCCCGGGCCGCAGGCATCCACCTGATCGTGGCCACCCAGCGGCCTTCGGTGGACGTCATCACCGGCCTCATCAAGGCCAATTTCCCCACCCGCATCTCTTACCAGGTTTCAGGCCGCGCCGACTCCCGGGTCATCCTGGACGCCATGGGGGCCGAACGCCTCCTGGGTATGGGGGACCTCTTGTTTATGCCGCCGGGCACCTCCCGGCTCAAGCGCATCCACGGTCCCTACGTTTCGGACGAGGAAGTCAGCCGGGTGACAACCTATTTGAAGTCCCAGGCGGAGCACCTCCCGGCTCAAGCGCATCCACGGTCCCTACGTTTCGGACGAGGAAGTCAGCCGGGTGACAACCTATTTGAAGTCCCAGGCGGAGCCGGAATATGAGGCCGGGATTACGGAAATGAAGGAGCATGAAGAAGAGGTGGCGGTAAACGGCGAGAAAGACGAAAAATATGCCGACGCCGTCGAACTGGTGGCCGAGACCCGTAACGCTTCCATTTCCATGCTGCAACGGCGCTTGCGAGTGGGCTACAACCGGGCCGCCCGCATAATCGAGACCATGGAAAAAGAAGGTCTCATCGGTCCCTCCGACGGCGTCAAACCCCGAGAGGTCTATGTACCGCGGCGATGAGCCTAATACGATCCAGCCCGGCTACTGTTCCACCCCGCTCGTCCTTAAGCATTCCAGACCTGAAGAAAGCCGCGGCACCCACTCCACGGTAACCCCCTGCGCCTGGGGGCCGCTCAACATCTCCCGGATAAGGCGGGCGTCGCCCGGATTATCCTCCACCAACAGGATTTTAATGGGATGATCAAGCATCTCCTTTACCTCGGCGGCAACGTTGCCACCATGAGCCAGAAATTTTCAATGGATTTTACCACTTCGAGAAACTGCTCGAGGTCTACAGGTTTGGTGATATAGCAATTGGCATGCAGATTATAGCTCTTCAAAATGTCCTGTTCCGCCTGAGAGACCGTCAGGATGACCACAGGGATGCGTTTCAATTCGGGGTCTTGCTTAATCTCGGCCAGGACCTCCGCAGGTTCAGGTCCAGCAGGACCAGGTCCGGGCGGGGCGCGGCGGCATAAGGTCCTTGCCGCCGCAGGAAAGCCAGGGCCTTCACCCCGTCTTCCACGGTATGGAAATTGTTCCGAACCTTGCCCTCTTTGAGGGCCTCCACCGTCAGACGAACGTCTCCGGGATTGTCTTCCACCATCAATATTTCAATGGGCCTGCAGGCTTCCTTCAGAACCGGCTTCATTGCGGTTTCCCCCTGGGAGATTGAAATAAAACGTGGAACCGGCTCCGACCTCCGACTCTACCCAGATGTGGCCCCCATGACGCTCCACAATCTTTTTGCACAGGGCCAGGCCGATGCCGGTGCCGGGATACTCCGAACGTTGATGCAAGCGTTGAAAGATGGAGAAAATGCGCTCCTGATGCTCCGGCGCCATGCCAATACCGTTATCCTGGACCGCAAACACCCATTCCCGGCCGTTTGGGTGCGCGGAAACCCGAATCTGCGGGACTTCAGGGCCTCGAAACTTAATGGCATTGGCGAGCAGAGTCTGGAATAACTGAATCAGCTGCACCTCATCCCCGCTCACGGTGGGCAAGGGGTCCTGGAATATGAGGGCGCCGCTCTCCTCTATGGCTTTCGCCAGGTTATCCCGGGCCTGCCTGAAGATGGCATTGACGTCTTCCGGTTGAAAAGCCTTGCCCCGGGTCCCCACCCGGGAGTAAGCCAATAAATCGTTGATCAGCCGCTGCATCCGGGTGGCTCCATCCACGGCGTAACTGATGAATTCGTCGGCGTCCGAGTCGAGCCGGCCCTGGTAGCGTTTGGCCAAAAGTTGGGTAAAGCTGGCCACCATGCGCAGGGGTTCCTGAAGGTCATGAGAGGCAACATAGGCAAACTGCTCCAGTTCGGCATTGGAGCGAGCCAGTTCCTGGGTGTATCGGGCCAACTGCTGTTCGGCCCGGCGGCGCTCGTCCAACTCCACGGCCAACTGAATATTGGTGTTGCGCAGTTCTTCGGTGCGCTGGGCCACCTGGATTTCCAGGTCTTCTTTGGCCTGGCGCAGCGTCGCCGCGGCCTGTTTGATGGTGTTAAACAAGGGCGGAATGGATAACACCCCGGCCAGCATCAAGGCGGAAGTGACCAAGGCGATGGCGTCATCCGTGAGGTCTATGGGGACTAAATTTCCTGAGAGCAGGAGTCCGAGAGAAAAGAGCCGCCGGACGGTCATGAGGCACAGGGCGCAGGAAATCAGGATCCAGGAGACCCCTTTGCCGGTGACGCGAATCAGCTTCAGGGCGTAAAACGCTGCCGTAAGTTGGAGGAGCACCGCCAGAATTTGGAGCGCGGCGGAGGCGAGCATTGTCTGATTCATTATGAATCTTGCTGTAAACGATGATACCCGGTCATTAGAAAAGGTTCATAGGGCGTGTTCCAAAATTAAACCGGCTTCATTTTTCTGCCATAATTTGATTTTTATTTCAAGTTTTCCCCCTGAAAACCTCAGTTTTTGTTATTGTCAACCTTCAGTGTTTAAACGGTTGACAATTGGCCGGCGCTGGGTGATGCTTTTAGCGATGAACTTTTCTGCTTGGGAAGAGCTCTTTCGCCTGGAAGGCGCCGAGTTATGGGCCGGGATGGGACAGGCCAGCCGGGTCCGGGAGCAACGTTGCGGCCGACAGGTCAGCTTCTGCGTTATTATCAATGCCAAGTCGGGGATGTGCTCCGAAGATTGCGCCTTTTGCTCCCAGTCGGCCCGGGCGACAAGCCCGGTGCCTCGCTATCCGCTGCTCCCCCAAGCAGAATTGGTGGATGCCGCGGCGCAGGCGGCCGTGGCGGGAGCTTCCCGGTTCTCCCTGGTGACCGCGGGCCGGGGCCTCCTGTCCTCCCGGGACCAGGAGGCCGTGTTGGCAACGGTGGCGGCTATCAAGGAGACGGTGCCCCTCCGCGTCTGCGCCTCCCTGGGGATCGTGGATCGAGGCTTTTTGGCGGAATTAAAAGCCGCAGGCCTGTACCGCTTTCACCATAACCTGGAGACCGCGGCCTCTTTTTTTCCCTCGATCTGCACCACCCACAGCTTTGCCGAGCGGCTGGCCACCATTGAAGCGGCCCACGAAGCCGGGTTGTCCGTGTGCGCCGGGGGAATTTTCGGGTTGGGGGAAACCCCGGCCCAGCGCTGGGAGATGGCCCAGACCCTCAAAAATCTGCCGGTGGACGCCATCCCCCTCAATTTTCTCCACCCCTTGCCCGGCACGCCTTTGGCGTCGCGCCCCCTACTGCCCCCCCTGGAGGCCCTGAAGATTGTGATGGCCTTTCGCCTCTTCTTCCCGGAGCGCGCCTTGATCATCTGCGGCGGCCGCCAGACGGCCCTGAAGTCCCTGGCGCCGCTGCTGTTCGCGGCAGGAGCGGATGCCTTGATGACCGGGGACTATCTGACCACCAAGGGACGCCTGCCCCATGAGGACCGCCAGATGTTGTCGGATTTGGGATTAGAGTTGGCGGGTGACTGAACTGACTTGGGAGATTGCGGCGGACGGAGGCCGCAGCCGGGGCGAAAATCCCTAAATCTTCCGGCCCTTCCACCGGATCACATCATGAAATTACTGATGATGCCTCAAATAAGGGGAATTTTTATTACCGGCACCGACACCGATGTGGGCAAGACCTGGGTGGCCGCCGGGCTCACCGCCGCGCTCCGGGAACGGGGAGTAAACGCGGTTTATTTTAAACCCGTGCAGAGTGGCTGCCCCCTGGAAAATGCGCGGCTCATTCCCACGGATGCCCGCCGGGCCCGGGACCTGGCCGGATTGACGGAACCCCTGGAAACCCTCACCCCCATTGCCTTGCGGCTGCCCCTGGCCCCCGGAGTGGCTGCGGCCCAGTCCGGGGTGGAGGTGGACCTGGGGCGCATTGCCGCGGCTTTGCGGGACCTGGCTTCACGCTACGACTTCATGGTGGTGGAAGGCGCCGGCGGGCTCTATGTGCCCTTGGTCGGGACAAACTTTCTGGTCCTGGATCTGATCCGCTGGCTGAACCTGCCCCTGGCAGTAGTGGCCAAATCCCGCCTGGGGACTATCAACCACACCGTGTTGACCGTCAAGGCGGCCCAGGCCGGGGGCATCGAAGTGGCCGGAGTAATTCTCAACCGCTTTCCCGAGTCCCCGGGCCTCGCGGAGGAGACCAACCCGGAAGTGATCGCGGCGCTCACCGGGACCCCGATTCTGGGACGGCTGCCGGAAGTGGCCAACCTGGAAGAAACCGCGGAGCGGGAAAAATTTTTGGCGGCGCTGCGGCCCGTGGCCGAAAATATTTTCAATAAATTTCGGGATTAAACCTTGGTGACATGGAAAGATTAGCCCAGGAACTGGACTCCCTGGAAACCCGGGCCCTCCGGCGGCGCCTGCGGGTGGTAGATGAGCTACTGCCTGGCGGCAGAGTGCGGCTGGCCGGACACACCCTCCTTAATTTATCGTCCAATGATTATCTGGGGCTGGCCCAGGACCCCCGGCTCATCAACGCGGCCCAGGCTGCGGTCAGGCGGTGGGGCGCCGGGGCCGGGGCTTCCCGCCTGGTGGTGGGCCACCTGGAGCTGCATGAGGCGGTGGAGGCCCATCTGGCCGCGTTCAAGGGGACGGAAGCCGCGGTGATCTTTCCCACCGGCTACATGGCCAATGTGGGCACTATCGCGGCGCTCCTGGGTCCGGGAGATGTGATCTTCTGCGACCGGCTGAACCACGCCAGTATTTATGACGGCATCAGGCTGTCCGGGGCCGCCCTGCAGCGCTTCCCCCATCGGGACCTGAACCGCCTGGAGCACTTGCTGCAACAGGCCGACGCCAACCGGCGGCGCTTGATTGTCACTGATTCGGTCTTTTCGGTGGACGGCGATATCGCGCCGTTGCCCGACCTGGTGGCTTTAAAGGCGCGCTACGGGGCCTGGCTGATGATTGATGAGGCCCATGCCACGGGGGTCCTGGGGGAAACGGGCGCGGGGCTGGCTCAGGCCCTGGGCCTGACCCGGGAAGTGGATATTCACATGGGCACTTTTTCCAAAGCCCTGGGCTCCCAGGGGGGCTACGTGGCCGGGGACCGCCGCCTGGTGGATTATCTGCACAACCGGGCCCGCTCGTTCATTTATTCCACCGCGCTGGCGCCCCCGGTGCTGGGAGCCATTGACCAGGCCCTCAAAATCGTGGCCCAGGAACCGCAGCAGCGGCTTTATCTTTCGCGGGAATCCGAGGCCTTTCGCCAAGGTCTTTTGGCGGCCGGCCTGGACCTGCTGGGCAGCGAAACCCAGATCATCCCGGTGCTGGGGGGAGAAAACGACCGCACTCTGGGTTTTGCCGCGGCCCTCGAGGACCAGGGTCTCATGGCCGTGGCCCTGCGGCCGCCCACGGTGCCGCCGGGGAAGGCCCGGGTGCGGTTTTCTTTATCCGCGGCTCACTCGCAAGCAGACTTGCTTCAGGCCCGAAAAACCATTGTCGCTACGGCGCGGGCCTTTGGCTTGGGGTCATGACCATCCTGGTCCTGGTCCACGGCTGGGGGGCCACCGGCGAGGTTTGGCAGCCACAGAGGGATTATTTCCGGGCTCAGACCCAGGTGTTAACCCCCACCCTTCCGGCCTGGGAAGCCACCTGGTTAGCAGATTATTTAGGGAAATTACCCCTGCAAGACTGCGTCCTGGTGGGCTGGTCTTTAGGAGGCATGCTGCTCGCGGAGGCGCTCAGTAGCCGCCCCGGCCCCCCTCCCGGCAAGTTGGTCCTGACGGGGGTGGCCCCGGTTTTTACCCGGCGCCCGGATTACCCCTGGGGGCAGCCCCCCGCGGTGGTGCGGGCCATGCGCCGGGGCCTTAAAGACAACCGCCGGCAGGTCCTGGATGAGTTCGCCGGACGCTGTCTGGCTTCGGGAGAAGCAGCCTTCAATTTGCCGGCGCAAGCGGCTTTTGCCTCTGCGCCGGCCTCCGGGACCCTGACCCCGGGGCTGGATTATTTACTGACTTGTGACCTCCGGCCCCTGCTGCCCGGTTTGCCGGCGGGCGCAGTCATCATCCAGGGGCAGGAGGATCAGATCGTCCCTCCGGCTCAGGGGCGTTTCCTTAAGGACCAGCTTCCCGGAGCCAGGTTATATGACTTGCCCGGTGCGGGGCATCTGCCTTTTTTGACCCAGGCGCCGGTGTTCAACAGGATAATTGCAGAATGCTTGAGTTAAGTGAGCTGATAAGACTGCCCGGCCTGAGGCCGGCGCTGTACCTCCAGGATGTGCAGGCAGTCAAGCAAGGCATTCGCCGCAATTTTGCCCGGCGGGTGCTGTCCTATGATCAGCATGCCTGCATGCAGCGTCTCATGGCGCAGGGGCTGGTGGCGATCGCCCGTAGGGTGATGGGCCAGGCCCGGCGGATCCTGGAAATCGGCTGCGGCACCGGTTATCTCACCGGCCTGCTCCGCCAAGCCAATCTGGAGGCCCGCCTGGTGGCCCTGGACCTGGATGCCTCTGTGGTTGACGCGGCCCGGCGGCGCCTGGGGCTTGCGGCTAAGGTGGACTGGCTGGTGGCCGACGGCGAAACCCCCCTCAACGGCGAATATGACCTGATCATCGCCAACGCCACCTTCCAGTGGTTCACCTGCCCGGAGGCCACCATGGCCGCCTACTACCGGAACCTCGCTCCCGGCGGTGCCCTGTCTTTCTCCACCCTGGGGCCGAAGACCTTCCGGGAACTGGCCGGCGCCCTGGCCCAGGCTGCGGAAAGCCTGCAGCTTTCGGCCCCTCCAAAAATTCCGGCCCAAGACTTTAGCAATTGCCAGACCTGGTCAGACCGGCTCTACCGGGCCGGCTTCCGCCGGGTGCAACTGGCCCGGGAGATGGTCACCACCACTTTTCCCTCGGTGCGGCAGTTTTTGAAAGCCCTGCAGGCCACGGGAGCCGGCAATCCCCGCCCGTCCCGGTTTTCGCCCCGCCTGTTGACCGCAATGATTGCGGCCTATGAGGCCGGCTACGGTAAAAACGGAGCCATCCCCGTAAGCTACGAAATGATCTGGGCGCTGGCGCGCAAATAGGGGTCAGGGATTAGTTAAAGCGGCTGTACGGCGCGATATGCTGATGATACCGAGGGCCCCATACCGGGCCCTCGGTCAAGTTTATCAGTACGACAGCTGATGCTAATCATACGGCTCAGACGGATGATTTTCTATGTGGGTCACTGGAGCAGGTGTCTTGGCCTGGGGCACCAAAGTGGGCGGCACCGTCACAGTAGACAGAACGTTTAACGTATTTTGGGGACCCGGAGGCGTAATAGCATCAGGCATGGACGATCTGGCCGCGGCCGGGGGCAGGTCCCGGGGAAGATTGCTCTGGCTGCTCATATCAGTGGTGAGTTGCCGCATAAACTGCCTCTGCTCGGCGGGGGTGATGGTAAAGGGCGGGGTGGGGACCCGATGGAGACCCACCCGGGTTCCTTGCATGTCCCTTAAGTAGACCCAGCGCCGGTGGTCCTGATTCCAACCGAAGGAATAGGCCACTTTGAAGGCCTTGAGAAACCTCTGACTCACTTGCGGCGAGATATTGCCCACCTGGGTATAGCCCTTAAAATTCAAGACCGTGGAACTGTTGGCACTGAGGCGAAAGCCGATCTCGGTGCCTCGCACCCCTACGATGGCGGTATGGGTCTTGATGACGAAATCCGGCTCCTTAACCTTGGTGATCTTGTTGACCACGGCCAGGGCGAGACCCCGAAAGAGCTCCAACACGGCGCTGCGCTTTCTCTGGGCCGCGTCATAGACAAACTCTTTTACCGCAACACGGCTTTTCGGAGAAATGGTCAGGGTGGAATTATCGATAAAGGTAATCTGAGCCCGGGACCTGGACTTGGTGCGGATGACGTCGCCGGGGCCCACCGCGTCGCCGACCTTGACGGCCACGGCGGGCAGCTTGCCGTTCTTCAAGAGATCCACCTGGCCCTGCACCAGGCTTAAACGGCCCGCGGCAGCCGCGCCGGCTGTGGTGGCGCAAGCAAACATCAGGGCTAAAACCATCACCATAGACTTGATCTCTAGTGACTTAATCAATTCCTCTCCCTCTCTGTAGTCAGTGCCAAAGGTGTTTCCTTAGGTCCCCTCACCCTGATCCCCGCAAGGGAGAGCGGGGATGAGAGGAAAAACCTTTGGGTAATGCGAATAAGGTTTATTCCACTCCCAGGATACCTCACCCGCGCGCAAAACACAAAAAAAGTTAACATATTTATCGACTCCTGAAGAAAATTCTTTAGTTTTTTGGGAGGGGATGACCGGAGAGGAGATTCGCCCCGATAAAAATCGGCCCTGGGTTTTGCCAACCACAGGGCCGAAAAAATTTTCGGAAGTTTTAATCCCGGTGTTTACGGAATCATTTGCCCACCATTTGCCCGATTTTACTCCTTGCCCTTGGGGGCCGGCATCGCTTGGTGGTGAGTTTTATGATGTTCTCTGATTCCGGGTGTCTGGTGCCTGCTCTTGCCGAACCTGCAGGGTCTGGCGCCCGCATTTGCCCTAACTCCGGGAGCCTTGTGGGGAAAATTTCTGGAGAAGCGCATCGGGTGATCGCCGCAGGTATGGGTCAACTTGAATTTAGCTATGTGAAGGCCGGGGCCCGGACCTCTGTGAGGTCCAACCCTGGGGGCCATTTGGGTCAGGTGAGGCTTCCTGATCCGATGGAGTCTGTTTTCGTCCACCTGGAAACGCCGGAGCCGGTGCAGGCGATGACGGAAGCGATGAATCCTCCCCGGGGCCCTTATGAACCTGGAGGTGTAATCGGTGGCTCTAACCTTATGGGGAATAGTGGGGGTAACCGGCGTGGCGAGCGGTTTATCTGCTTCCAGCGCGGCTGGGGTGTTGCTCGCAGCCATCGTCGTTGCGGTTACGGTCTCTTTGGGAGCATCAACTACAGGAGTAGCCGTGCCGCTTCCCGATGAGGTGCCGGAGATCTCCGAAAAATTAAATTCCCCCTCGGTAAAGGTATAGTGTATCTGGCCGGATTGATCGATGGTAACCTGTATAGTGGCGTTGTTTTGCAGGGTGCTCTCCCCCCACAAATAGTCCATTTCCAAGATCCCGCTCCCGCTCAAGGTGGAGCCCTGAATGCCGCTGACGCTGCCACTTATGCTCGAAGTGTAAGAGCCGGTGACCTTGTCACTCGGGAAAATTCCCGGGACCAGAGTGCTTTCAGTATCCATATTATAGCTCAGCAAGGTCGCTTCCCAGTCCCCCTGAACTATGGCGAGGCCGGTGGTGGTTATGTTGGCTGAGCCCGAAGTGCTGAAGTCGCCGGAGCTGTATAGACTGAAGCTAAAAGTAGAAGTCGGAGTATTAGGGCTAGGGGGCGGGGTCTCCTGCGTCGGCAGGACGGTCGGCGGAGTATAGGCCGCGGCAGTGTTAAAGGATGTCGGCAAGTTGGAAGCCATGGTTGAGCCTACGGTGTCGCTGGTTTCGCCCCCTGTTGGCCCGCTGGCGCCGGCCGCAGACCCGGTTGCCGTCCCCGTAGTCACGGCCCCGCCTTCACCACCGGAGTCGCCACCCGTCTTGCGGCTGACCTGGCTAACCACCATTTGCTGCATAAACAGCTGGCGGTCCTCCTTGGTGATGCTGAAAGGCAGGGTGGGAGGCAGCCCCCGGCTCACGGCAGTGCCCTGCATGCGTTTCAAAAATACCCACCTGCCGGCGCCGGGCCCGGTCTTAAAGGAGTAGGCGACCTTGGAGGCCTTCCGGGATAATTGGCCAACTTCCGGAAAGATATTACCCACCTGGAGAACGCCCTGGAAATTCAAGATCGTCGAATCGTTGGGACTGAGGCGAATTCCGAAATCGGTGCCCCGCACCCCCATGATGGCGGTATGGGTCTTCACCACGAAATCCGGCTCGTCCGTCTTGAAGACCTTGTTGACCACCACATGGGCCAGACCCTGGAAAAGTTTCAAGACCGCACTCCGTTTTTGCTTGGCCGGATCGAACATGTACTCTTCGATGGCGATGCGGCTTTCGGGAGAAATGGTGATGACGCTGTTGTCGATGAGGGTGATCTGGGCCTTGGACAGGGACTTGGTGCGGATAACGTCCTTGGGTCCCACGGTATCGTTTACCTTGACCGGCGTGGCGGGAAGTTTGCCGCCCTTCAAGAGATCCACTCGACCCTGGACCTGGGTCAAGTGCCCCACCACCTCGGCCCGGGCCTGAGCACACGTCAGCAGGAACACTGCCGCCACTAACGCCCAGAGGAATACAACTCTTTTCATAAAGCGGGCTCCTAGGCGAGCTGAGATCCTCGGCGTCTTCCCTGACCTGTTGAGCTTGGTGACTCTCCTGAGGAAGTTTTTTCTAATATTTTATAACACAACACATATGAAATTGAAAGAAATTAATCGGCTATCGAAAATTTACATTAAAAAGTGTGATAATTGGAAGGCTTCTACTTACGGAGAGGTAGAAGTAGCCGGCAGACAAGCGGTCGGGGGGTATAAGGGAAAACTACGAGCAAATGGCGCGGGGCCCGCGGTTAATACCGGTAATTGAACTGACAGCCAACGATGTGGCGACTGTAATTATACAAATTGATATTGGAGTTATCCCGGATGTAGTACCAATGGACCCCGAATTCCAGGCCCTTGAGGAATTCATAGGTGGACTGCATACCCAGGATCAAGATTTGGTCCAGCCGATGGGGTTGGGGTAACAGGGGCGCTCCCTGGATATTGCCAACGGTGGCGCCGTTGTAAAACCGGTTGTCAAAAGGCTGGTTCATCAGATCCACGAAAATATTGTATTTCCATTTATCGGTTATGGGCCAGAGGGCCGCCACTAAAAAACGGTACGTAGTGCTGTCCCAGTTGCTCCCGGTGGTGTCATTGTGTTCAATACTGGTCCGGACCTGGAAAAACCCCTTTTGTTTCTTGAAAAAATAGTACAAGCCGACGCTGCCGCCATAGGCCTTGCCGCTCCGGTCATCCTGGGTAAAAAACACCGGAGAAGTGTAATATTGGCGGTTATACTTGAATCCGAACTCCACCCCGATATGTTCGTTGGCCAGATGGAGATAGGTGGGGGTCAAAAGGTAACCGGTGTAATATTTCGAAGATGACAAATCCATGTAGGTATAGCTAACCGGGAACCAGAAGCGCCCGTTTTTGAAGCCATAAGTAGGAGTTAAACCGACGAAGTGGCTCATGATGTCGTAGCCTGACACCGTGGGGTGAAAATTCTGGAAATAGGAGTATTGTCCCAAAACACTGAAGGGACCGGCTGGAAGCAGGGTGTATTCCGTCAAGACAGTCTGAGTGAACACCGAGCCGCCCTTTCCGGATATAATGGCGGCCTCACCCGCTGAGGACGGGGCCACCGAGATGTTGGAGTCGTAATCGTAGCCCGCGCTCACGGTGATGTGGAAGGGGCGCAGGGCTTCTGCCCGCTCCGTCAAAATCCCCATATAGCGCTTGGCAAAATCCGCGGTCTGGCTCTGGGGGTTTAGGGCGATGCTGCGCTCCATGGTTTTTTGGGCTTCCTGGACCCGGTTGAGGGCGGCCAGGGCCAGGCTGGCCTGGAAGGTGGCTTCCTGAGCCATCTCGGGGGAGGCTTGAGCCTTGCGGAAATAATCCAGGGCTTCTTGGTACTTGCCCTCTTTGGTGGCGGTAATGCCCAGCAGGAAGGCCGTTTGACCCGGTTCGTAGCCGGAGGCTTCCAGCTTGTGCAAAAGGGGCACCGCCTCCTTGGCTCGGTCCAGGGCAATGAGGGTGTCGGCCAGCATCAATTCCGCCGGATGAAAATCCGGTTTCAGACGCAAGGCTTCCTGCAAGTAATCCTTGGCCTTGGGATAATTGAGCATGGCCCGGTAAACCCGGCCCAGGAGAAAGGCTTTTTCCGGAGTGTGAGTACCTTTTTCCCAGGCTTCGGTCAGTTGCGCCAAGGCCTCATCGTAATTTTCCTGTTGCAGGTTGTGTCTGGCCCGCTGGACCAAGACATCGTCGTACGGCGTGGTGGCCAAGCCCGGCGCCGCCATCACGAAGAACAGCAAAACCGAGCATATCTGGATCAAAGCTTTCCGGTAACCCATCATCTCCCTTCCCCCTGCGTCCGCATCGGTGTCCGAATCTGCGTCCGCATCGGTGTCCG
>JARRQO010000038.1:0-11154 GCA_037381685.1 Deltaproteobacteria bacterium | reverse complement strand
AGGCGCAGGCTAAAGGGTGCGGGTACATGAAGGGGGGACAGCCGGGGGCGGCTGTCCTACACGGGAATTTCGCAGAGGTCTCAAATTAGGAAGAAACTGTTCGTGTTCCAGGAACACCTAAAATTATGAAAATGCAGCGCGGCAGTTTTTCACAGGCCAGAGGCCTGTGCCACTGGATATCATCAGCAGTAGGAGAACTTGGGAGCGAGCGGGGAAAGGTGGAAGTCGCCGGGCTTTTCCGCCCTACATGAGAATTTTGGGAGCAGGGGAAACCGGGCGGACACGCAGGTCCGGCCTACGAAGGAGGGTGCAAAGGGCGGACACGCAGGTCCGCCCCTACAACAACTTATGATTTTTTGGGTGGCGCGGCGTTATATTCACTGCCAAAAGTTTATTCTTCACCCCCCTCACCATAACCCTCTACCCCCGCTGGGGGGAGAGGGAATATAAGGAAAAAATTTTTGGCAAACGCTATATGTCCTAGAAATAATTTGCAAAAACTATTGTGCGGCGCACCCGGGAATTTGGAAAAGAACCTCTGGGACATGGCATTAGGGCGGTCAGGCCCGCCTTACCGGACTTTTCATAATTCAGGGGTGGGCCCAGAGGCCCTGAGGTACTGTAGGGAAAGGATTCAGGACCCGGGATCCCGGTCGGGACCCCGGCCATGGTATGGAAGAAAAATGGGGCTAGAGCAAAACCCAGTTTAGCCGCTACGGCCAAGAGTTTACAAAGTGCCCTCAAGCAGCCGCTACCGCCGCCACCCCAAGGCGGCGGCCGGCTTATTTCTTCTTCCTAGCCGCCGGAGGCGGCGCGGGGCAAACCTGGGTACACCGCCGCAACACCACCTCGATCACGGGCGTGTTCAGCTTATCGGGATTTTGCTTATAGAACTGGTCTACTGCTTGCACGATCTGCAGCACGGTCTTGGATTTCAGTTCATCCACGAAGGCCCGGGAGATACAGGGGGGCTGAGCGCTTCGGGAGGCCGCCACCTCAAAATCGGCCAGGTTGCCGATGCCGAAGACATATCCGGCCTTGCCCGCTTCGGAGACCTGCTGCCAGTGAACTCCCGTCCACAGAAAGGCGTGGCCGGTTTCCATTGCGGCAACCGGCATCACCGCGCCGCCGACCAAAAGCCCGATTAACGCCAGAATGGCTGCGGCCCGCATTATTTCTTCCCCGCCGTCTGGGGAGTACACAGCTTGGTGCAGCGTTGCAGAATGACCGCAATCACCGGCTCCTTCAATTTGGAGGGATTTTCTTTATAGAATTTGTCGACTTCAGCGATGACCTGAGCAATGGTTTTAGTCTTGAGTTCATCGACAAAACCTTTGGCGATACAAGCGGACACGCCGGAGCCGCCGGCGGCATTCTCGAAATCCGCCATGTTACCGATGCCTTTGACGTAGGCCACCTTGATCTCCCGGTTCATATCTTTCCACTGAGTGCCGGTCCACAGATACCCTTTTTTAGGAGCGGCCAGGGCTACCGTGGCCAGCGCGACAAGGATCACCAATACCAATAAGCCGATTCTCCGAATTTTCATGAGCTTGCCCTCCTTGAGCTAACAAAGGTGTGACCTGACTCAGCCTGAAACATGACGACCGTGATGCCTGACGCGTGCTTCCGGGCCTTTCTTCTTATGGTTTTTCCGGCCTTTTTTCCTGACCTGTTTAGGGGCTTTTTTGTGGCTCTTTCTTTTTACCGCCGCCCTTTTGGTGGTCTTTTTGTGGGTTTTAACCCGGGTTGTGGCCTTGGCCCGCTTCTTTTTGGACTTGCTCTTGGCTTTGGCCCTGGTCGGGGTGGGCTTCTTGGCGGAGGCCGGCATCTGCGGTTTAACCAACGGCCTCTTGCCCTCCAGCATGGGGGGTATTGCCGGTGGCTCCACCTCTCTTTGGGCCCAGGCAGGCTGCAGACAGAGAAGAAATATACCGGCGACGGCATAAGTTAGGTATTTTTTCATGACGATTTAAAACCCCTCCCTGCGCCCTGGCTAAATGCCTTGGTTCGGGGTCTGAGCCGCTAAAGGCCAAACCCCGAACTGGCGCACAAACGGAATTCTTAATTTTGCGGCTTTGGCTTTCTTGGCTTTTTTGTGTGTAATTTAGCCTTTTTGCATTTGGCCTTTTGGGTCCCTTTAACTTTCTGTTGCGGGGCCTTCGGCTCCTCCTTTGGCAGGGATGAAAATATTGTGGTGGCGGTGCAGGGACTTGAACCCCGGACACTGCGGATATGAGCCGCATGCTCTAACCGACTGAGCTACACCGCCACGGTTTCCCAAAATATATTCAGACGCGTCGCTTCTGTCAAACAAAATTGCGACAAAGAACTAGCCCGGCAGGCTGGTTTTTCTGCGTGGAAAACCTGGGCAATTCTCAGGTCTTATAGCGTTGATCAAAATTTTCTTCCTCTCGACCCGTCTCTCCGCTTCCCTGTCCGCCGCTGGAGGCGTAGGCTAGATAAACTAAACCTTGAACTTTGAACCTTGAACATGAGACCTCTGTGAAGGTCCCAAGTGCTGACAATTTTAATCAAAATATAGCGCAGGTGCGCTCATCTATGGCTCAATGAAAATGGACAGCCGGGGCGGCTGTCCTACACGAGATTTTCGCAGAGGTCTCAACCTTGAACTTTGCAGGACAGGTATAAACTTTTTGATTTCCAGGCCCTGGAGGTCAGTCGGACAGAATTCCGGGCAGCCAGGAAAACCGCTGCAGGAGAAAATCCGGGGACTCGGCCTGCAAAGCTTCCAGGTCGCCATAGCCGTAGGTTACCGCGGCGGTGAAGGCGCCCGCAGCCCGGCCCGCCATGACATCCGCGGGTTTATCTCCCACCATCAGACTGCGGCCGGGTTTCATGCCCATGTCGGCGATCAGAGCCAGGACCTGGTCAGGGGCGGGTTTCAGGGGAAGATTGGCGCCACCTCCCCGCACGGCCACAAAAAACCTGGCGAGGCCCAGGGCTTCCAGGGTCTGTTGGGTCAGGCGCCAGAGTTTGTTGGACAGGACCGCCAGCCTCTTGCCGGCCAGGCGCTCCAGGGTCTCCACTACCCCCGGATAGACCCGGGTCAAATCCCCATTGTGGCGGGAGTAGTGCTCCAGGTAGAGTTTAAGGCACTCTTCCACCAGGTTCTGATGGTCCGGCCCCACCAGGCGTTCGATCAACTTGCGCTCGCCCCCGCCAATCATCCCCCGCACGGCCTCCGGGGGGTGTTCCGGCAGTCCCAGGCGGCGGCAGGCGTAGTTGGCCGCCGCGGTCAAATCCGGCAAGGTGTCGGCCAGGGTGCCGTCCAGATCAAAAACGATGAGGTTTACTGCGAGTTTTTCAGTCATAGGGTTCAAGGAATTGTGCCCCTTGCGCTCAAAGGCGCTGATTGCGGTTAGGGGAGATTATGGACGCCCAGGGTGCAAATCCTGGTAAGCGGGCAGGCCTCCCAGGCTGCGGGCGCACTTGATGGCCTGGATAATGGCCAGTTCCAGGGCGGCTTCCGCCAGCACCCCGACGTTGTGCAGGTCGGCCTCCACCCGGGGTTGCGCCAGGGCGAAAACCACGTCGCCGTCAAAGAGGGTGTGCACCGGGCGGATGCACCGGGCCAGGGCGTTATGGCCCATCTGGGCGATCTTTTGGGCCATCTCCCGGGTGAGCCGGGCATTAGTGGCCACCACCCCGATGGTGGTGTTGGGCTCGCCGAACTGCCGCCGCACCGAACCCCGGCTGATCATCCGGGAGGTATCGGCGAACTCCAGGCTCTCGGGGGCCTGACGGGCGCCGGCCAGAATGGCGCCGCTGACGGGGTCGACGACGTCGCCGAAGGCGTTGACCACGGCCAGAGCCCCCACCGTCAGGCCTGCCGGTCCCGGCAGGAAGCTGGTCCCCAAGCCGCCCTTGCTGGCCTGGGGCACCCCGAACAATTTGCCCACGGTGGCCCCCACGCCGGCGCCCAGGTTTCCGTCTCCCTGGGGCCGGTCTTGGGCCGCCTGGCAGGCGGCATAACCCATGGCCTTATCCGGCCGGGCCCGGCAATCCCCCACCGCCAGATCGTAAATTACCGCGGTGGGCACGGTGGGCACCCGGGTGATGGTGACATCAAACCCGCAACCCTGCTCCTCCAGGTAGGCCATCACCCCGCCGGCGGCATCCAGCCCGAAGGCGCTGCCCCCGGAAATGCACACCGCGTTGACTTCATTCACGATATGCAGGCCGTTGAGGGCGTCCAACTGCCTGGTCCCCGCCGCGGAACCCCGCACATCGACGCTGCCCACCGTTTCCGGAGGGCACAGAATGACCGTGCAACCGGTGAGGCGGGCAACCTCATGGACGTGGCCGACGCGGAAGCCCTGGACCCGGGTGATCATTGGCTAACCTCAGCTTCCGGGGCCGGCGGCACCATCCGGATGCCCTGGCCCGTGAAAGTGAGGAGATAAAGGGCGGAGTTCTCCACCCTTTGGGCATTGAAGCCTTTAAACCAGGGCAGGCTGGGCACCGGCTTGAGGGCCAGCAACTGCTGGGGCAGCGAGTTGCGGCTCAGGGCCTGGTGACCCTCCGCCAGCCGCGCCAGCAGCCGGACCACCACATATCCCTGGGTCGCCAAATAATCCGGTTTGGTGCCGTACTGCTGCCGGTAAGCGGTGAGGAATTTCTGCACCGCGGGGTCGGGGTCGCCGGCAAAAAAGGCCTCAGGGAAGACGACCCCGTGCAAGGCCGCCAACTGGGAGGCGGTGAGGTTAGGGCTGTTGAGCAAATTGGTGCCCAGCAACGGCGTGCCGTTGAGGGGCGAGACATTGAGGGCCGCGGCGATGGCCGCGGTGGTGGGGGCGTCATCGGGAATAAACAGGACCAGGCCCCCCGGGGTTTCTGCCGGGGCGGATTTGAGGCTCTGTTCCAGGGAAGCCAGCGTGGTCCTGAATTCCTGAGAGCCGGGGTGGTATGCGACCTCGGCGGCCAGCTCTCCCCCCTGAGCCGTTACTTCTTCCTGAAAATTTTTATAAAAAGTGCGCCCGTAGGCGGAATCAGGGTAGAGGATGGCGTAGCGCTTGAGCCCTTTGCTCAGGGCATAGCCCACCAGGGCCCGCACCTGCTGGCGGGGTGTTAAGAAGGCCTGAAAAATCCAGGAGCCCTTCTGGGTAAGGCCGGATTTTTGAGACAGGGCGATCAGGGGTATCGAGGAGGCCTGGGCGGCGTCGGCCGCGCGCTGGGCCACCGTTGAGGACAAAGGGCCCAGAATTGCCAGGATATTGACATCCTGGGCCAGCTCCCGGGTGAGGTTGGCCGCGGTTTCCGGGTTGGAGCCGGTGTCCTTGAACAGCAGTTTCACCGGGGCTTTTCTGGCCGCCAAAACCATGCCTCGCTGGACCCGGTAGCCGATGGCGCTCAGCCGCCCGCTCAAAGGCAGCAGGCAGCCCAGCAAGACTTTATCGCCCGCCAGCAGCCGCTCAGCCGCGACGGTCTCGGGACGGTTGGGGAAGCGCTCTTTGAGAGTCCGCAGCCATTTTTCGGCTTCACCGGGTTGGTGAGATTCCTGGGCCAGACGCGCCAGTTGCAACAACAGGGCCGCGCTCAAGGGATTGTCCCGGTAAAGGTCCGCCAACTGCTCCAGGTCCGGGACAGTGGCCTGCTGTAGCAGGCGGGTCTTCAGATCATCGAACCACTCCTGGTCTCCGGAAGCCAGGTCCTGGGAGGCCAAACGGAGGCGATTGAAAGCCTGGCGGACATCGCCCTTTTTCAAGGCGATCTCGGTCATCAAGGCCTGGGAGGAAAACCACAAAGAGCGGGGCAGGTCTGAGGCGGCAGTGAGGTTGTCCAGGACCTGGGAGGCCTGCTTGTACTGACCCAGCTTGAAGTAGGCCCAACCGATGCCGTAACGGGCCTTCAGGGATACATCGTGCTCCGGGTGCAGGGTGAGAATGCGCCGGTAGTGGCTTAAGGCGCCCTGCCAGTCTCCCAGCAGCCCCAGGATCTCGGCGGCCCGCAGGCGCACATCCATGGCCCGGGGCCCCTGAGGATAAAGCTCCAGGTAATAGGAATATTGCTGATAAGCCTGCCGGTAGGCCTGGCGGCGGTAGCTGGCTTCAGCTTTCCGGTAGAGACCGATTTCGGTGGGCTTGGCCACCTGGGGTTCCTGGCCCATGGAAGGAAACCGCAGGCCGGCGCAGGCCGGCAGCAAGGCGAGGCACAGCAACAGGATAACGAGCTTTCGAAACATACCGGGAACTCTCATGGGAACGCTTATATTCAATGCCAAACGTTTATTCTTCACCCCCCTCACCCTGACCCTCTCCCCCCGGCGGGGGGAGAGGGAATTAGAGGAAAAAACTTTTAGCAAACGCTATAGTTGAGGCGGGAGAACTGCGGAAATGCCAGGCCTGCCCCCCTCACCAGTGCCCCTTGTAGGACCAAACCTGCGCCTAGATGCGCCTCAATAAATCATCAGTGACGGGAAAACACAGAAGGGGGCAGGGGTTTCCACAGGCGGGGACGCCTGTATTTCGGCCCCTGGCCCCCTCCCCGGTATGGTGTTTCCCGGTCCTACTTCACTTCCTCGAATTCGGCCTCCACCACTTCTTCTTCGGGCTTTTTGGCCTCTTCTCCCGGACCGGGACCCGGGCCCGGACCCGCCTCCGGACCGGCGCCACCGGCGCCACCGGCAGCGGCGCCCGTCTTGGCGTACATCTGCTCGGCCAGCTTGTGGGAGGACTTCATCAGGGCCTCGCTCTTTTGCTGGATGGCGTCTGTGTCGGAGCCCTCCATGGCGGTTTTGAGATCAGCTAGGTGGCTTTCGATGTCGCTCTTGGTGGCCGCATCCACCTTGTCGCCCAAGTCCGTCAGGGTTTTCTGGGTGTTATAGATCAAGCTGTCGGCCTGGTTGCGGGCTTCGATCAGTTCCCGCTTCTTCTGGTCTTCCGAGGAATGCATTTCCGCTTCCTTGACCAGCTTGTCGATTTCTTCCTTGGTCAGGCCGCTGGGAGCGGTAATGCGGATGGACTGTTCCCGTCCGGTGCCCAAATCCTTGGCGGAAACATGGACGATGCCATTGGCGTCGATGTCAAAGGTGACCTCGATCTGGGGAAGGCCCCGGGGCGCCGGCGGGATACCGAAGAGTTCGAAGCGCCCTAAGGTCTTGTTATCCCCGGCCATATCCCGCTCACCCTGGAGCACGTGGATGGTTACCGCGGTCTGGTTATCGGCGGCAGTGGAAAACACCTGGCTCTTGCGGGTGGGTATGGTGGTGTTGCGATCGATGATCCGGGTAAAGACGCCTCCCAGGGTTTCGATGCCCAGGGACAGGGGGGTGACGTCCAGCAGCAGGACATCCTTCACTTCGCCTTTGAGCACCCCGGCCTGGATGGCGGCCCCCACGGCCACGACTTCATCGGGGTTCACGCCCTTATGGGGCTCTTTGCTGAAGATGTCCTTGACCTTGTCCTGGACCTTGGGCATGCGGGTCATGCCGCCCACCAGGATAACTTCGTCGATGTCTTTGGACGTAGCCTTGGCGTCCTGCAAGGCCTGCTTACAGGGGGCGGCCATGTTGTCGATGAGGTCGCCCACCAGGCCTTCCAGCTTGGCCCGGGTGAGCTTAATGAGCAAGTGCTTGGGACCGGAGGCGTCCGCGGTGACGAAGGGCAGATTGACCTCGGTCTCCATGGAGGTGGAGAGCTCCATCTTGGCCTTTTCGGCAGCTTCTTTGAGCCGCTGCAGGGCCATCTTGTCATTGCGCAAGTTGATGCCCTGTTCCCGCATGAACTCGTCCGCCAAAAACTCGATGAGCCGCTGGTCGAAGTCATCGCCGCCCAGATGGGTGTCGCCGTTGGTGGATTTAACTTCAAAGACGCCTTCGCCGATCTCCAGGATAGAGATGTCGAAGGTGCCGCCGCCCAAGTCGAAGACCGCGATGCGCTCGTCCTTTTTCTTATCCAGGCCATAGGCCATGGAAGCCGCGGTGGGCTCGTTGATGATGCGCAGCACGTTGAGGCCGGCGATGGTTCCGGCGTCCTTGGTGGCCTGGCGCTGGGCGTCGTTGAAGTAGGCCGGCACGGTGATCACCGCCTCGGTCACTTTTTCGCCCAGATACTCCTCTGCGGTTTGCTTCATCTTGGTGAGGATCATGGACGAGATCTCGGAGGGGGAATAGACCTTGCCCCGGATCTCAATATGGGCGTCGCCGTTTTCCGCCCGGACAATCTTGTAGGGCAGGATTTTGATGTCCCGCTGGACTTCCGGGTCCTCGAATTTCCGCCCGATGAGGCGTTTGACGGAAAACACGGTATTTAAAGGGTTGGTGATGGCCTGCCGCTTGGCGATCTGCCCCACCAACCGTTCGCCGCTGTCGGTAAAGGCGACTACGGAAGGGGTGGTGCGGCTGCCCTCCACGTTGGGGATGACCTTAGGCTCGCCACCTTCCATAATGGCCACGCAGGAATTGGTGGTGCCTAAATCGATGCCGATAACTTTGGACATTTATTTTTCCTCCTGAACCGTTGAATCGGTTTGACACGAAGTATTTTCGTTTTGAAAATGGCGGGCCACCACCACCATGGCCGGCCGCAGCAGGCGCTGGTTTAACAGGTAGCCCTTTTGTAATTCTTTGGTGACGCTGGAGTCGGGGAACTCCGTGGTCTCCTCTTGCATGACGGCGTTATGAAAAGCCGGATCAAATTGCTGGCCCACACTCTCCAGGGGTGTGACGCCGAATTTGGCCAGGGCCTTGAGAAAGCCCTGGTACACCAAGTCGATGCCTTCCAGCCAGGCCTCCGGTGCCTCAGCCTGCCGGCCGTGATCCAATGCCCTTTCCAGGCTGTCGACCACGGGCAGCAGTTCTTTAATAAGGTTTTCGTTGGCATACAGGAGCAGATCGGAGCGCTCTTTTTCCTGGCGCTTCCGTAAATTTTCCATATCAGCAGCCAGCCGGAGCAGGCGGTCATAATTTTCCTGGGCCTCCTGGGTCTTTTCCTCGAGCTGCCTTTGTAACTCCTCCGGATCATTGGTGATCTCCGGAGCTTCCTGCGGGTCGGTCTGATCCTCCGGAGCCGCAGGTTCATGCAATCCCTTTTGCGGGGATTCGGATAAGCTCATAAATTCCTTTCTCCTTGTTACTTCTTAGCACGTAAAAACGCTCAGCCCTGCGAAGCCTGCCTGAGGCGCACCGGGGCTCAAGACGCTTAATTCTAAGATTGGCGCTTGGTGAGCAGGTCTGTAACCATGGAGGCTGTGTACCTCACAATGGGGACCAGCCGGGCATAATCCATGCGCATGGGGCCGATGATCCCGAGACTGCCCAGGGACGTCTGGGGGACGCCGTAGGATGATGCCACTAAAGACAACTGCATCTCCGGAAAATGTTCTTCCGGACTGATGATAATCTGCACGCCCTGGGCCGCCATGGTTTGGTCCAGCAACAGGACGAGATGGTGCTTTTCTTCAAAGGCCTTGAAAATACCGCGAATCTTTTCCACATCCGCGGTAATTTCCGGGTAGTCCAGGATGTGGCTGGTGCCCTCGATGTAGAGCTCTTCTTCCTCGTCGCTTTGCAGGGCCTGCCGGCTCAGGTTCAGGGCCTGGGAAATCATCTTGTCGAAGAGGCTCTTTTCTTCTTCCATCCTGACCAGGATAGCCTGGCGGGATTCCGCCAGGGTCAGGTTCTGGCAGAGCTCGTTGAGGTAGCGGCTGAAACGGTCCAGGACCTCCTGGGAAAACCGGTGCTCGGCGTGTACGAACCGCGTCTGCACCTGATTGTCCTGGGACACCAGGATGGTCAGGACTCCGCCTTCACCCAGGCTGATGAATTGCATATGCTTGAGGCGCATGCCTTGAGGCCGCGGGGCCAGCAGCAGGGCCGGATGGCCCGTAGCCAGGGAGAGCACCCGGGAGGCCTGGCGGAATAACTCTTGGGGCTCTTGGGCCGGGGGCGAAAAGGCCTCCTGGATCTGTTGCTGCATGAAGGGGCCCAGTTCCTGGATGGGCAGGATATGGTCTACATAGTAGCGGAACCCTTTGGGAGTGGGAATGCGCCCCGCCGACGTATGGGGTTGGTGCAGGTACCCCGCCTCTTCCAGGTCCAGCATGAGGTTGCGGATGGTGGCCGGAGAGAGATTGAGCCCCGAGGTCTTAGCCACAGTCCGGGACCCCACCGGTTCCCCGGTCACGATGTATTGAGCCACCACACTTTTCAGGACCCCGGTGTCTCGTTCACCCAGGAGTTCCATAAGCACACGTCTCTCCATTTCCAAATATAAAAGTTAATCAGATAAACCGAATTTGTCAAGGGATATAAGGGATTTTTGACTTATGGGCCAAAGTCTTGGCGGCTCGCAACTTCCCTCCTGACGGCAAAAAAAGCGGGGGCCGGGACCCGGTCGGTTCAGGTGCTCCGAAACCCGTAAAGATGGCCGGCGCGCGCTAGCCCTGACAGCGGTGGCGGATGCTTTCCCCTTCCACCATATAAACCACCTGTTCGGCAATGTTGGTGGCGTGGTCTCCCACCCGCTCCAGGTTCCGCACGATGTTGATCTGGCATTGGCTGGGCACGATGGCCTCCGGCGCGTCGCACATTTCCTTTAACAAATCCTGGATAATGGCCCGGTCCAGGTTGTCCACGTCGTCATCCGCCAGGCAGACCTGCCGGGCCAGGTGGGCATTGCTCCGGGAAAAGGCCTCCTGACTCAGGCGCACCATTTCTTTCACGGCTGTGGCCATGGCGGTCAGGCTGGGGTGCAGGAACCGGGCGGGCGACTGCCTCAGGGTGAGGGCCTCTTCGGCAATATTGGTGGCGGAGTCGCCGATGCGCTCCAACTCGGTAATGATATGATCTACCGCCATAAGCCGCCGCAGATCCCCGGCCACCGGCTGGAACAGGGCAATGAGCCGCACGCATTCGCGGTCAATGGCTTCTTCCAGGTTATTGATCGCGGTATCCCCGGCAATCACTTGGCGGGCCCGGTCCCCATCGGCGGCCAGCACGGCCCGGACGCTTTGCTCCATGGCGGCCGCGGCCAGGTGGGCCAGTTCCGTGAGCCGGTCCAGCAAAGCCACCTGTTCCTGGGAAAATCTGTCTTTGCCCCGAGATTTTTCTTCTGATTCCGTTGCCATTTTCTTCCCTCTTTAACTTTACAGGACCTGCTGTACAGTATACCTCAGACAGCGCCACTACGCCCT
>JARRQO010000037.1:0-12206 GCA_037381685.1 Deltaproteobacteria bacterium | reverse complement strand
CCAATGGCCCAGGCCTCCAGCCTGGGCTCCTTAACCTATTCAATAATTTCGCTCACCACGCCGGCGCCCACGGTGCGGCCGCCTTCCCGGATGGCGAAACGCAGTTCTTTTTCCAGGGCCACCGGGGTGATCAAGGTCACTTCCATGGAGACGTTATCCCCGGGCATCACCATCTCCACCCCCTCGGGCAGCTTGGCCACGCCCGTGACGTCGGTGGTGCGCAGGTAAAACTGGGGCCGGTAACCGGTGAAAAACGGCGTGTGCCGCCCGCCTTCCTCTTTGGTCAGCACGTACACTTCCGCCTTGAAACGGGTGTGCGGCGTGATGGAGGCGGGCTTGGCCACCACCTGGCCCCGCTCCACTTCATCTTTCTTGATGCCCCGCAGCAGTAAACCCACGTTGTCCCCGGCCTGGCCGTAATCCAGGGTCTTGCGGAACATCTCCACCCCGGTGCACACCGTCTTCTGGGTGGGCGTAAAACCCACAATCTCGATTTCTTCCCCCACCTTGATCTGGCCCCGCTCCACCCGGCCGGTGACCACCGTGCCCCGCCCGGAAATGGTGAACACGTCTTCAATGGGCATCAAGAAGGGCTTGTCCACGTCCCGCACCGGCTCCGGAATGTAGGTGTCCAGCGCCTCGATCAACTCAAAAACCGGCTTGACTTCCTCGGCGTTGAAGTCCTCCGCTTCCAGGGCCTGCAACGCCGAACCCCGGATGATGGGGATGTCGTCCCCGGGAAAATCGTACTTGGAGAGCAGTTCCCGCAGCTCCAGCTCCACCAGCTCGATCAGCTCCGGGTCGTCCACCAGGTCCACTTTGTTCAAAAACACCACGATGTAGGGCACCCCCACCTGCCGGGCCAGCAAAATGTGCTCCCGGGTCTGGGGCATGGGCCCGTCGTCCGCACCCACCACCAAAATGGCCCCGTCCATCTGGGCCGCCCCGGTGATCATGTTCTTGATATAGTCGGCCCTTCCTGGCCAAATGCTTGGTGATGGCCGCGGTCAAGGTCGTTTTGCCATGATCGATATGACCAATCGTTCCCACATTCACGTGCGGCTTCTTACGCTCAAACTTCTTCTTGGCCATCTGAACTCTCCAAACTAGGTTTATCCCCGCAGCCGGAGTGGCCGGCCGCAGGGTTGCTTTCATTAATTTAGAAATACAGCCTTTACGACTGAACCTCTCTTACCTGTTTGATCAGTTTCTTGATTAAAACCTGACGCTTGCAACCTGCTCATGGAGCCCACGACCGGGATCGAACCGGTGAACCTCTTCCTTACCAAGGAAGTGCTCTACCTACTGAGCTACGTGGGCCCAAAGGTGGAGCGGGAAACGGGACTCGAACCCGCAACCCTCAGCTTGGAAGGCTGATGCTCTGGCCATTGAGCTATTCCCGCATCCCGAGGTGAACTGGTGGTGGAGAGGGGAGGATTCGAACCTCCGAAGGCGACGCCAACGGGTTTACAGCCCGTCCCCTTTGGCCACTCGGGAACCTCTCCGGATGAAAAAAATGCCACACTGGAGCTGGCGATGGGACTCGAACCCGCAACCCCCTGATTACAAATCAGGCGCTCTCCCATTGAGCTACGCCAGCCTCGCGCCCCATATTTCTAGGCCAGAACTGCCCAAATTTTAACTTTATAAGTGTATGAGACATTGGTTAGGTTGTCAATAATTTTTCAAAAAAAGCTCTTCCCCCGCACCCTGCGCATCTCCATTTCTTCAGGGCATACCCCTTGGCTCTTTCGGGAATCCCGGGACTGAACCCTCCCCGCCTCCGGCGCAAGGCCCGTCCCGCTTATTGATGGCGAAAGGGCCCCAAGCCGCCGATAATTTCCCGGCGTTCTCCGGTCCCGGTTGCAAATCCAGCAATAAAACTATTAATTATATGAAAATCCCAAATTCGGTCAAGACCCTCTTTTCCAAATAAAAACGGCAGCCTCCTGACTGCCGTTGGACACTGTATCCGTCGTTTAGCGCGCTCCGGATTCCTTATCTTTAACCAGTCCCTCCCAGCACCTTCTTCAACTTAGCCAGTAACTCGACGGCCTCGCTCTCACCGGGCGTATCCGGCAGCCGGCTCAGAACCCCCAAGCCTTCGCTGGCCTCATGGAACTCCGTCTCGGTAAGCGGACTCACCACCGCGGTATTCACCATGGCATTGACCGTGAGCAGCTTCTGGACCAGGGGCAAAGGCCCGGTATCCGGCAGCCCGGTGTCCATGATCACCAGGTGAGGCGCGCCAGCCCGCACCGCCTCCAGGGCCGCGGCTCCGGAAGCCGCGTATTCCAGGTGCACTTCCGGGTCGGACCTTAAAGCCGCCGTGAAAGTCTGCCAGCTTTGGGGGCGAGCCGTAGCGAGAAGCAAGCGCAGCATGAAAGAACCTCTGATATAAGCCAACCCGGAGCCGATCCCCGAACGGTTCTCAACTCCGCGTCGGAGTGTTGGTTAAGCGGAACTGCGTGATTCCGTGAGACAAGTCCGCCGGTAATAATCGGCAATGGCTTCTCCCAGGGTATTGACCGCCAGGCGGGCGCAGTGCAGGTGGTCTTCCGGCAGGCCTCCCAGGACCTCGGCCACCTCATCTGGCTCCAGTTCCAAGGCCTGCTCCAGGCTCCGGCCCTTGGCCAGTTCGCTCATGGCGCTGGCGCAGACCAGCGTATAGACGCACCCCCGGGGATACACTTTAATCTCGGCGATGGCGCCCGAGATGATCTTGAGCGAGGCTTCGATAGAATCTCCGCACTTGCCCACCGCAACGCCCTGCGCGCTGGGATTGTCTAAGACGCCGATGTTTTTGGGAAAACGGGCTACTTGCAGAAACTCCTCACCTACTTCGCCCGGGATGGGAAAATCATCCTCAGACACGCGCTTATCCTCCTCTGACGATTCAGAATCTTCCCATCTGGTAAGAGCCGCGACCCCCGCCACCGCAGGTGTACTCGGTGGTAAACTGAGACAGGCTGCCGCTCAAGAGGGCCTGCACCGCCTCTCCCACGGTGTGGGCGTCGCCGCCGTACATGACATGGATTCCCACCTGGTTGAACCCCATGAGCGGCCGCATGCCCATGCCGCCGGCAATGAGGACCTGGACGCCATTTTGGGCCAGGTGATTGACCGGGGCCATGCAGCCCCCCTGTTCGTGCGGCACATTGGGTATAGTGGCTACTTCCTGCACCTTGCCCTCGACAATTTTTACCAGAGTGTAAAGGTCACAATGACCGAAATGGGCCCCCAACTCGGCATCGAGCCCACCGGGGTGCGATGAAGGAACTGCAACAATAATGCTCTCCATGTAATACTCCTTTTTATTCTTTCTTTTCAAAAGTTTGCATATAAAAAAATTGTCCTGCTTCAACGGTTTTTTTAGGGGACAGATTAATTATCTCCTTGAGCTCTTGGGGAGAAAACCTGATCTCTAAAGGAGGTCCGAAAGGAGTAGGCTCTTTTATTATTTCAACTATTGCCAAAATTCCATTTGGCTTTAATAATCGCTCGACTTCTTTTTTGAACTCATATATCTGGCTTTTTGAGAAGCCATGCAAAACAGTTGAGAGATAAATCAAGTCTATCGATGCATCGTCTATGTCGGTTTTTTCAGTTATATCTCCCAATATAGGCTGAATATTAGTATTTCTTGTTTCTTCTCCAAGCACTTCTATTGCTCTTTTATCAGGATCAAGCGCATAAACCTTGCCATTTTTCTTGACTAATCCGGAAAACTCTTTTGACATGTAGCCATTGCCACAACCCGCGTCAAGTATCGTTTGACCCGGGGAAATATCCAATTCTTTTAATATAACCTGTTTATTGACCAGGCTCTCAGAAGATTTGCCTCTGTGCTGGTGACCTGCATGGGAACATGGTGTTTCGGTCATAATTTACCTGTTCTTGATATCCACCGGTAGCACAAACCTGCTCGCCTGGACAAACAATGGTTGGGAATGCCTGTGTCTGGAAAAAGCCTTCCCTACCGGTCTAGTCCGGCCAGCGCCTCGATGCGGCTCCAGGCCTGCTTCAACTGCCGGCTAAAATCCGATTCCGGCAGTTCGGTGATCACTTTTCCCTGGACCATGGCCCTGGTAACCAGCGGATCATGGGGCAATCGTGCCAGCAGCGGTATGCTGCCCTCACGGCAGAAGGCCTCAATCCGCACGCTCTCGTCATCATTGAGGTCATGCTTGTTAATGATGACCCCCAGGGGAATCTGAAAGTGTCGGCACAGACCCGCCACCCGCTCCAGGTCGTGCCGTCCCGAGGGGGTGGGCTCCGTGACCACTACGGCCAGGTGGGCTCCCGACAGCGAGCTGATTACCGGACAGCCGATACCCGGAGCGCCGTCACACAACACCAGGTCGGCCCCGCGAGCCTGGGCCAGTTCCAGGGCCTGTTGCTTCAGGACCATAACCAGCTTGCCCGAGTTCTCCTCGCCCGGAAAGAGCTGGGCATGGACCAGGGGACCGAAACGAGTAGCCGAGATGTACCATTGGCCGCAGTGTTTCTCGGGAAAGAGGATGGCCTCCGCCGGGCAGAAAGCCACACAGACCTTGCACCCCTCGCAACGCAGGGGGTCTACTTCATAACCGGCGCCATTCTCCCGAATCGCCCCGAAGCGGCATAAGGTCTCACACAAACCGCACTGTTCGCATTTTTCCGGGTCGATTTTGGCCTCATGCCCCGAAAAGAATTCCTCTTTCCGTTCTTGCTGCGGCTGCAGCAGCAGGTGCAAATCGGGGGAGTCCACATCCAGATCGCAGATGATCTTGTGGGCCGCCAGATGCGCAAAGGCCCCGGTAAGAGAGGTCTTGCCCGTGCCCCCCTTGCCGCTGATAATAATGATTTCACGCATGGGCGGCCTCCCGGGTCCGGCCGGGATTAACCAGGTGGCGGATTTGGTCTTTCAGGGAGACAAAGGTTTGCTTGAGCCCGGGTGATAAATCCGCAATGATGCGGCCGCGAGCATAGGCCTCGGCGATGGCGCGATCATAAGGGATCTCGGCCAGAATCGGCAGCCCCTTTTCCCGGCAGAACCGGTAAATGGCATCATCGCCGACTCCGGCCCGATTGATCACGGCCCCCAAGGGCTTTCCCAGGGGGGTAAAGGCTTCCCAGGCGAGCTTAAAGTCATAGAACCCAAAAGGCGTGGGCTCGGTGACCAGGACAATCACCTCGCTGTCCATTACCGCATTGACTGCCGGACAGCTCACGCCCGGCGGCGCGTCGATGATGGCATCTCCACCGTTTTCAGCCAGCGTCTGGTTCAGCCTGAGCTTAACCAGCCGCATCAAAGGCGGGCTCATGGCCTCACCGATGCGCAGCCTGCCGGCCAGAAAATCTACGTCACCGGCTCGCCCCCAGCTAATTTCGCCCAGCTCCCGTTGGCCGGCTGAGATAGCCTTTTCGGGACATATCTCGATGCAGCCACCGCAGCCGTGACACATCTCAGGGAAGGTCAGGATTACCTGGTTGAAGACGCTGATGGCCTTAAACTGGCACAACTCGGAGCAGGCGCCGCAATAGGTGCATTTCGCCTCCTCTACCTGTGGCACCAGCATATGGGCCGTTTCGCTCCCGTGAATGTCCGGATGTAGAAAAAGATGCAGGTTGGGCTCTTCTACATCCAGGTCCACGCCCAATACCGGTCTGTCCCAGACGGCGGTCAAAGAGGCGGCTACCGTGGTCTTGCCGGTGCCGCCCTTGCCGCTCGCTACAGAAATGATCATCGTCCGGCCCGGTTGTTGGGGGCTTGCGCCATCTCGACCTGGCCGTTTTTGAACCGCTCCACCGCCTGGCGCACGGTCAGCCCTTCCAGGTTCTGTCCCACCTTGATGCCCGCGGCGATCAGGGTTTGGAAGGCCCTGGGTCCGACGTAGCCGGTAAGTACACAACTTACCTGGGCCCGGGCCACCAGCTCCGCGGCCTGGATGCCCGCCCCCTGAGCCATCATCTGGGACTGGCCGTTATCAATGTATTGGGTTTCCAGGCTTTCCAGGTCCACCACAAGAAAACCCGCAGCCCGGCCGAAGCGGGGATCAACTTTATCGTCCAAAGAAGGACCTTCACTTGTTACCGCAATCTTGCTCACTTTGACACCTTCTCAACTCGCTTATTTTATCAGACTCGAATAGCCGCAATAGTTCTTGGAAAAAGCTTATTAATTTTAACCGCCGCTTTCGCCTGCCCTTATTTGCCGAGCGCGCGAAGTTTAACCATCTGGATATTCAGCAAGCTTTATGCCATGTCATTGTACCCGCGGCAAATCCCGGCCTAGGGTGGGCGCCCCGCATCGCCGGGCAATCATCCCGCCAAACTGGCGGGCTGGTAACTTGGAATTCCCTTCGGCGCCGCCCAGGAAACATTTTGTTCCCATCAGGATGCTATAAAGGTACAAAATACACCCAAACAAAACAACTACTCCAGTCTTACCCATCAAAAGTAGGGGAAAAGGCCCTCCACCGCTTAAGAACTTTTGACCAAGCACGGCCGCCAGCCGGGAAACCCGGACAGAAGCCGCCCCCAAAGCGCATAATTTTAGTGGAGATGCTCGTCGAGCTAAGGGTCAGGGGCGGGATGCTCGTGCTCATGCGAGCCGTGCTCTCCGGGGTGCTCATGGTTGCCCCCATGAGGATCGACACCCGGTTCATCCGAATGTTCGTGCAGATGCGTATGCATGTGTTTATGGGTGTGTTCGTGAGTATGGACTTCTTCACCATGCCGGTGTGCATGGCTGTGGGAGTGGGTGTGCTCATGGGAATGCAGGTGTTTATGTTCGGGGGTTTTTTTCATGGCCACCTCCTAGTAAAGATATCCCCAGAGACGCTATTAGTCAATCTCCAATATCTTTCCGGCCCCTCCTGGCACTGCGGTTTGCCGGTAGCGCGCCAGAATTTCCTTCAGGTGCTGGGTACAGTGGCAGGGGCAGATCAGCGATAAATCTTTGAGCTGCTCAAATTCCTGGAAGCCATGCAAGCCCCCCACCAGAGCCGAGACTCTTCCGAACCGGGAGGCGGCCTGCAAAATAACGCCCACGCCGGGGTGGGAACAGCCGCACACCACGGTTAAACCTCCCTTGGTTTTGACCACCAGAGATTGCTCGGCGCCCGGCAATTCTCCAGTGGAATAAATATTTTTGGACAGGCTGCAAGGACCAGGCACCCTGACTACGCTTTGGGCCTCAGGGGTCTGGGGAAACGAAGCCGGAACATAGAGTTTTACACGTCGATGGAGACGCAGAATTTCAGGCAGTCCCCCTGCGTGGTCCCAGTGGGCATGAGAGATAAAGATATCCGTGATACTCTGCGGATCCAGGCCGAGTCGCTCCATATTAGAGAGCAGCAGCGCCCCTTTGGCTCCGGTGTCGAACAGCAGTCGCCGGCCATCCGCCTCCACCAGGCACGAAAATCCCCAATCCGCCTGCAAGTCTGCCCGAGCCACCTCATTATCATAGATGATGGTGAGTTTCATGATCAGGATTAATCTTACCCTTTCTCTCAGATAATCGCTGGATAACCAGCATGGTTTTCAAGTAGTTAGAAGTCCATAATCTTCTTTACAAAATATCCTCATAAATCAAACCGTTCCTAAACACCCTCTTCTTTGGTGGGTATCGGCAGGGGGGAACCGGGCACGGCGTGTTCAAGGACATCGGCGTTCCTGTGCTGGAGTTCCCGCCGGTTTGCCTCGGCCCGACGCTTTTTCTGCTCCGACCATTCCAACACCGTGGCCCAGGCCGGAGTGGCAACCCGCTTGTCCTGATATTCCTCCAGCGCCACCCCCACGGCATCATTAAACAGGGTTCGCCCTTTAGGCGTTCGGGTGAACACGGTGGTCCAGCCCTCGGGCGAGCCGATGCCGCCAAAAGAGATATCGGCGAATTCCGCTGAGTAATCATTGCAATAGCGGCAAGCGAACCGTTTCATGAAGTCCAATTCATCCAGCGGCAGAGAACGAACTTCCTGGTTATGCAGATGGATCAGAAGTTTTTCCTTAACGTTGACTTTGCTGACCTCCGCCCACTGGAAATGGCCCATTTTCTCCAGGCGTTGCCGTTGCTCCTGGCCGAAATAGAAGTTGCCGGCGCAAAACAGGCCTAAATAGTATTTAATGGCGTCCGAAGGCACGATGCCAAGGACTTCCATGCGCCGCAACGTATTGATCTGACAGGGTGTACCCACAAAGGCGATACGGCGCAGGTGCCGCTGGGCCACCAGGCCCAGTTGGGCCACAGAGGGGGAATAGGTGGAATAAACCTCGGAAAAGAGGTTCATGCCATGGGAAGTGTCGAAGTGAAAGCCCGCGGCCTCCATGATTTCGGCCCGGGACTGGGCCAGCCAGGGCTGCCGTTGAAAGGGACCCACCGGTTTGGTGACGATGGCCCCATCGATATACCCTTTATTCAGCAGACCCAGAAGCAGGCCGGTCACCACTCCCCCATCCGTGGCCCGAGCCCGCACTTCGGGGTCTTTGGCCCGGGCCAGCGTCGTTTTGAAGAGGTGGCCCATGGGAGCTTGCCAAGAAACATGCGCCCTGGTTTCCTCATCAAGTTCATGAATCTCAGGACAAATCAAGTAGCACAATCCGCATTCGATGCACTTGTCCACATCTTTATACCGGGGCCTGCCGCCTGCATCCAATTCCAGGGCCCCGTAATTAATCGCGGTACAAAAAGTTACGCAGCCCCCGCAATGGTGGCAGAGGCCAGGCTTCTGAACCTCTTCCATCAGATGGACAAAGCTTTTCATAATCCCTCCTGCCGTGCCGGCCGCCAGGTTCAGGCTGAAGCTCTTGGCCCGCGGCGCTTCTGGACCCGGAATTTGATGCACCGAAGAACCCCAGAGTTCATGGTTATCCTGCTTTGGCCAGGCCGTAAATGGGGTACCCCTTTTCCCAGCGCTGGCGGATGATCCGGTTATCGTGCATTAATTCATTGATGACGGGAGTGATCTCCGCGGTGTGTTCTCCCAAGGCCTGGGCAATATCCAAAGGATTGCGGGAACCATCGGTCAACGCGCCGATGATCCTGGCGGCCAGGAATTCCTCCCGCAGCACGTCCTGCGTGGTTTCGTCAAAATCCACCGCATTGTATTGATCGCCGGGAAAATCCTTCTCCGAAGGCCGCCTCAGACTTACCCCCAGAACCCAGCGCACCCGGGGCCGGTGCATGGTGGCGTGGGCCGCCAGAAGCTTATTTTTCCGGTCTTCGGAGGGCTCCAAGGGCGCCATCAGGTCCAGGTTGTCCAGGAAAGAATCCACCATGTTCACAAAGGCCTCGGGCTGATTCACGTCCACGTAACCCAAAGCAATGCGGTGCCTTTCCAGCCCGCACATGGCCAGCAGCTTTTTCATCAGGTAAACCCGGTGCCAGGTATGATCCACGCCATAGCCGTAATGGCAGACACCAATGGGCGGACAGCCGGCCAGCAAGATGCCTTGAACCCCGTTCAAAAAGGCCATGGAAAAGATGGCGGGGTCGATGGAGCCCAGACAGTTCACTGGGATCAGATGCATCCGGCTGGAATATGACAGCCCCTTAACCGCAGCCAGTTCGGCCGCGCCCTGGCCTCCCCAACTGCACACAAAGCCCAACACCCCGTTTTCCGGCATCCGGGAGAGGATGGCCCTGATCCGGGCTTCCAATTGCTGCGAGCTGTTATTGAGCAGTTTCATGGCTTCATAAGGGCAGGCCGCCGCACAACTGCCGCCGCCGTCGCAGGTATGGGGACTCACATGCCGGGGAACGGGCCCCTTACCGGGAGCGACACTTTCCACCCCGCCACAGGTGCAGATCTCGTTGCAGAGTCCACAGCCCTCGCATAGATCCTGGTCCACGCTGACCACCACCAGAGGGCTGGCCAGGCTCCCTTTGCGGGCCTTCTCCCGCAGGTGGAGGACTTCCCGGGCCGCGCTTTTCCCCTCTTGTAAAGCCTCGTCCAGATCGCACAGTTTCATGGCCGAACCGGTCAGGATAAGGGATTCTACCGGCTTTTGATCGGGTTTCAGGGCCATGGGACCTTTCTGGAGGCTGTGGCCGTTGTTGGAAAAAATGGGCAGGCAGCGCATCAATTCCTGGGCCTTGGCCATGGGCTCGCCGGGAATGGCCGAGACCACCAGAGTATCCCACCCAGCCTCATGTTCCAGGTGATCTTGGGGGCTTACATAAGCCAGGTATCCGGATCTGACCACCGGATGAATATCGGGACTATAGGGAGAGAGCGTGATGCCACGCCGCCGGGCTTCCACCAGGTCGGAGCCGCTTACCGGTAACCGGATGTCGGCCGGATAGAGTACCGTCGGCCTCATCTCGGCATACTCCTGCACCAACACCTGGCTGTTGCGCCAGGCCGCCGCCGCGGAAAGTTCCTGGGCCCGACGGCCTTCTTCCCGATGATTTACCCAAAAAACCACCCTCCCGGGCTTCATCCGCTTCTGGGCCAGCCGTTCTTCCAGTTCCAACTGGTCAATGACCCGGCCGACGCCCCCGATGGTCCAGGCTTTTTCCCCGGCGTACTCGCGATCCAGAGCCAGAATAATGGCCGCACCGGTTGTTTCGCTGACCCCGCCATGATTTTGCTGCAAGCCCACATGGTAATCGCCCACATGGCCGACCACAAATTCCACGGGCTGATCCGGTGCGATCTTTACCAGCGGGTTGCTGAAGACTTCCTGGAGCATCGCCTCCAAATCCCGGAAGTAGAGGCGATTGCCGGGGTAGGTGCGCGGTAGTCCGGCCAGGACTTCACCGGGGCTTTGGGCGTCGGAGAATATCAGGCTTTCCATGCCGCGGCGGGCCAGTTCCCGGGCCGCGGCGAATCCGGAGATACCGCCGCCCATGATCAGGGCCGGACCCTGAAAGTCCGCCAGCACCGGGGCATAGGGTTCCAGCTTCCCGAGGCTGGCCGCCCCGCCCGCCAGCAGAGCCATGGCTTTGCGGGTCAGTTCGGAGGGATCATCGTCGTGGACGGCCGCCAGGTGATCTTTTAAGTTGACCAGGTCCACCTGGGGCGGCATGATACTCAAATCCTTAAATTCATTGGCAAACTTCTTTTTCATGATGCGGTCGGAACAGGCGCCGAGGAGCACTCGGTTAAGGCCATGATCCTGCGCCAGTCTGGTCATTTCCGCCAGTCCCGGCGAGAGGCATAAGTAGGAATGAATGCTGCAATGATGCACTCCCGGCTCCCGGCCCAATTGCTCCTGTAAATCCGCAAGATTCATCCGGCCGCCGATTTTTCCCCCGCACTCACAGAGAAAAATTCCTAATTTCACGTCGTTTTTCATGGCCTTCTCCTTAAGCCGCGCTGACCTGCGCGAACAGCTGTTCCATGGCGCCGGTCGGACAGACATACAGACAAGTCCCGCAGCGGATACAATCCGTACTCCTTTGGTGGTAAGGCGCCGTGACCTCTTTGTATATGCCCCGGTTGCCCAGGGAGATGGCGCGCACTCCCACCACCTGGTCACAGGCGCGGACGCAGAGGCCGCAGCGGACACACGCATCTTCCGGGTGTTCCACCTTAAAGCGGGTGGAGGTCACGCCGTGCTCTTTAGCCAATTCCCGGATTTGGCGGGAAGCCGGGCAGTTGGCCAACAGCATCTCCAAGACCCAGCGCCGCACGTTCCGCACCTCTTCCGAATCGGTCAGCACCTCCACCCCGGCTTGCACCGGGGTAACGCAGGAGGCGACCACCCTTGCCTGTTGATTTTGGCACACCTCAACCACGCAGAGCCGGCAGGACCCGATGGCTTTCACCGCCGGATGAAAACACAGGGTGGGAATGTTGAATCCATATTGACGGGCCGTCTCCAGAATGGTCCAGCCCTCCCGGCCCTGCACCACCCGGCCGTTGATCTTGAAACTGATCAAGCCGTTGTCCCGGGCTTTTTTGTCTTCTTTAATGTCTTTAGCTTGCTTGGCGCTCATAAACCCACCTCCTAAGCCACCATAACGGCGCCTACCGGACATTCATCCATGCACATGCCGCAGCGGATGCAAACGCTGGCGTCGATGGTGTGCGGCTTCTTTTTCTGGCCGCTGATGCAGCCCTGAGGACAGGCGCGGGCGCAAGCGCCGCAGCCGTTGCAGATATCCGGGTCAATGGAGTAGGTGATCAGGTCTCTGCACACCCCGGCCGGACACCGGTGCTCCACCACATGGGCCAAATACTCGTCCTTAAAGTATCTTATAGTAGTCAGGATGGGGT
>JARRQO010000036.1:0-11234 GCA_037381685.1 Deltaproteobacteria bacterium | reverse complement strand
GAAATGATCGGGGCGTTGTCGGCATTTTGCTGGTCATCCAGCGCCACCCCCAAAAATCCCAGGTTGTGGCAGATACGGGCCCGGATGGCCGAAGCATTTTCCCCGATACCCCCGGTAAACACCAGGGTGTCCAGGCCCCCCAACACCGCGCTGAACGCTCCCAAAAATTTCCTGGCCGTATAACAGAACAGCTCCACCGCCGCCGCGGCCCCCGCCTCAGTGGGCTCCCGGTCCAAGAGGTCCTGCATGTCGGAACTGAATCCGGATACCCCCAAAAGTCCGGCCTCTTTGTTGAGCAGTTGGTTGACTGCGGACACGGACATCCCCCTTTCCCGGAGCAGGTAGAGAATCACCCCGGGATCGAGGTCGCCGGAGCGGGTGCTCATCACCAGACCCCCCGTGGGAGTCATGCCCATGGTGGTGTCCAGGCTTTGGCCCCCGTGCAGGGCCGCCATGCTGGCGCCGTTGCCCAGGTGGGCCATGATCACCCGTCCTTGCGCCGCCGCGGCCCCCGCCTCTCGCGCCAGCTCCATCAGCAGGTATTCATAGGACAAGCCATGAAACCCATACCGGATCACCTCTTCCCGGGTAAACGATTCCGGCAGGGGATAGTCCTGGGCCACTTTGGGCATCTGCCGGTGAAAGGCCGTATCGAAACAGGCCACCTGGACCAGTTCCGGGAATAGCTTACTTACCACTTCAATGGCCCGAATTTCTTGCGGCAGATGGTCCGGGGCCAGGGGAATCAGCTTCTTGATGTCACCCAGGGTCTGGGGGGTAATCTTTTGGGTCTTGCGGTGGCCTCGGCCCCCGTGCACCAGCCGGTGGCCCACCGCGGCTAAATCCGTGCTCACCTGTTCATCTTGCAGCCATTTAAACAGGACCTGCAGGGCCGCTTCATGATCCGGCAGCTTTATCTCACGCTTCACCAGAGTTTTCCCGGCCTGGTCTTGGGCTCGAAAGTGGCCGCCTTCCACTCCGATGCGGTCCAGCATTCCCACCAAGAGCAACTCTTCTGCGGCCCCCAGGCGGTACAGGGAAAACTTGATGCTGGAAGAGCCGCTGTTGACCGTTAGAATTTGATAAGTATCGGCGCTGGCCACAGGTTGCCTCCTAAAAATTTCTTAATCCTGACGGCGTGGCGGGGGGGCCATAAATTCCGGACCCACCGGGTCCTGAATAGCCTCCCGCAGGATGACCTCAATAGCGTCCATGATCCCCTGATCCAGGCGCCAGCCCATGATTTCGGGCACCGGGTCCATCTGGTCCGGCCGGCGGCCACCCCACAGGGCGATCTGGGAGCCATGGTCCAGGACCCAGCGCACCGCCAGATGCAGGACCCGCTTGGAAAACCTTTGCTTGGCCAAGGTATCCAGCCGCTGGACCGCCTCCAGGTATTGGTGCAGGCGCGGTTGCTTGAACTTGGGGTCGTAATTGCGCAAATCGTCTCCCTCATAACTGCGGTCCGCCGTTATTTTGCCTGACAGCAGCCCCCGGCACAAGGCCCCATAGGTCATCAGATGCAGGTTGTTTTTGTGGCAGTAACCCAGGAGATCGGCTTCAATTTTTCGCTCGAACAGGTTATAAGGCGGCTGCACAATGTGCACCGGCCCCCCCTGCTTAAATGCCTGGATCTGTTCGGGAGAATAGTTGCTCACCCCCACGGCCTTGGCCTTGCCTGCCTTGATGAACTGGTGCATGACCCGGGCCGTCTCCTCAAAGGGCTCCAGGGGATCGGGCCAGTGGACGTACAGGATGTCCACATAGTCTGTCTGAAGATTTTTCAGGGAGTCGGCGAAATTCTTTGTGAGATAATCCGGGGAGCAGTTGCGGAAGACCTTGCCGTCTTTCCAGTCCAGGCCGGTTTTGGTGGAGATGAACACTTTATCCCGGCAATGCTTTTGGGCTAGGGCCTTGCCGACGATCTGCTCTGAGCGGCCAAAACCGTACACTGCAGCCGTGTCAATCAGATTGATCCCCTGCTCCAGGGCGGCGTGGATGGTGCGGATGGATTCAGCTTCGTCAGTGCCGCCCCACATCCAGCCGCCAATGGCCCAGGTCCCCAAGGAGATACGGGAAACCTGGAAATCGGTTCCTGGAATTTGGGTATATTCCATGCTGATTTCCTCCGGTATAATGATTTACGTTCCGGAAACAGATAGTTGACAAACCGCACCGCGCAGGCAACCTGGCTCAAGATCGCCGGTGCGCGGCGGTTCATGCTTCAAAAGACTGGAGAGCCAGGGTGGCGGCCCCCACGACCCCGGCGTTGTTGCCCAGTTTGGCGGGCAGGACCTCTACGGCCTCCCCCGCAGCTTTCAGGGCGTAGCGGCGAATGCCCTGATCGAGGCGTTCCACCAACTGCGGCAAGCCTGCCGTCACGCCCCCGCCCAGGATCAAGCGGGAAGGGTTAAAGGCGTTGACCAGGCCCACCGCCCCGGCAATCAGGGCTTGGATGATCTCCTCCACCAAAAGACGCGCCAGGGGATCACCGGCTTGGGCGGCATCGGTCACCAACTTGGCATTCACTTCTTTGGCCCGGATCGGTTTGCTCAGCCCCGCGGCTTTCAGGAGGGCCTCTCCCGCCAGAGGGCTGTCGTTAATGGCCACCATAGCCCGGCGGGCGATGGCCCAGCCTCCGGCCAGGGCTTCCAGGCAGCCCCGGTTGCCGCAGGTGCATATCGGCCCGTGCAGGTCAACAGTTATGTGCCCCAGCTCCCCCGCGGCATTGCTGGCCCCGCTCAGGACCTTGCCGGCGCTCACCACCCCGCCGCCGATCCCGGTGCCGATGAACAGGCAGATGAGATCATCCACCCCCTGGCCGGCGCCATGGAGCCATTCCCCCCAGGTAGCGGCCCGCACATCATTGAGGATCACCACCGGCAATTTCAAGGCCTTATCAAGCTTTTCCTGAAAGGGCACCCCGTGCCAGTTCAGGTTGGGCGAAAACTGGACCACCCCGGTGTCCGCAGCGATCTGGCCCGCCACTCCCACCCCTACCCCGAGCGGCGCAGAGGAATCTTGTTCCTTCAGCTCCCGGGCCATCTGGGCAATCTGCGCCACAATGCTGTCCGGGCCGCCCTGGACGTCGGCGGGCTTTCGCAGCAGGCGTCTTATCGTTCCAGAGGTGTTCACCGCCGCGACTTCCACTTTGGTGCCGCCCAGATCGACGCCAAGGGCCCAGTCATCTTGCGCCATATTCATTCCCCATAGTTACAGGCTGCCGCTTCCCCCAAAGCACGGTATTTATCATTGTGCCAGAGGTGAACCTGGTTATCATGTGGTCAATATTAATAGGAAATGTTACATTATAAAATAATTCGATCACGATTTGGTAATAAACAATTGACTTTGACAGGTGAATCTGCTAAGATATTTCAAATTACATTATGTTATTAGTTGTTCAATAAACGGTATTGTTATAATATCTCATTAGACTTCATTTCATAATAAAAAAGAAACAAAGCTTAATTACTAATCATAGTAAAATAAAGGTTAAATCCTGCGAAATTCTTTTTATTCGGTTAATTTTTATAAGATAATATCCCTTCTCCAGGAATCAACCCGCCAAATGGAAAAACCTGGTTTTTTAGAATAAAGAGCTAGTTATACTCTGGTCTCGCCGGGTTCCAAAAGACCTAGCCTGTAGCCGAAGATTTACTTCAGCACGCGCCATCATTTGGGTCGCAACCGCCATGCGCCCTACTTTTCAGGGGGAATAATCTCCTGATTTAGCCAAAAGCAGATTGATTTGTGGTAAAATAATCTTACATTTTTCCTCCGAATTAGCTGACAGAAAGGAATTATGTATGCCTAGCGCCGTCACCCTGGGGGCCACTTATCTGGGCCGGGAGCAATGCCATTTTCTGGTGTGGGCCCCTTTAGCCCAAAAGGTGGAAGTGCATCTGGTGAGTCCCCGCGACCGGTTCATTTCACTCCTCCCGCTAGCGCGCGGCTATCATCAGGCAGTGGTGGACGAGGTCACTCCGGGCAGTCTTTACTTCTATCGCCTAAACGGGGAACTGGAGCGTCCCGATCCGGCTTCCCGCCACCAGCCCCAAGACGTGCACGGTCCTTCCCAGGTTGTAGACCCCTCCTTCCCCTGGGAGGATCAATGTTGGTTCGGCTTGCCTTTAAAAGATTTCATCATCTATGAGCTCCACGTGGGCACCTTCACGCCGGACGGCACCTTTGACGCCGTTATTCCCCGTCTGGCCTACCTCAAGGAACTGGGCGTGACCGCCATCGAGATCATGCCGGTGGCCCAATTCCCCGGCAGCCGCAATTGGGGCTACGATGGCGCTTTCCCTTACGCCGTGCAGCAAAGTTACGGCGGCCCCGCAGGCCTGAAGCGCCTGGTGAACGCCTGTCACCGGGAAGGCCTGGCGGCGCTTATGGACGTGGTTTACAACCACCTGGGCCCGGAAGGCAATTATTTGCGGGATTTTGGGCCCTACTTTACCCAGCGCTGCCAGACTCCCTGGGGTGAGGCCATCAATTATGACGGCCCCCACAGCGAAGCCGTGAAGCGGTTTTTCCTCGAAAATGCCCTGTACTGGTTCAACGATTTTCACTTCGACGCCCTGCGTCTGGATGCCGTGGACCGGATCACTGATCAATCCGCCGAACCCTTTCTGGCCCAGCTGGCCCAGGCCGTGCACCTCCGGGCTGAAGAGCTGAACCGGCGCTTTTTTCTGATGACCGAGTCCGATCTCAACGACTCCCGCTTCATCCGTTCCCGGAATCTGGGCGGCTTCGAACTGGACGTGCACTGGAATGACGATTTCCACCACGCCCTGCACCGGCTCCTTACCGGCGAAACCGACGGCTATTACCAGGATTACGGCAAAGTGGCCCACCTGGCCAAGGCTTTTACTTGCGGCTTCATTTATACCGGGGAGTATTCCCTTTATCGGGAGCGCAACCGGGGCTCCGACTGCCGGGACCTGCCCGCCTGCCGGTTTCTGGTCTTTTGCCAAAATCACGACCAGGTGGGCAACCGCCTTTATGGCGAACGCCTCAGCGCCCTGGTCTCCTTTGACGCCTTGAAACTGGCCGCGGCCGTGGTCCTGACTTCTCCCAACATCCCCCTCCTGTTCATGGGGGAGGAATACGGGGAACCCGCGCCCTTCCAATATTTCGTCAGTCACTGGGACCAGGACTTGATTGAAGCGGTGCGCCACGGCCGTAAGGAGGAGTTCGCCGGCTTCGTCTGGGAAGGCGAGCCTCCCGATCCTCAGGGGGAGGAGACCTTCCAGCGCGCCCGGCTCAACCGGAAGTTGCGCCGCGAAGGTCAACACCGGGTTCTTTTCGAGTTTTACCGGGAACTTATCCGCCTGAGGCGCAACCATCCGGCCCTGGCGGACTTGAACAAGGAAACGCTTACAGCCGCGAGCTTCGAAAACGAGAAGGTCTTGCAGGTGCGGCGCGGGACCGGCGAGGTTGAAGTCTGCGCTCTGTATAACTTCAGCGACGCTCCCGTCACCCGGGATTTCCTGCTGCCCCCGGGGACCTGGCGTAAATTACTGGACAGCGGAGAGCCGCGCTGGTATGGTGCGGGAAGCGATGTGCCTCCCACCATCTTATCGGAAGGGGAGGTTTCCCTGACGTTGCCGCTCCAGGCGGTGGTCCTGCTTGAAACCGCGCAGTCGAGCTAATGGATCGGTATATCTGCATTCACGGGCACTTCTATCAGCCCCCCCGGGAAAATCCCTGGCTGGAAGGGATCGAACTCCAGGATTCGGCCTACCCCTACCACGATTGGAATGAACGCATCGCCGCGGAATGTTATGCCCCCAATGCCGCGTCCCGAATTTTCGGCGGCGATGGCCGAATCTTGAAAATCCCCAATAATTACGCTCAGATCAGCTTTAATTTCGGTCCCACGCTTTTGACCTGGCTGGCCGAAAATTCCCCGGAGGTCTATGAAAATATCCTCACGGCTGACCGGGTGAGCCGCAAATCCTTCTCAGGCCACGGCTCGGCCATGGCCCAGGCCTACAACCATATGATCATGCCCCTGGCCAACTCCCGGGACCGTCATACCCAGGTGCTTTGGGGCTTGCGCGACTTTGAACACCGCTTCCAACGTAAAGCCGAAGGCATGTGGCTGCCGGAGACCGCGGTGGACCTGGAGACCCTGGAGTACATGGCCGCCGCGGGAGTACGGTTCACCGTCCTGGCCCCGCATCAGGCCAGCCGGGTGCGCCAGAAGGGCCGGCGCCAGTGGCAGGACGTCAGCGGTCAACACATTGACCCCACCCGGGCCTATGCCCTCAAGCTGCCTTCCGGGAAAAAAATCGCCCTGTTTTTTTACGACGGCCCCATCTCCAAGGCCGTGGCTTTCGAAGATTTGCTGGACCGGGGCGAGAACCTGGCCCACCGGTTGGCCGGGGCCTTCTCGGCCGAACGCAAGTGGCCCCAGATGGTGCACATCGCCACGGATGGGGAAACTTACGGCCATCACCGGCGCCACGCCGACATGGCCCTGGCTTACGCCCTGGACTACATCGCCTCGCAAAATTTGGCCCGTCTCACTAATTACGGGGAATTTCTGAAAAAGCACCCGCCCACCCATGAGGTGGAGATCTTTGAAAATACCTCCTGGAGTTGCGCCCACGGCGTGGAGCGTTGGTGGCGGGACTGCGGTTGCAACAGCGGCATGCACCCCGGTTGGAATCAGGCCTGGCGCACGCCTCTGCGGGATGCCCTGGACTGGCTCCGGGACACCCTGACCCCGATGTTTGAGTCCCGGGGTGGCGAACTCCTCCAAGACCCCTGGGCCGCCCGCAATGACTATATCCGGGTGATTTTGGACCGCAGCCCTGAAAACGTCGCCCGGTTTCTGGAGCAGCACGCCGTCCGCCAGCTCGCGGCCCCCGATGAAATTACGGTCTTAAGGCTCATGGAACTCCAGCGCCATGCCATGCTGATGTACACCAGTTGCGGCTGGTTTTTTGATGAGCTTTCCGGGATTGAAACCGTCCAGGTCATGCAGTATGCCGGCCGGGCCATTCAATTGGCCCAGGAGGTCTTCGGCGACCACATCGAAGAGCAGTTTCTCAAGCATCTGGCCCTGGCTTCGAGCAACATCCCCGAATACGGGAACGGCCGCCAGATCTACGAGAAATTCGTCCAGCCCGCCAAGGTGGACCTGCTGGAAGTGGGAGCCCATTACTCCATCAGTTCGCTGTTCGAAGATTACGCCCCCGAAGACCGGATTTTTTGTTTTTCCATTAAACAGGAAGATTACCGTCTGTCCGAGGTGGGCAAGGCCAAGCTGGCGGTGGGCCGCATCCGGGTCACCTCCGAGATCACCCGCCATGCGTCGGACCTGAGTTTCAGCGTCCTCCATTTTGGCGACCACAACATGTGCGGCGGGGTGCGGAACTATTTGGGCGAAGAAGCCTATAATGTCATGGCCTGGGAGGTTACCGAGGCCTTTTCCTGGGCCGAATTTCCCGAGACCATCCGGCGCATCGACCAGCACTTCGGGGCTCACACTTACTCCATCAGGTCGCTTTTCCGAGACGAGCAGCGCAAAGTCCTGGACCAGATTATGGCGCCCTCTCTTGAGGAGGCTTTTTCCGCCTACCGGCTGGTTTACAATCATCACGTGCCTATCATGCGGTTCCTCATGGACCTGAACGTGCCGCTTCCCAAGGCCTATCGCACCACCGCTGAGTTCGTGGTCAACCTGAACCTGAAGCAGGCCTTTGAGGAGGAAGACCTGGATCGGGACTATATCAGCAATCTTCTGGAAGAAGCCCGGGTTTTGCAGGTGGAGGTGGACGCCGCCTCTTTGGAGTATGCCTTGCGCAAGGCCCTGGAGCGGCTGGCCCAAAGTTTCCGGGACCATGTCTTGGAACTCCATTTTCTCCAGCACCTCGATGACGCCCTGACCCTGGCCGGGGAATTGCCCTTTGAAGTCAACCTGCGCAAGGTGCAAAATATCTGCTATGAACAGTTGCAAAACGCCTATCCGCAATGGCGTCAGCGGGCCGCGCGGGGTCAGGAAAAGGCCCAAATCTGGGTCGATCACTTTGTTGCCTTGGGAGAAAAACTGGCCATCCGCGTAGATTGAAAGGAGCGTCGGAGGACAACACCAGGTCATGGCCACTTATCGCTTGCAATTCCATCAGGGTTTCGGGTTCCTCGAGGCCCGCAGTATATTGCCCTACCTGAAGAATTTGGGCATCACCACCCTTTATTCCTCTCCCCTGTTTAAAGCCCGCCGGGGCAGCCTGCATGGTTATTCCGTTACCAATCCTTTGGAACTCAATCCGGAGTTGGGCTCCAAGGCCGGCTTCGACCACCTGGTGCACAAGCTCAAGGTCCAGGGCATGGAGCTGTTGCTGGACGTGGTGCCCAACCATATGGCCATGAGCCCCTCCAACCCCTGGTGGATGGACGTCTTGGAAAACGGCGCCCGGTCCCCTTACGCAGTGTTTTTCGACATCGACTGGACCCCTTCCAAAGGCACCCTGCACAACCGGGTGCTCCTACCGATTTTAGGCAAACCCTTCGGGCAGACCCTGGAGAATCAGGAACTTAAACTGAGTCTGGAGGAAGAGGGCTTCCGGATCAATTTTTATGATTATCATTTCCCCCTGGACCCCAAAACCTATGGCGACATCCTGACCTATCGCCTGGCGGAGCTGGAACAGCAATTGGGGGAGGGAGACCCGGCCATCCTCGGCCTCCATGGCCTCATCACCATGGTGGAGCATCTGCCGCCCCGCACCGCCATCAGTGCAGCCAAATACAGGGAACGTCAGCGCACCAAGCAGGAACTCCAAAAAAGACTCTGGCTTCTGTACCAGGGCTCGCCGGCAATCCGGGAGTTTTTGGATGCCAATGTCCGTCTCTTCAACGGCCGCCGGGGGGACCCCGCTTCCTTTGAACCGCTGGACACCCTCCTGGCCCGGCAGGCGTATCGCCTGGCCTTCTGGCAGGTAACCCTGGACATTATCAATTACCGGCGGTTTTTCAGCATTAACGAACTCATCGGCATCCGGGTGGAAGACCCCCGGGTATTCGAAGCGACCCATGCCTTGCTGTTCAAACTGGTGAAAGACGGCAAGGTCAACGGGGTCAGAGTCGACCATATCGACGGGCTCTACGACCCCCAGGAATACCTCCTGCGGCTCAAGGAGCGGCTCACTCCCAAAGACAAGAGCGCGGTGGACTTCCCCGGGTTTACCATCTATGTCGAGAAGATCCTCTCCCAGACCGAGCCCCTGCCCCAGGATTGGCCGGTGTGCGGCACTACGGGCTATGATTTTCTCAACATGGTAAACGGCGTGTTGGTGGACGAGGCCGGCCATGAAGAGTTGGCTTCGCTCTATGCCAGGCTTACGGGCTTTACCGGCACGTTTACCGATCTGGTCTATGAAAAAAAGAAGCTCACCATCGAGACCTTGTTCGGCGGGGAAATGGAGTCCCTGGGACACGATCTCAATATGCTGGCGGAACAGGACCGCCACGGCCAGGACATTTCTTACCAGGCTCTGGTTAAGGCCCTGAAAGAAGTGACCGCCTGCCTCCCCATTTACCGCACCTACATCCGGGATTATGAAGTTTCGAGCCGGGACCGGCGCTACCTGGAGGATACTCTGGAAGAGGCCATGCAGCGGAATCCGGACCCCGGCGTTGCGGTCTACTATTTTCTCCGCCGCGTGCTCCTGCTGCAATTTCTTCCTTCCTTTACGGTGGAAAAGCAGGAAAGCTGGCTGCGGTTCGTCATGCGCTGGCAGCAGTACACCGGGGCCATCATGGCCAAGGGGCTGGAGGACACCGCCCTGTATGTCTACAATTGTCTGACCTCCTTAAATGAGGTGGGCTCCGAGTCCCATCCGGTGCCCGTGTTCGAGTTCCATCACTTCAATGCTGACCGCCAGGCCAACTGGCCCCGCGCCTTGAACGCCACCTCCACCCACGACAGCAAGCGCAGCGAAGACGTCCGCCAGCGCCTCAACGTCCTGTCGGAAATGCCCCGGCAGTGGGAGGAATGCCTGAGCCGCTGGCGCACTTTCAACCAGAAGCATCTGCTCCGGATCGGGGCAGAGCCGGTGCCGGACCCCAACGAGGAAATGCTGATCTACCAGACCATGGTGGGATTCTGGCCCTTAGCGGAGCCGGACCGGGCGAATTTAAAAAATCGCCTCGAGGCTTACGTGATCAAGGCAGCCCGGGAGGCCAAGGTCTATACCCGCTGGATCGCCCCTGATTGTGACCATGAAGACGCCCTCTTGGCCTTTGTGGACGCCATCCTGAAACCCTCCCCCGACAATCGCTTTTTGAAGGATTTTAACCAGTTCCAGGCGCAGTTGGCCTATTTCGGGGCGCTTAATTCCCTCTCCCAGGTGGTGCTCAAGATCGCCTCCCCGGGAATCCCGGACTTTTATCAGGGCACGGAAATCTGGGATTTCAGCCTGGTGGACCCGGACAACCGGCGGCCGGTGAATTATCAGAAACGCCTCGCCCTGTTCAAGGAATTGAAGCAAAAGGAAAGCAGAGCGCGTAAAACCCTGCAGTCCCGGCTCCTGCAGCGCTGGCAGGATGGGGCCATCAAACTCTTCATTACCTCAAAAGCCCTCAATTTTCGGCGAACCCACCCCGAGCTCTTCCTGGAGGGGGAATACCTGCCCCTTCATGGCCAGGGAAAATCTGCCCGGCACCTGGTGGCTTTCGCCCGGCGCCGGGGCGAGAACTGGGTCCTGGCAGTGACCCCTCGGCTGTGCAGCCAACTGACGCCGGCCGGCACCCCTCCTCTGGGAGCGGCAGTCTGGCAAAATGACAGCTTGTCCCTGCCCTCCGGCGCCCCCGAAAAATGGGAAAATGTCTTTTTCCCTGACACTATCCGGGTGTCCCCCGGCAGTTCGGGCCCGGAACTCCCTCTGGCTGCAATTTTCCGCCATCTGCCGGTGGCGCTGCTTGCGGGCCAAGCCGTGGAACCCTCCAATCCTTCATCAGAATATTGCATTGACAGCCTCCCCACAATTTCATAGTTTGACAAGCCAGGGGTCGAATAACTTTACTGATTATTAATCCCGGGCCAGGCCCTGACCCCTTGCCTTACCGATTTTTGCGATTATTTTTTATGATAAGCTGCAAGGCGGGAGCCGCCCCGGGCCCGGCCCCGGCTAACCCGGATAATTGCAGGGCTTCAAAGAACTTGGTATGATGACCAAGGCCCTGCATAAGGAAGAAGCGAGCGCGGGCATTCGCGCCAT
>JARRQO010000035.1:11253-23780 GCA_037381685.1 Deltaproteobacteria bacterium | reverse complement strand
TTGCTGATATCATACCATCCCTTTATTTCCAAAGGTCCAAGTCTATTCCCTGCTCGTGCCCAAGTTGTGCTTGCGCACCTAAGTATAAGGCAAAGCTGAGCTTTGGTTTATTTATAGCTTCATTCCAAATTATACCGCTTCAACTTTTCCCGCAGGGTTTTGCGGTCGATGCCCAGGGCCCGGGCGGTGGCGCTCTTGTGGCCGTCGTAGCGCTGCAAGGTTTGCATGATGTGGGCCCGCTCCAAGTCTTTGAGGGAGTCGCCTTCCGGGGAAGCCGCTGCGGGCTTGAGGATGGTGCCGGCAAAGGCCAGGTCCGCGGGTTCCAGATACGGCCCGGAACTCAACACCACCAAGCGCTCCATGGTGTTTTCCAACTCCCGGACATTGCCGGGCCAGTCATGGCGCACCAAAAGGTCCAGGGCATCCGACGAGATTCCCCGCAGGTCCTTGCGCAGCCGGGCATTGTACTTTTCTAAAAAATGCTGGACTAGCAAGGGTATATCGCTTTTGCGATCCCGCAAGGACGGCATCTGGATCAGGACGACGTTGAGACGGTAAAACAGGTCCTCCCGGAAGGTGCCTTCCTGAATGGCCTTGGTGAGGTCTTTGTTGGTGGCCGCGATGATGCGCACATCCACGGTCGTCACCCGGTGGCTGCCCACCTTGGAAATCTTTCTTTCCTCCACCGCCCTAAGCAGCTTGGCCTGGACTTCCAGGCCGATGTTGCTGACTTCGTCAAAAAACAGGGTGCCGTTCTGGGCCAGTTCGAACTTGCCCACTTTGTTGGCGTCGGCCCCGGTAAAGGAGCCTTTGACGTGCCCGAAAAGTTCGCTTTCAAACAGGGTCTCCACCAGGGTGCCGCAATCCACGGTGATGAAAGGCCGCCGGGAGCGCCGGCTCAACTGGTGAATCTTGCGGGCCACCAAGCCCTTGCCGGTGCCGGATTCTCCGGTGATGAGCACGGTGCTGTCCGTAGGCGCCACCCGGGTGATCATGTCCATGATCCGGATCATGGACTCGCTGCTGTAGACCAGGACGTTGCGCTCGTCTTTGTTGCGCAGTTCCTGGCGCAGGTAGAGGTTTTCCAGGTCCAGGCGCCGTTTTTCCAGGGCCCGGCCCAGCAGGGTCCTCAGGTCGTCGGGCACAAAGGGCTTGGAGAGGAAGTGGAAGGCGCCGGCCTTGATGGATTCCACCGCAGACTGGATGGTGCCGTAGCCCGTGATGATGATAACTTCGACGTCCGGGTCCAGGGCCCGGATTTTTTTCAGCGCTTCCAGCCCGTCCATGTCAGGCATGACCAGGTCCAGGAGAATGGCGTCAAAGGATTGGCTTTCCAGCAGCGAGAGGCCCTGCTTGGCGCCGGCAGCCAACTCCACCTGGTAGCCTTTCCGGGAGAGAATCTGGAAGCAGGCATCCCGCATGGCTTTGTCATCATCGATAACCAGTATATGAGCCGGGGCTTCGGTCATGGCTAAAGAATTTCCTTTGTGGAACTAACTGTTCTTATTGGGTAAATTTTTGATTTTATTCTATAAAAACCAATATAACCCTGTCAAGGGAAAGCATTCCCACCCAGCCGGTCCGGAGATGTTCTTCCCCCCTGAATATCATTTATGATAAAAGGGCCGGGAGAGGAAGGTGGATTGCTCAAGCTTTTCATTCCCTGTTTTCTGGACCAGGCGGCGCCCGGGGTGGCCGGGGTGGTGGCCGGGCTATTGGATCGCCTGGACGTGGTTTGGGAATACCCGGAAGCTCAGACCTGTTGCGGCCAGTTCGCCTGGACCGCGGGAGATGCAACCACGACCCGCAGACTCATGCGCCATTTTCTCCGGGTTTTTGCCGGAACGGAACCCATCCTCTGCCCCAGCGCCTCCTGCACCTATTTGGTGCGGCGCTGCTACCCCGAGTTGGCTGAAGGACCCAGGGAACGCCGGGCCGTGGAAGCCCTGGCGGCTCGGGTCCTGGAGTTGAGCGAGTGGCTGGGAAAGATAGGGACGCTACCCTTCACGCCCCGGTTTACGGGCTCATTGGTCCTGCACCAGTCCTGCAAGGCCCGGCAGTTGGGGGCCTTGGCCGGCGCCCGCCAAATCCTGGCCCAAGTCGAGGGTCTGGAAGTGCTGACGGTTTCCCCCTATTATGGCTGCTGCGGGTTTGGCGGGGCTTTCAGCCTGATGCAGCCGGAAATCTCCCGGGAAATTGGCGAGGCCTATCTGAAGGCCGTGGCATTCACAGGGGCCTCGGGGGTGGTTTCCCTGGATTATAGCTGTCTGCTGCATTTACAGGGGCTCGGGGTGCAAGAAGCCCGAGACTTAAAATTTTATCACCTGGCGGAGATTCTGACCGCAAGCGGATAATTCCGAAAATCAAGCGGAGACTGGCAATGTCCATAAATAAACAGGTCAAGCCCACTCAACCGGCTTTCTGGGGCCAGCTTCTCATGGTGGGGATTCCCGGCCCCCGGATGGACGCGGTGGCCCGGGAACTGGTGCAGGACCTCAAGGTGGGGGGCGTCATCCTGTTCGCCCGCAATATCGAGAGCCCCCAGCAGGTCTGGGAGTTGACCCGGGACCTGCAACGGCAGGCCCAGGAGGCCGCGGGACGGCCGCTGCTCATTGCGGTGGACCAGGAAGGGGGGCCGGTCCAGCGCCTGAAGGCGCCGTTTACCCTGATCCCGCCGGCCCGGGAGTTAGGCGCTACGAAAACCCCAGCAGAGGTGGAGCAAATGTCCTGGCAGGTGGCCCGGGAACTGGCCCTGGTGGGGATCAACGTCAATCTGGCCCCGGTCCTGGATGTGCCGCGGACGCCAGCCTGTCCCCTGTGGGACCGCGCCTACAGCCCGGATCCCGAAGACGCGGCCCGCTTCGGGGTGGCCGCCATCCGGGGCTATCTGGCCGGAGGGGTCATACCGGCGGCCAAGCATTTCCCCGGCCTGGGGGACACCGGGGTGGACTCCCACGAGGTTTTGCCCGTGGCCCAATCAGGCGAGGCCCAACGCCCCACGGACCTGCTGCCTTTCCGGCAGGCGGTGACCGCGGGGGCGCCTTTGGTTATGACCGCGCACCTCAAGGTGCCGGAATGGGATGAGCGCCCTGCGACCCTGTCGCCCGTGGCCTTACAAGACTGGTTGCGGCGGCGCTTAGGCTTTGCCGGGGTGATTATCACCGACGACCTGGAGATGGGAGCCATCGCCACCCAGCTGCCGCCGTCCCACGGGGCCAAAGCGGCACTGATTGCAGGGGCTGATTTGCTCCTGATCTTCAAAAACTGGCAGGCCGCCTGGGAGACCGCCCATCTTCTGGCCCAAGATGGATCTCTCAACCCCCGGGGAGAAGAAGCTGCGGCCCGCGTAGAGCGCATGCGAGCAGGCTTGAAAATCCGAAAACCCGAGTTAAAGTCGGTACAGGAATACTTTGGCAGTCGGAAGCGATTATAAGTAGACTAAAATTGAAAATATTTCTTGGAGGCGGGGCCAATCCTCCAACCCTGCTTATTTGGCTGAACCGATCGCTGTCAGAACAAAAATATAATGGCCGGGAGGGGGAGCCCGGCCATTTGGAGAAAGGAGAAATTGGTATTTAAGTATTTTCAGGGGTAACCTGCCTTTAAGCATTGCATGAATGGTGCCAATTTCCCTAAATGGCCGCTAAGCCATGGTTGACAAGGGTTTGCCGAGATCCCCGGCAGGCGCGAGCCCGGATTCGGTTCAAATTATTGTACGACTCCGGTTAACAAAATTGTAATTATCCGGGCTCATGGGGGTTAAACTTAGGCCAGTTGGCCTCAAAGTCGCCCGACCAAAATTTTTTACCGGCTGGGGGTGATGGGAGTAAGTCAGCGATTCGAAGCAAGAAATCTAAATTTCTGGCTTTTTTGACGCTCTGGGGGATGATAAAAGTTGCGCGGCCGCGGCCAGGACGGTTTCCGGCGCCAACGCTTCCAGGCAGTGGGATTCCGGACAAGGGATGGAGCGGCCCACGGCGCAAGGGGCCTGGGGACAGGGCGCGGCAATAGTCTGCACGTGCGGCCCCAACGGGGCCCATACCCGGGGATCGGTGGGGCCGAACAGGGCCAGGACCTCAGGCCCGGAAACCGCCGCGGCCAGATGCGTCAGACCGCTGTCATTGCCCAGGTAGATTCGGCCGCGGGACAGAACCCGGGCTATCCGGGCCAGAGGACGGTTCGCCAGAAGCAGGTGGCCCTGGGCCTGGGCCAGTGCTTTAAGATATGGCAGGATGGCTTCTTCGGCGGGACCGGCCAGCCACACCACTTGTAGAGAAAATTCCCAGGCCAGGGCCCGGCTGACTTCATAGTAGTGAGACAAGGGCCAGTTCTTGCGAGCCTGACCGCTGCCCGGGGCCAGTGCCAGCCAGGGGCCGGGGCCGGGAAGCTCGGACGGCTGATTTTCCGGTCTGTCGCCGAGGGCCAGTTTAAAGGGAGCGGGCTGATAATGAAGTCCCAACGCGGCCAGCCGGCGGGCCTGAAGATTTGCCGCGGCCTCAATGCCGTTTTCGGGGAAGGAAGGCAGCCAATGTACTGCTGGAATCCCTGCCTGGTGGAGCCGGCTTTGCAGCTCAGCCCGGGGGCGAGGGCTGAAAACCAGGGCTAACTGGAACCGGGCCAGGCGCTCGGCCAAGCTGGGAGGCAGAATCCCCTTACCGAATAAGGGGGTCCACCGGGTTTGGCCGCTGTCCCAGACTTCCTGAAGAGGCAGATTTTCAGCCAGCAAGCCCCAGCCTTCGGGATGCCCCAGCGCGGTGATCCGGGCCCCGGCATAATGCCGGCTAATGGCCGCCAGGGCTGGAGCTGCCAACAGCAGATCCCCCAAGGCGCCCTGGTGCCAGATGAGCAGGTGCCTCACCGTGGCCGTGGCCGGCAAAGTGGTGGAAGACATGGAGGATATTATGCGGAGAGGAACCGGGGAAGTCAATTGCCCTGCCCTCTTCTTTAAACGTCTGAGTTTATTTCCCCCCGGCCTCGGCCAGGCGCTGGGCGGTGCGAGTGTTGAACTGCCGGGGAGATTCGGCATCTTCGGCCAGCAGGGTCAAAACGTCCTGAAAAAGCTGCCGGTTCAGATCACGTTCTACACCCTGACCGGCCAGTAATTCCAGAATAGCTTCGATAATCTCCGGTTCGGTCTCCAATTCGGCTAGAAATTCCCTGGCCTGGGCCGGCTCCACTTTGTGGAGCAAGACCGCGGCAAGCACCACCTTGGGATCGCCCCCTTCGGCTTTGAGTAAGTCCTGGGCATAGTTCAGGCCCTTGGCGGTCCGGTCCCAGGCCGCCTGGTCTTGCTGCAGATGGAACTTGACCAGTTCGGAAAGCAACTCCTTAAAATTTTGAGCCGCTTTTTTGGCCCGCACCAAGTCCGGTACGCACTTTTCGGCGTATTGACACCATTCGGCGCAGCCCAGCTCGATTTTGGGATTGTAGAATAAATGCCCGCACCAGGCGCAGCGGCGCCGGGTGTCGTCCTTAAAAAATTCGATTTCCGCCCCGCATTTAGGGCATTCCGCCATAAAGATATCGCTGGGTTTCCAGTGCCTGGTGTCCTGGCCGGGGCATTTCATCTGTTCCATAACGACCTCATTTTTTCTTGATCTTTTGCTGTTGAAGGACCTGGCCGGCGGTTCCCAGGGTGCAGATGCTCACCGGCAGGTTCTTGCCCGAGGCCTCCAGGGCCTGGCGCACGATTTGCACCAGCCCGAAGCAGCAGGGCACCTCCATATTGACGATGGAAATTTCCCGGATGTCATTTTCCTTCAGGATGGCGGTGAGTTTGGCCACGTGCTCCGGGACATCCTCGAATTTGGGGCAGCCACAGACCACCGCGTTGCCCTCCAGATGGCGGGAATGGAAATCTCCGGCGGCAAAGGGGGCGCAGTCCGCCGCTACTAAAAGGCGGGCGCCTTTGAGGAACGGGGCCTTGGGCGTCACCAGGCGCAGCTTGACGGGCCAGTGAGATAATGCCGAGGTTTCGCCCCCTGGGGCTTTTGCGGAAGTGTCCCCCTGAAACTGCTGCATACGACTGCTGGGGCAGACGAACGCCTCGCCGGCCGGTTCCGGGGCCGGGGCCGGGGTGTCAGCATGGGGCGCCCCGGGGGCCGGACCCACAAACTCGTCCGCATCCCGGGTCTCAATGGTCAATGCTCCCTGGGGACACTCCCCCAGGCAGGCGCCCAGGCCGTCACAGAATTTATCCGCCAGCAACTGCGCCTTGCCGTCCATGATCTGAATGGCCCCTTCGGCGCACGACGGCACACACAGGCCGCAGCCGTCACACTTTTCCTGATCTATGCGAATGATTTGTCTTTTGGCCATGAGTTTATTTCCTAGGTCAGATAAGTTTCGCATCTTTGCACCCCGCCAGCCAGAGGCGGGATAAAAAAATGCTCATCGACTAATTAAATTTTATGAATTAAAGATGGGCAAGGCCATGACGTAAGTCAATATTGCCAAAATATGCACTTGCCAGCAAAAAACACAGGGACTGGGTCAGAGTGGGACCGCGCACGTCTTGCTTAGATTCCGCCGGCCGGAGCCAGGAGGTGGTCTCAGACCCAGACTTGTTGTCAGAGTTTTCCATCAATAATATTATTCAGCTTCCCCGGCCATAACTTAAATCTTTGGTCATAGGACAGTATTATTCCTTTCCCTCTGTCCGGGTAAAAAAGTTGGTCCTCCTTTCTGAGGTTATTCAGTGCTTAATCTTCGGCTTTTTTCTGATTCAGACTAACCGAATGAACCCGGCAGACTTGAAATCCGGGTTTGGATATAGAGATTTTTCACTTATCCGCACTGATTTCTAAAGTTTCAAATAATGATGCCGATATACATATCAAAGGATTCCACGCCACCGAAAAGGCAAACTCCACCGAAAGGGGAGGACGCAAAGTTTCCGGCCTACAGCCTGAGGGCCACGGTAGCGGGACCGCCGAAGTGAGCGGCAAGGAAGCCCAGGAGCTCGACAGAAATATCTAAAGAGGTGAAACCATGAGGGTGAGCGGCGTGGATTCAAACCATTATGGAGGAGGTGAGGACCAAAATTACCCTCAAAACAAATTTGGTAACGATGTCTGGAACCGAAATATTCACCTACCGAAAATAAAGGAGTACCAACATGAAGAACTTTCTGCAAAAAGCCACGGCGTTTATCAATGAAGAAGATGGCGCCACCGCGGTCGAGTACGGCCTGATGGTGGCCTTGATCGCAGCGGTGATTATTACCGCGGTGACCACCCTCGGAACGAATCTCTCTGACAAGTTTGACACGGTTGCCACTGCAGTGGCGGGCGCTGGTGAGGGTGGTGGTTAATACAAGCAACAAGTCGTAAGGACATGGGCCGTTGCTCCCGGGCTGCGGCCCCTCTCCAGGGACAAATAGACTTCCCTGACAGCCACAAAAGGTGGCAAGGGGATGGTTGCTATTTCAGAAAATTTAGGCATACGGAAGTAATTCTGTCTTCTTGCAAGGAGTGAGAGCATCATGCGTCAATTACCGGGATGGGTATGGTTGGTCTTAGCCATTGCATTTGCCGGGTTGGCCTCTTATATGGCCTTAGGGTGGCTAAAACGGCAGACCCCTGTAGCGGCCAAGGAAAGACCCAAACTCATGGTGGTGGTGGCCAAGGCCAAGCTGAGCCCAGGCAGTATCCTGGCCACCCCGCAACTCCAGACAAAGGTCTGGCAACGAGAAACCCCGCCGCAAGATTTCTTTTCTAACCCCGAGCAGGTGGTGGGGCGGCAGGCCTGGACCGCTCTGAAGCCGGGTGATCTCATCACCAGGGAAAACACGGGGAGCAAACGGGGGGGTATCATTTCGCAGCTGAGCCCCAACCAACGGGCCATGACCGTCAAGGTGGATGAAGCCTCGGGGGTGGCCGGTTTCCTGGTTCCCGGAGACCGGGTAGATGTGGTGGTCATTTTGGATAAAGGAAAATACGGCAAAGACCCGATCTCCAAGACTCTTCTCCAGAATCGCGACTCGGCCAATTCGCCAAACAGTGGAAGTGATCCGAGGCACCCAACGGGCACCGGTAAGTTATTGAGGGCTGCATCAAGTACCTGCTCAATTGAGGATTGAACCCGGCTATGCCTATCCATTTCAACATTTATTATCATAATCAGGAAAATCAGAAATACCTCCGGCAAGTTATTGATGCTTCTGAAATCGGGGAATTGGTAGATAGTCAAGATTTGGCTCACCTGCCTCCCCAGGGCATGAACGGCACGGATGTATTCTTTTTGGAATATCTGGAAAACGATCCTCAACTGGATCAGTGGATCGAAACCACCGCGGCCGATCCCCATAGTCCTGCCATTTTCCTTTATCTAAAAGAAATTTCCACTAACAACTTATGGAAGGCGCTCCGCCTGGGGGCCAAGGAATGCTTCAGCTTCCCCATTAAGGAAGAAGATTTCCACAATGCTGTCCAGCGTATTGCCGCCCGGAGCGAAATCAGGCTGGCCCAGGCTAAGCCAGCTCAGATCGTTTCTTTTCTGGGATGCAAAGGGGGCCTAGGGACAACTTTTCTGGTTGCCAACGTGGCCAGTCTCCTGGCCCAGGAACGGCTGGGGAAGGTGCTGGTCGTAGACTTGGACCTGGGATTTAGTCAACTCAACTATATTTTCGATATCCACCCTGAACACACCATGACCGAATTAGCCGAAAATCTGGAACGGTTGGATAAGACTTATCTCCAAAGTATGCTCTACCGGGTCGATAATAATTGTTATATTCTGGCGGCCCCGAACCGTCTGGAAGAGGCCGAGATTATCAACGCCGACCACCTGGAAAAGATTATCCACTTCATCAAGGAAAGCTTGGGCTTCCGCTTCATCCTGATAGATTGTTGTCATCAATTTGATGAAATTACCCTAAAAGCTTTGGAGCTCTCGAATAATTTGATGCTGGTAAGTGCGCAATCCGTGCCAGCCCTGTCCAACGCCAAGAAAATGCTGGAAATCTTAAACCTCTTGGAATTGAAAAATCTCAATATCGAGGTCTGGCTAAACTTCTGGGATCGGAAGAGTGAATTGACTTTGGCTGATGTGGAAGGCTTCCTGGGAAAGAAGATTGCGGGCACCATAGCCTGTGATTATAAAGAAGTCGGGCTCAGTATCAATCAAGGCAGGCCACTGGTGCGAGGCAATCGCCGTCATCCCATTTATGAGGAATTAAAACTTATGGCCAGTAACATCAGCAAGGAAAGCACGCTGGAAGCAGGCAACGGAGCTAGATGGAAATGGCTACCACGTCTCTGGAGGAAAAAGTAAGCATGAGCCTCCTGAACAAAATCCGCGACTGGCAGGAAGATGGGCCAGTGCCCCAAACCCAGGACTTTGGCTCGGACTCCAAGCAGAAACGGGAGCGCCAAGATAAGCGTCAAAGGAAGGATAATACCTTCAATGAATTGAAGGCCAAGGTGCACCTGAAGCTCCTCAATCTATTGGACCTTTCCCGCTTGACGGAAGCCTCGGAAAGCGCCCTCCAGGAGGACTTGCGCCGGGGGGTTGAGATGATTCTGGCAGAGGACAGGGTTCCACTCACTTCGCGTGAAAAGGAGCGGCTCTGCCGGGAAATCAGGAATGAGTTGTTGGGTTATGGGCCTCTGGAACCCCTTTTGGCCGATCTCGACATAAATGATATCCTGGTTAATAGGTACGATAAGGTATATGTGGAAAGACGAGGCAAGCTGGAACCCTCGGCTATCCGATTTACCGATAACGCTCACTTACTTAAAATTATTGAAAAAATTGCTGCCGGGGTGGGACGCCGCATCGATGAATCCTGTCCTATGGTGGATGCCCGCCTGCCTGACGGCTCCCGGGTAAACGCCGTTATCCCGCCTCTGGCCCTTGATGGACCGGCCCTCTCTATCCGGAAATTCTCCCGGATTCCCATAACCATAAAGGATTTAATCCGATTCGGCACCATCACCCCAGACATGGCTGAGGCCCTCCAGGGAATGGTCCGGGCCCGGCTCAACATCCTGATCTCCGGCGGTACCGGCAGCGGTAAAACCACCTTTCTTAATGTGTTATCCAGTTTCATTCCCAACGATGAACGCATCATCACCATTGAAGATTCTGCGGAATTGCAGTTTCAGCAGGACCACGTGGTTCGCTTGGAAACCCGTCCCCCCAACCTGGAAGGTCAGGGAGAGGTCACCCAGCGGGACTTGGTGCGCAACGCCTTGCGCATGCGGCCCGAACGCATTATCCTGGGTGAGGTGCGCGGCGGCGAGTCCTTGGATATGCTTCAGGCCATGAATACCGGCCACGACGGCTCCCTGGCCACCATTCACGCCAATACCCCACGAGATGCTCTGACCCGTTTGGAAACCATGGTCTCCATGACCGGTCTCGATCTTCCCGATAAGGCAACCAGGAATCAGATTTCCTCTGCCATCAATGTCGTGATTCAATTGGCCCGTCTGAGTGATGGCAGTCGCAAAATGATGCATCTATATGAGATCGTCGGCATGGAAGGGGATATGATCACCATGCAGGAGGTCTACTCCTTCAACATGATGGGGCTCACCGAAGATCGAAAAGTAAAAGGCCGCTTCATCGCCAGCGGCATACGCCCCAAATTTATGAAACGTCTGGAGAGCATGGGAATTCCCCTGCCCAGCAGTATTTTTTCAGAACATTAGGCACATAATAGTGGGAGGCATCTTTTTCAGCCTTTGTCTGATACTGGCCCCGGCTGTTATCTTCTCCAGGTGCCCCCTGGCTTAGTTAGGGGAGGCTTTGATGCTTCATAATATTATCCAATCCCAAGACTATTCTCTGCTGATCCTCGCCTGCCTTATTTTTCTCAGCTTTTTCTTCCTTATAAGGACTCTCTTGCTTTTCCTGGCTAGCCCCGAGCGACGGCGTCAGCGACGTATCAAAGAGCGGCTCAAAGAAATAGAGGGGCTCAAAGCGACGGTCAATGCCAGTACCCTCCTGAAAAAAGCCAGCCTGAAAAAGTCCTTTATGGATAAGAGCTTGGACAAATTCCGGCTTATCAAACACTTGCAAAGTTTGATGGACCGGGCGGACTTGCACTGGAAAATGTCGACCTTTTTAGCGGTCGCCGGTTTGGCTGCCCTTGCAGGATTCGTTTTGGGGATGGGGAAATGGGGCCTCTTGGGGGGCTTAGCTGGCGGCGGGATAGGGGTGTTCATCCCTTATAAATTTCTAGTTCACAAGGGTAAGAAGCGGTTACAAAAATTCGAACAACAACTGCCAGATGCCCTGGACTTGCTGGCTCGCGGTTTGAAGGCCGGGCACGCCTTTTCCTCGGGGTTGCAGCTAGTTTCCAAAGAGATGCCTGCCCCCTTAGGAACGGAATTTGCCATTGTTTTCTCGGAATTCGCCCACGGCCGGGACTTGAGCGGCGCCTTACTCGGCCTTAGGAAACGCATCGAACTACGGGACTTGGACTTCTTCACGACTTCGGTCCTGATCCAGCGGGAGACTGGGGGCAATCTCACGGAAATTTTGGAAAAGATTTCGGTCCTTATTAGGGCCCGCTTTCAACTGCGTAACCAAATCAAAGCCTTAACCGCAGAAGGCCGGCTGTCGGGGTGGGTTCTCGGCCTGCTCCCACCGGGAATGATGGCCGTAATCATGTATGTTAACCCGAAATATATGTCCGTGCTGTTTCAGCATTCGACGGGCCAATTCGTCCTCGGGGCCGCCTTGTTCTTCCAGCTTGTGGGGGCACTCGTGATTCGCAAAATTGTCAGTATCAAGGTGTAAGGTCATGGTAACTTTACAAGCTGTTCTATTTGGACTTCTCATCGGCGGCTTTGTCGTCTTCCTGGGCGTTTTTCTGCAGCAGCACTTTTCTTTTGTGCGTCAGCGCCTCCAGGCCAGTTCACGCCCTACAGCCGATTTACTGCGGCCCCAAAGGAGAGAAAAACCTGCCTTTCTGAGCGCCGACCTGATCGAGAAACTCGAAAAGCAGTTAGACTTGGGGAAAGACAGTGCCAAGGTCAAAGAACTGCAAAAGCGGTTTCTACAGGCCGGAATTTATAATGAGCAGGCAGTACCCATCTTTTTGGGGTTCAGAATGGGGATGCTCCTGCTCTTGCCAGTACCGGTCCTGTTTTTCTGGCTGGGTTTAACCACTCACCTAGGCCTACTGATCGCGAGTGTCGGCGTACTTTTGGGTTATCTACTCCCGAGTCTTATTCTGGATAACCTGATTAAAAACCGCCAGAAAAAGATCAAAGCCGCTCTGCCGGATGCCCTGGATTTGATGGTCGTCTGTGTCGAAGCGGGTCAAGGCTTGAATGCCGCCATGAAACGGGTGTCGGACGACCTGATGGAAAGCAGCCCTATCATCGCCAAAGAAATGCTCATGGTGAATCTTGAGATCATGGCCGGGTTGGAACGGGAGCAAGCCTTAAAAAATCTGGGAGAACGAACCGGGGTAGATGAGATGATCTCCCTCTGCAATCTCCTCATCCAGAGTGATCGCTTTGGGACCAGTATTGGCCAAGCTCTCAGAACTTACTCGGATTTTATGCGGACTA
>JARRQO010000035.1:0-11245 GCA_037381685.1 Deltaproteobacteria bacterium | reverse complement strand
CTTCCCTCTCCTGCTCTTCATTTTTCCAGCTATCTTGATTGTGATCTTGGGCCCAGCAGCAATTAATATTATGGAAATGTTCAGCCATATGAAGTAAATTATTACCTAGCTCCATTTTTGTTCGCTGCAGCCAAAGAACGCAAGTCGCATAGGGGGAGGAGTTCAAAATTATTAGGATTTCCTCCCCCATTTTATTTATAGGTTACATCTTTAATTCATCCCTGGTCTTGGCGACAGCGGCCGCAGATTTTTGCAGCATTTCCTCTTCGGCTTTACTCAATTTCAGAGTGAAAATCTTTTCGATCCCGTTGCCTCCCAGTATCACCGGAACCCCGAAATATAGGTCGCTCAAGCCGTATTCCCCGGTAAGATAAGCCGATACCGGCACCAGGCGTTTTTGATCCTTCAGGATGGCTTCGGCCATCTGGACCGCGGCCGCTGAGGGGGCGTAATAAGCCGAGCCGGTTTTCAGCAGCGCCACGATTTCCCCTCCGCCTTTACGGGTGCGCTCCACCAATGCGGAGATGCGCTCCGGGGCCAGCAGGTCGGTGAGGGGTACGCCTGAAATGTTGGTGGCGCTGACTACGGGAACCATATCATCGCCGTGGCCACCAAGGACCATGGCCTGGATCTCCTCCACCGCCACACCCAACTCCATGGCGATGAAACAGCGGTAGCGTGCGGTATCCAGAATGCCGGCCATACCCATGACCCGCTCCCGGGGCAGGCCGCTCACTTTTTTCGCCACATAGCACATGGCATCCAGCGGGTTGCTGACGATGATCAGGAAGGCGTCGGGCGCCTGAGCCATCACTTCCTTGGTCACCGTCCCCACGATGTTTTTATTGGTATTGATCAAATCTTCCCGGCTCATCCCCGGTTTCCGGGCAATGCCCGCGGTGATGATGATCACCTGGGAATCTTTGACGGCCTTGTAGTCATTGGCCCCCACCACTTCAACGTTAAAGCCGAAGATCGGGCGCGCCTGCATCAGATCCAGGGCCTTGCCCTGAGGCATGCCTTCCACTACATCCACCAGCACCACATCGCCCAACTCCCGGGCGGCAGCCCAATGGGCACACGTAGCCCCAACGTTCCCCGCCCCTACTACCGTGATTTTCGGGCGACCCATAATAACAACCTCCTCACGTGATGATCTTGGGGAAAAGGGGACTGGCAGCCCCAGCCTCCCCGGCTATGTTTATTGTCAACCTGTTTTTATTAACCCGTTTACGTTTATCTAACCCGTTTACGTTTATCCTGCAATGAAAATCTCTCGGCCCGGCGTTGACACTAACAGGCCGAAAACCCTATAATCCCTTACCGAGGTAATGCTGATGCGATTTTCCGTCTACCTGCGGGCCTTACGGCTTCCCTTTCTAACCGGCTCGCTTTTTCCGGTGGTGGCGGCCACAGCCCTGGCCTATCTCCATGAGCACACCTGGCACTTTCTCTGGTTCGGCCTCACTGCTTTGGGGGTAGCCGGCCTGCATTTGGGGGGTAACCTGATCAACGATTACTACGACTCCTTCGGCAGCGACCCCATAAACCTCAATGTGACCCCCTTCAGCGGCGGCAGCCGGGTAATTCAGGACCAGCAGATGAGCCCGAACGCAGTCAAGACCATGGCCTACCTGTTGTTCGCTCTGGGGGTGGCGTGCGGCCTGGTCCTGATTTATCTGGACCGTCCCTGGGTGGCGGTCATCGGCACCCTGGGTTTGGCGGCGGCCTTTTTCTATTCCGCTTCGCCGGTGCAGCTCATGAGCCTCGGTCAAGGGGAATTCCTGATTTTTCTGGCCTTTGGGCCCCTGCTCTCCTGGGGCGCCTACTATGTCCAAACGGGCAGACTCGCCCTGGTGGGGGCCGCGGTGAGCCTGCCCCTGGCCTTTCTCATCACCGCCATCATTTGGATCAACGAATTCCCTGACCTGGACGCGGACATGGCCGTGGCCAAGCGCCACCTGGTGGTCCGCCTGGGCCTGACTTACTCCCGCTGGGTCTATGCCGGGCTGATGCTGGCTCCATTCCTCAGCCTGTTTGTCCTCATCGAATTATTTCATTTGCCCGATCTCATCGTGGCGGGGTTGGCAACCCTGCCCCTGGCCTGGCAGGCCGTGCGCCTGGTCTTTCGCGCTCCCCCCACCGACCCGGAGTTCGTCGGCGCCCAGGCCCTCACCATCCAGACTCACTTTTTCACGGGCCTGAGCCTCACCCTGGCCCTGCTGTATGCCGCCTGGTGGCGGTGATAAGAGCTGTCAGCTTTCAGCGAAGACGTGTGATTGCCGAAAACAGAAAAATGCAGGGTGGGCATCGCCCACCATAATAATGTAGCGACGGTGTGCGGCGTGGTGGCGGTGAGACTGTTATCAATGGACCCATCAAGTATTTCAATACTTAACGCTCAATAAAATTTGGAACTGCCCAAGGCTAATCTAATCTTTAAGGAAAAATTATGTCAAGCCAAACCCCACCAGTTTTAATCGAAGTCACCCGGGGCCCCCGGGTGGAGAGTTGTCATCGGGGTCAGTTCGTGGTGATTGATGCCCAGGGCACTTTGCACCATCAGTTGGGCGACCCCGAGACCCAGGTGTGCCTGCGCTCCCTGGCTAAGCCCTTCCAGGCCCTGCCGGTATTAACCACCGGGGCCGCGGACGCCTTTGGGTTTGGGCCACAAGAGTTGGCCCTGTTTTCCGGGTCATTAAGCGGCCAGGATTTTCAGGTGGAACTTATCAAGCAGGTTTTGACCCGCCTGAAGCTCACCCCGGAGGTCTTGCAATGCGGCACGCATCCGCCCCTGCATCGCCCCTCGGCCCAGACCCTGGCCCAGGCCGGGCTCAAACCCAGCCCCTTGCATCACACCTGTGCCGGCAAGCACGCGGCCATGCTCACCCTTTGCGTCCATCACGGCTGGCCCCTGGATACCTACCTGGACCCGGAACACCCGGTCCAGCTGCTCATCCTGGGCGCGGTAGCCCGGATGGTGGGGGTGCCGCCGGCCCAGATTACCGTGGCCATCGACGGCTGCGGCGCCCCGGTCTTTTACGTCCCCCTGAAAAATATTGCCCTGGGCTACGCCCGCCTGGCCGCGGCCCAACCGGATTCACCCGCAGGGATACTCATGGCCGCCATCCTGGCTCACCCCAAGCTCATCGCCGGAGACGGCCGCCTGGAGACCACGATTATGGAAGCCCTGCCGGATAAGATTTTCGCCAAGTCCGGGTCCGAAGGGGGATATGGCTTGGGCCTGCCGGAGCGCGGCTTGGGGGTCGCCTTCAAAATCGAGGACGGTGCAGCCCGGGCCCTGAACCCCACCGTGATGGCCATCCTGGAACAATTGGAAATGTTCCCTCCTGGGGCTGCGGAAAACCTGGCCAAGTTCCGGCAGCCGCTTATTCTTAACCATCGTAAAGAAGAAGTCGGCCGCGTCCGGCCGGTTTTTAGCCTCTCGGCTTAGCGGCTTAAAACCTTACCGGCAAATTTTTTAAAAGCGGGGTTTCCTTCTGAGCAAGCCCGGGCTCAGGCCCGCGGCTACAGGCTGCGGCGGGGCAGATAGGGCCTACCGCGGTTTTCCCAGAGAGGTAGTGAACGTCCTCCCTTACCGTTAAAAAATTTCGGTAAGGTGCGCATTACGTCCCATTGATCAATATTGAAGAGGCGCCTCGCGGTGATATCGCCCTGCAAGACCCGCCCGACAGGGGGCATTTTCAGCCTAAAGGAGATCAGATATCCTTCCCGCCGCCTGCTTCCTTTGAAAGAAAAGCCCTTGAATCTCTCCACAATCATGCTATATTTCAACGAAATGAAAAGCCCTAAACCATCGATAACCGGGGTGGGGCCATTATGAAGGTGTTGTGGGCCCCGTGGCGTATGGAATATATCCTGGGGGAGGATAAGCCTCCGGGCTGCATCTTCTGCCCCGAACCCGGGGAGAACCTGGCGGAGCGGCTGGTGCTGTTCAGCGGCAGCCTCACCCGCATCATGATGAACAAATATCCTTATATCAACGGCCACCTGTTGGTCTCCCCCATCCGTCACACTCCCGGCCTGGACGACCTGACCCCTGCGGAAATGCTGGATCTCTTGAATAGGGTCCGGGAATCCCTGGCTATTTTGACCCGGGTCATGCGCCCTGACGGATTCAATGTAGGCCTCAACCTGGGGGTGGTTGCCGGGGCCGGGGTGGAAAGCCACCTGCATTTTCACATCGTCCCCCGCTGGAACGGTGATACCAATTTCATCCCGGTGTTCGCCGATGTCCGGGTGATTCCGGAACACTTTCGTCAGACTTATGAACGCCTGGCGCCCCATTTCCAGGCCTTGCCAGATGAGGATAAAACATGCGTTTCGTTAAAATCATCATCTCCACCCTGATTGCTCTTCTGGGTATCGTCTTCATCATCGAGAACCTGGATATGCTCAAGCATGCGGTGCGCATTCGAATGGACCTCTATTTCTTCACCTTCCAGAGTCCTGATGTCCACCTTTGGGTTATCATCCTGTTCTGCTTTTTCTTGGGGGTCTTCACCGCTTCGCTTTACGGCATCTATGAGCTCTACACGCAGCGCCAGACCATTCGCCAACAGCGGCATAACCTGGAAATCCTGGCCAAGGAACTGAAGCAGGCCACCGAAGTTGCGGAAGCCGGGATGGAAGCGGAGGTAAAATCCCCTGAACCCAAGGCTGCCCCTCAGCCTGAATAATCCGGGGGCGCTCCGGTTTTCCGGAGGGCGGGAGAAACCTGAGCCATCTTCGGCCCTCCGTTCAAATTCTCAGTTGTCATCATGACCGCCCCACCTTCTGATAAAATCACTCCCATGTTGAAGCAGTACCTGGAACTTAAGGACCGGTACGCCGATGCCCTGGTGCTTTTCCAGATGGGTGATTTTTACGAAACCTTTTTTGACGACGCCGAAGTTGCGGCAGGCGCGCTCAATATTACTCTCACCTCCCGCTCCCGCCAGGGAGACGACCGCATTCCCATGGCCGGTTTTCCCATCCATGCGGCGGCCAGCTACATCCCCCGGCTGTTGGAGCAGGGTTTTAAAGTGGTCGTGTGCGACCAGACGGAGGACCCGGCCCACGCCAAGGGCTTGGTGCGCCGGGAAGTAACCCGCATCCTCACCCGGGGCACCGTGGTGGACCCCGCGGCCCTGGACGCCGGCAGCGATAACTATCTGGCCGCAGTGACCTTCCAGGACTCCGCCTGGGGTTTAGCTTTTCTGGAGTTGTCCACCGGAGAATTCCGTCTTACCGAAGGCGTGGGCCCCGATGCTTTGGGGGATGAACTGTGGCGGCTGAAACCTGCGGAGTTGGTGGTGCCGGATAGTCTGGACGCAGCCCGGCTGGCCTTGGCCCTGGTTGCCTTTGACACCCCTCCGGTCCAAAGGGCGGTATCCGCCTATGCTTTTGACCCCGAGGCGGCCCGCCGGGAGCTGGGGCGCGCCCTGGGAACCCTGTTTTTGGACGGCTTCGGCCTGGACGGCTACCGCTTGGGAATTTCCGCCGCGGGCGCCATCCTCCGGTATCTGAAGGACTCTTATACCCCCGACCTTCCCCATCTGGACCGTCTGCTGGCCTATCGCCGGGACGATTTTCTGGGTATGGATGAAGCCACTGTGCGCCACCTGGAAATCTTTGAGACCTGGCGCAGCCGTTCCCGCCAGGGGTCGCTGCTGGACACCCTGGATAACACCATCACCCCCATGGGAGCCCGGCGCCTGAGCCAGTGGCTGCGTTATCCCTTGCAGGACCCGGCCCAGATCAACGCCCGGCTGGACGCGGTGGAATTCTTCAAAGATAACGCCTTGCTGCGCCAGCGCTGGCGCCAGACTTTGAAGGGCCTGGGTGATCTGGAACGCCTCACGGCCCGGGTGGCCCTGGAGCAGGCCACCCCCCGGGAAGTCGGGGCCGTAAAAGAGGCCCTGGCCCGGGTTCCTCTGCTCCAGGATTTATTGCCGGAAGAGCTCCCCTCCCTGGTGGCTCAGGTGGCGGAAGACCTGGACGGCCTCCCTGAGCTCCGGGACCTGATCGGCCGGGCCCTGGTGGAGGATCCCCCGACCAATCTTCAAGCCGGGGGCATCATCCGGGAGGGATACGACCCCGAGTTGGACGAACTCATCATGCTTTCCCGGGAAGGCAAAGACTGGATCGCCCGCCTGGAAGCCGAAGAGCGGGCCAAAACCGGCATCAACTCCTTGAAGGTGCGCTACAACAAGGTCTTCGGCTACTACCTGGAGGTGTCCCGGGCCAACCTGCACCTGGTGCCGCCGGATTATATCCGTAAACAGACCCTGGTGAATGCCGAGCGCTTCATTACTGCGGACTTAAAGGAATACGAGTCCCGGGTCCTGGGCGCGGAAGAAGGGCGCCTCAAACGGGAAACCGAACTGTTTCAACAATTGCGGCGGCGGCTGGGGGAGCAGGCCCCCCGTCTCAAGCAGGTGGCCCGGGCCCTGGGCATCCTGGACGTCTGCGCCGCGCTGGCCGAGTCGGCCGCCCTGCACCGGTACAGCCGGCCCCAGGTCGTGTCCGAACCGGTGCTGAAGATCATCCAGGGACGCCATCCGGTCATCGAACGGCTCCTGCCCACCGGCAGCTTTGTGCCCAACGATGTTGTCATGGACGCGGGCTCCCAGGTGCTCATCGTCACCGGCCCCAATATGAGCGGCAAATCCACCATCCTGCGCCAGGTGGCTCTGACCACGCTTCTGGTCCACGCAGGCAGTTTCGTGCCCGCGACGGAGGCAGTCATCGGGCTCACCGACCGCATCTTTACCCGGGTGGGCGCGGTGGATGATATCGGCCGGGGCCAGAGCACTTTTTTGGTGGAGATGCACGAAACCGCCCGCATTCTGCACCAAGCCACCCCCCGCAGCCTGGTCATCCTGGATGAGATCGGCCGGGGGACTTCCACCTTTGACGGGCTGTCTTTGGCCTGGGCCGTGGCGGAACATCTCCACGACCTGGGAGGGGTGGGCGTCAAAACCCTATTTGCCACCCATTACCAGGAACTCACGGAACTTAGCCGCCTCAAACCCCGGGTGGACAATTTTCAGGTGCTGGTGACCGAGTCGGACGGAAATATCATTTTCCTCCACCGGCTGGCTCCCGGCGCCGCGCCCCAAAGTTACGGCATCCAGGTAGCGAAGCTGGCCGGGGTGCCCCAAGAGGTCATCGCCCGGGCCCAGGAGGTCCTGGAAAACCTGGAGGCCGGCAGCCTGGACCCCATGGGTCTGCCGCGCCTGGCCCGCTCCCGGCGCCGCCAGTTTAGGGAAGTGCCGCAGCCCTCCTTATTCGACCCGCCTGTGGACAAACCGCATTAAGCCATCACCGTCAAGCTCACCTCCGGCGGCTCTACTGGCGCAACCTCGGTGCCACTGACCGATAAAAACCTCATAACATCAAAAGGAACATTGGAAAATATTATTTTTCCGAAATTTATGCTATCATCAAAGCTACTTGGGGGAGTGCTTTCAGCAAAGACGCCCGAAAATCACTTTGAGACAAGCCGGCTAAGGTAGTAGAAAATTTCGGACAACCAACGCCTTATTTTTAGGTCGGCTAAGCCGGGTTCAAAATGATTTTATATCGGTTTATGAAGTCAAAACACCCACGGGAAAAAAGCTATGGAAATCGCCTTGATTAGTGTGAGTGGCAGGCTCGCGTGTGACGGCTCTCGGCTGGTATCATCCCTCTTGAAAAGAGCCGGACACACGGTAACCAACGTATATCTTGCCAGACGTGAGCCTGATTACGAACCGAAGGAATTGGAGAGATTGGGCGAGATTTTTAAGCATACCGATCTCGTGATGCTGGCGGTTTATAGTAATTATTTCGGCAGGGCAATTAAGCTTACCAATTTTGTTCACCAAGAATTTCCCGGCTTAAAGGTGGTATGGGGAGGTCCCCACTGCATCGCCTCACCTGAAATGAGCCTTAAGTATGCTGACGCCGTCTGTTTTTCGGAAGGCGACCAGGCCGTCCTGGAGTTGGTGAACAGACTGGCTGCCGGGAAGGATTACCTGGATACCCCCAACATGGCTTTTAAGATGAACGGCGCTCACCTCATCAACCAGGTGTTGCCCCCTTTTGCCGATCTGGACAGCTTGCCCTATTATGACTACACTCTGGATAATCAATTCCTCCTGGACGGTGAATTGCAGCCTTTGACCATGGACATGGTCCAAGGGCTCACCAAACAGTACCCCTTTTATGTGCCCACGGCCTACTTCCTGACCTCCCGTGGTTGTCCCCACGAATGTTCCTACTGCAATAATTGCAAGTACGTCGCCATGTTCGGCAAGAACATCATCCGCTTTTACAACGTGGATCGGGTCATCGACGAAATCAAGCACACCCTGGCTACCCTGCCTTTTATTGAATTCATTGTGTTCGGCGACGATGATTTCCTGGCCCGGCCCCAAAAGCAGATAGAGGCCTTTGCGGCGCGGTACAAAAAGGAAATCGGCCTCCCGTTCGGGGCAGCCGGCAGCGCCAGAACCTACAAGACCAAAAAAATGGAAACCTTGTTGGACGCCGGTTTGACCGCATTTAATCTGGGGGTCCAGTCGGGAAGCCAACGGGTGATCAGTGAAGTTTATAACCGGAAAATCTCCCTGGCCCAGGTTAGCAAGGTGATCAAAGAGATCTCACCCTATTCCGAAACCAGGGGTCTGATAATTATTGTCGACTTTATCATTGATAACCCCTATGAGACCAGGGACGACATTATCCAAACCTATAACTTCTTACTTGATCTGTCCCCGAAACTGAAACCGAACCTGTTCTTTTTGTCTTTCTATCCGGGTACGCCGATCTACAAGCGGGCCATAGAAGACGGCTTTACTAAAGAGTCCGATGTAGAAAACTTCAGATCCTACACCGGGGGCCAGGTAAGGTATCAAAAGAACTATGAAACCTTTCTCGTGCTTTTACTGAGAATTGCCAGGTTGCATCCCAAACTCCAGCAGATTCCCCCGGGGGTGTTTCGGTTTTTGGGAAGCAATCCGGTAAGGAAACTGGCGTCGCGGCTGCCTGGTTCGGTTTACGCCCGGGGAGCGAATGCCTTACAACTCAAGATGGCCTGGAAAAAAGGCCGGTCCTGACGCCCGCCGGAGATGCCGCTCATACTCCACGCTTCCTCATCCTCTTTAGAACCTGGGCGGCGTTTTGGCCCAAGGGTACCCCTGGCGGGCCATTTCATATCCTAAGTTGAACAGTTGGTTCATGTAGGCCGGATCGAAATCCTCCCGGCGCGGCGCCTGGAAATCCTCCGGGATCATGGCCAGGTGGTAGTTAAAGCCATCCCGTTGGGCTGCGTGATACAGCCGGTAAAGATCGCCGACGCTCTGTTTCCTGATGAGGGTGGTGAGCCCCCGGGGCATAATAGCTAAAGGGTGGGGCTTCACTTCCTGCCATTCGGGCCTTAGCCGGCCATTGCGGATGATGAAAACCCGGCCGGGACGTGTCGCCCCCCGGGCCTCGAGCTTACGGGCCGCGGCCAAAGGCTGCACCGTGTGCTCGTAGGTCAGGGCCTCCCCCGCGGTGGCCCCATCCACGTGCATTTCCTCGTAGGTTTGCCCGGCCGCCTGCACCTCGAAGTAAACCGGGGGAAAAATCCCCGGCAAAGCTGCGGACGCCAACAGAATCTTTCTGAAAAGGATCAAGGCCTCGGGGTGGCCGCTGGCGGCGATGGCTCCCTGATCCCAAATCACCAGGCGCTGGGAGTCCAATTGCGTGGTCCCCGCCAAAATACGCCGGCCCTGGCGGTGAGCCACGGCGACATCTGCCAACAACTTCTCGTTCGCAAACCTGGCGATCAGTTCTGCCAGCGGTTGGCTGTCGGCGAGGGATTCCGAGGTCAGTATCGAGAAGATATTTTTAACTTTAAAAATATCTTTGGCGGATACGGTGGTGTAGGCTTCCCGCAAGTGCTGGTCATAAGGGGGACCCAGGAAGGCAAGGATGCCGGTAAGGGCCCCGGTGCTGATGCCGCTCACCAGCTTGAAAGCGGGCCGGTCGCCGTGTTCAGTCCAGCCGCACAGCAGCCCGGCCCCGAAGGCCCCGTTGTCGCCCCCGCCGGAGAGCACCAATACGTCTTCACTTTCCAGGGCCAGTTCCCCGGCAGGTTTGCCGGGTTGGGCCGCCAATTCCTGACGCAGCGCCTCCGCCACGCTCTCATACAGGCTCTGGCTCAGAGCGTCCCCCCAGCCCCGCACGCCCGGAAATCCCGGTGCCTGCGCCTCGTTTTCCAGGGAAGCGGGCAGCGCCGGGCGAGACCTAACGGTAGCGCAGCCTCGCACCAGGAGCCGAAAAATCTTTTTCGAAATCCCCGACATAGCCTCTATTTTTACCCCTTTCCTTGATTGCCATAAAGAAACCTGCTAAAGCAAAAACGTCAGCCAACCGTGGCTTTAATATCCTTATACTTACCCGAATAAAGTACAAGATTAAAACTATTTTTCACAATTCTTGACATTTTAATCCGGCAGACTAAAAATTATTCTTAAAAAGGCGATGAAGTCCGCCACAACCGCCCCGCCCTTGGGGCGCGGGACGATGACTTCTGTCCACAAGGGCAGAAGTTATTTTTTTACCTCACGACTCATCCAAAAAAGGAGGTACTCGATGAATAAATTTGCAGTCATCGTCCAGAAACATTAGGGCTCCTTTGCCGGAGTCAGAGTTGCTGATTGAATTTATCGAAGCTGGAAGAACTCAATAACTATGCAGAAAAAACGCCTTATCAGGTAACGAAAGGGAGGTCTAAGGATGGGAACGGTTACAGACTTCCGCATAACCAAGAAAGCCATTTACCGGGCCGCGGTCAAGGAAATCAACCAAATGTACCGGCTCTCCGCGGGTGGCAGGGACCCGATCATCGACGACGCCTCCAGGTGGGCCTTTGAAAGAGGCGAAATAGACGAAGTGAGATGGAGGGATTGGGGGACTTACTGTAGCATGGTTTTAAACAGGATAGAAATAATCTAAGCGCGATTTTTATGGGGAGATATAATCCCGGGTTTTAGTGCGCCGTGAGATGTGAAATTAATCTCAAACTATTAAAAAAACCCCTAAAATCGAAATCTTTCTATACTAAATTATTTGAACAAAAATTTATCACAAGTGATACAAAATCCATAAAAATATTGACTTTTTAACTATATGGATTATAATGTTAATATTATTTAGGCGATGAAGTCCGCCTTAAATGCTCCGCCGTAAAGCGGTGCTAATGACTTCTGTC
>JARRQO010000034.1:0-13721 GCA_037381685.1 Deltaproteobacteria bacterium | reverse complement strand
TCTGACCCTTGCCCCCTGATCCCTGCTCGCTGATTTATAAGGGAGAGTGATACCGATGGCCAAACATGGCAAGCGATATCGGGAGGCCGCCGCCAAGGTGGACCGCAATCAGCGCTATCCCTTCCAGGACGCGGTCAACCTGGCGCTGGAGGCCGCCTCCAGCAAGTTTGACGAAACCGTGGAGACTGCGGTGACCCTGGGAGTGAACCCCCGCCACGCCGATCAGATGGTGCGGGGCGCGGTGGTCCTGCCCCATGGACTGGGCAAGACGGTACGGGTCCTGGTGTTCGCCAAGGGAGAAAAAGAAAAAGAGGCGATGGACGCCGGCGCCGACTACGTCGGGGCCGATGACCTGATCGAACGCATCAAGGGCGGCTGGCTGGAATTCGACAAGGCCGTGGCTACCCCGGACCTCATGGGCGCAGTGGGTAAGATCGGCAAAATCCTGGGCCCCCGGGGACTTATGCCCAATGTCAAGGTGGGGACGGTTACTTTTGAGGTGGCCAAGGCAGTTAATGAACTCAAAGGCGGCAAAGTGGAGTTTCGAGTGGACCGGGCCGGCGTGATCCATGCCCCGGTGGGCAAAGTGTCCTTCGGGTCAGAGAAAATTCTGCAGAACCTGGCGGCCTTGATTGACATCCTGGTGCGGGTGAAGCCCGCCACCAGCAAAGGCACTTACATGAAGGGCATCCATCTGAGCACCACCATGGGTCCGGGAATTCCGGTGGACACCAGCGACGTCAAAAACCTGGTGCGCCTGCTGTAGCTGTAAAGGAGAAAGAGGTGCGTAAGCAACAGAAAGCCGAAGTCGTCCAGGAAATTCAGGAAACGGTGGCGAGAGCGCAGGTCGGTATCCTGACGGATTTCAAGGGCTTGAAGGTAGAGGATATGACCAGGCTGCGGCGGCAGGTTCATGAAGCCTCCGGTGAACTCCGGGTGGTGAAAAATACCCTGCTCCGGCGGGTTGCCGCGGATGAGTCTCCGCTGGCGCCCTTGCTCTCCCAATTCACCGGGCCCAATGCCTTGACCCTGGGGTTTGGCGATCCGGTGGCGGTGACCAAGGTGCTGATCAAATTCGCCCAGGAAAAACCGCAGTTGGTGATCAAGGGGGGAGCTCTGGGAGGCCAGGGCTTATCCGCCAAGGACCTGGAAGCCCTCAGCAAGCTGCCGGCCAAAGAGGTGCTCCTGGCCCAATTGCTGGGCGTGATGCAGGGCGTACCCAGGGGTCTGGTCTCGGTTCTGGCCGCGGTTGTCCGCAACCTGCTCAACGTGCTGGTAGCCTTGAGGGATCAAAAGGCCGAATCCGAACCCGCGGCGGCTGTGGCGTCGGAGGCCCCGAAGGCGTCGGAAACCCCGGCAGCGGAGTCGGAGGCGGCTGCCAAGCCGGAGGCAGCTCCCAAGCCGGAGGCTTAAACGAAGTATCGTGGTCTCCGTTTATGGGATAACTCGTTGATTTGCCTAAATAAGATCTTATAAATAAGTAATCGGCTTCGCAGGCAAAATCTGGCGGCGCTACTAATCCTGAAAATTCAGCAAGATTGATTCGAGGATAAGGAGGTAAGGTAAGATGGCCATTTCCCGTGCTGAGGTAGTTGACTACCTGGCCAACATGACGGTGCTGGAACTCTCCACGCTCATTAAAGAGCTGGAAGAGAAGTTTGGGGTGTCTGCGGCGGCCCCGGTGGCAGTGGCCGCAGCAGGCGGCGCCGCGGCAGCCGAAGCGGCTCCCGCGGCGGAAGAAAAAACCGAATTCGATGTGGTTCTGACAGTTTGCGGGCCCAACAAGATCCAGGTGATCAAGGAAGTCCGGGCTGTCACCAATTTGGGCCTGAAAGAAGCCAAGGAAGCGGTGGAAAACGTGCCCACCACGATGAAAGAAGCCATTTCCAAGGCGGAAGCTGAAGAAATCAAGAAGAAGTTGGAAGCCCAGGGAGCTACCGTGGAAGTTAAATAGTGGTGGCGTGGCGGGCCAGGATGTCCGCCTCACGGCAGGAGGTAGCCCCTGAACTTCGGCCATCCTACAAGGAGTATCCATGGCCAAAGCATTATCGCCGTTACGGCTGTATCGCAAAAATTTCGGCAAGATCGAGCGGATCGTAGACATCTCCAATCTCATTGAGATGCAGAAGGAATCCTACCACCGCTTCTTGCAAAAAGACGTGGAACCGGAGGCGCGCTCGGATTATGGCCTCCAGGGTGTATTTAAAAGCGTCTTTCCCATCCGGGATTTTTCCGGCGCCTGCTCCCTGGAGTTCGTGGAGTATGGCTTGGGCGATCCCAAGTACGACGTGGACGAATGCCAGCAGCGGGGCATGACTTATGAAGTGCCCATGAAGATACGGGTGCGCCTGGTAGTCCATGATCTGGGGCCCGACGCCACGGCCCAAACCATCCGGGACATCAAGGAACAGGAGATTTATTTCGGCACCCTGCCTCTGATGACCGAACACGGCACCTTCATCATCAATGGCACCGAGCGGGTGGTGGTGAGCCAGTTGCACCGCTCCCCCGGTTTGTTCATTGACCATGACCGGGCCAAGATTCATTCCAGCGGGAAGATCATTTACTCCGCCAGGTTGATTCCGCTGCGGGGTTCCTGGATCGATTTCGAGTTCGATCCCAAGGACACCCTTTATGTCAGGATCGACCGGCGGCGCAAGTTTCCTGCCACCATCCTCCTGAAGGCCCTGGGCTATACCACGGAAGAGCTGCTCAACTTCTTCTATAAGACCCAGCGGGTGAGCTTGGAAGGCGACACCATCCAGCAGACTTTCATCCCGGAACTGCTGATGGACAAAACCACAACTGCGGATATTACCGATCCCAAAAGCGGTGATGTCCTGGTGAAAAAGGGCAAACGCCTGACCCCGATAGTGATTGGCAAGATAAAACGGGCCGGAGTGGAAACGGTTAATGGTACCGTTAACGACCTGGTGGGGCGGGTAGTGGCCCACGATATCTTGGACCCGGAAACGGGCGAAGTTCTGGCCCAGTGCAACGAGATGCTGGCCGAAGACAAGATCGCCCAGTTGCAGGAAAAGGGCATTAAGGAACTGGACCTGCTCTTTATCGCCGGGGTCAACGTCAGCCCTTGTTTGCGCAATACCCTGGTGGCGGACAAGACCGCCACGGTCAAAGACGCGGTCCTGGAAATTTACCGCCGTCTGCGTCCCAGCAATCGCCCCAACGATGAAGTGGCCACCTTGTTCTTCCAAAACCTCTTTTTCAATCCCGAATATTATGATCTGTCCCCGGTAGGCCGGCTGAAGCTGGACCTGAAACTGAGGCCCGATGCCGCGGAGCGGCTGTCTCTGACCCAGACCACCCTGACGCGGGAGGATATCCTCCTGGCAGTGCGGGAGCTTATCACCCAAAAGGACCGGGAAGGACCCGTGGATGACATCGACCACCTGGGCAACCGTCGGGTCCGGGCCGTGGGCGAGTTGCTGGAAAACCAGTTCCGGGTGGGGCTGGTAAGGATGGAGCGGGCCATCAAGGAACGCATGGCCATCCAGGACCTGGATACCCTGATGCCCCACGACCTGGTGAACGCCAAACCCGTGCAGGCCGTGATCAAGGAGTTTTTCGGGACCTCCCAGCTTTCCCAGTTCATGGATCAGACCAATCCCCTGAGCGAAATTACCCACAAGCGGCGCTTGAGCGCCCTGGGTCCCGGGGGTCTGACCCGGGAGCGGGCGGGATTTGAGGTGCGGGACGTACATCCCACCCATTACGGCCGCATCTGCCCCATTGAAACCCCGGAAGGGCCCAACATCGGACTCATCGTGTCCCTGTCCACCTTTGCCCGGGTCAACGAGTTGGGGTTCATCGAAACCCCTTACCGGCTGGTGGAAAAGGTGGAAAAGCGCGGCAAGGTTGAAACTCGGGTTACTAAAAAAATCAAGTATCTCAGCGCCTTGGATGAGGGCGACAAAGTCATCGCCCAGGCTAATGCCCCCCTGGATAGCAAAGGACGGTTCATCGGCGAGATGATCGAATCCCGGAAATGGGGGGAATTCATCATTGCTCACCCCTCTCAGGTGGACTATATGGATGTGTCCCCCAACCAATTGGTGAGCGTGGCCGCGTCCTTGATCCCCTTTCTGGAGCACGACGACGCCAACCGCGCCCTGATGGGCTCCAACATGCAGCGCCAGGCGGTGCCCTTGCTGACCAGCAGTGCGCCCCTGGTGGGCACGGGCATGGAAGGGGTGGTAGCCCGGGATTCGGGGGTCACCGTGGTGGCCCGGCGCCGGGGTTTTGTGGAGGACGTGGATTCCACCCGGATCGTCATCCGGGCGGCGGAGCCCGGCAAAGACGGCAACGGCTCCCCCGTGGACATCTACAAACTGACTAAATTTCAGCGCACCAACCAGAATACCTGTTTCAACCAACGTCCTATCGTGGGTCCGGGTGACCTGGTGGAAAAAGGCCAGATCATCGCCGACGGCCCCGCCACCTCCATGGGTGAGCTGGCCCTGGGCAAAAACGTCGTGGTGGCTTTCATGCCCTGGGGCGGCTACAACTTTGAAGACTCCATCCTGGTAAGTGAACGCCTGATCAAAGAAGACGTCTTCACTTCCATCCACATTGAAGAATTCGAGGTCATGGCCCGGGACACCAAGTTGGGGAAGGAGGAAATCACCCGGGATATCCCCAATGTGGGTGAAGACGCGCTGAGCAACCTGGATGACAGCGGCATAATCCGGCTGGGGTCCGAGGTGCGCCCCGGCGACATTCTGGTGGGTAAGATCACTCCCAAAGGGGAGACCCAGCTTACCCCGGAAGAAAAGCTGCTCCGGGCCATTTTCGGCGAAAAAGCCGGCGACGTCAAAGACACTTCGCTCCGGGTGCCCCCGGGCATTGAAGGCGTGGTGATCGACGCCCGGGTGTTCTCCCGCAAGGGGGTGGAAAAAGACGACCGCAGCCGCTCCATCGAAGACGAAGCGGTGGCCAAGCTGCAAAAAGACCAGGCCGACGAAATTGCCATCATCGCCCAGACCTTCCGTCAGAAAGTAAAGGAGCTGGTGGTGGGGCACAAGGTGGCCGATAACCTGGACGACGAGCGCACCGGTAACACTTTCCTGCACGCCGGGGAGCCGGTGAGCTCCGAGTTGGTGAGCCGCCATAATTTGGAGTTCTGGCGCCACGTGTCCTTTGAGGAACCGGGTCTGGAAGACCGGTTGGATCAACTCCTGGACCGCTACCAGGAACAGCTTCACCTGGTGAACATGGTTTTTGAGGCCAAGTTGGGCCGGTTGCGGAAAGTGGACGAATTGCCCCCGGGGGTGATCAAGAAGGTCAAGGTCTTTGTGGCCATGAAGCGCAAGCTGGCTGTGGGCGACAAGATGGCCGGACGCCACGGCAACAAAGGGGTGGTCTCCCGGATCATGCCGGAAGAAGATATGCCTTATTTTGCCAACGGCACCCCGGTGGACATTGTCCTCAACCCCTTGGGCGTGCCCTCCCGGATGAACGTCGGCCAGGTGATGGAAACCCACATGGGCTGGGCCTCTCATATCCTGGGCCGGCGCATCGGCGAGATGATCGACAAGTTCTACAGCCTGGAGTCCATCCAGGCGCGCCTGAAGCGCATTTTGAATGCCGATGCGGCTTTAAGCAAGGAAATCGATTCACTGAATTACGACGAACTGCGACAGATCTGGCAAAAGCACTACGAGGACGGGATTCACCTGGCCTCACCGGTCTTTGACGGCTCTACCGAGGCAGAAGTCGAAGCCTATCTGGAGGAATCCGGACTGCCCACCGGCGGGCAGTCGCGCCTCAGGGATGGGCGCACCGGCGATGAGTTCGACCGGGACGTCACCGTGGGAGTGATGTACATGATGAAGCTGCATCACTTGGTGGCGGACAAGATCCACGCCCGCTCCATAGGACCGTATTCCCTGGTAACCCAGCAACCCCTGGGCGGCAAGGCCCAGTTCGGCGGCCAGCGCCTGGGTGAAATGGAAGTCTGGGCCCTGGAAGCCTATGGCGCGGCCTATACACTCCAGGAATTCCTGACGGTGAAATCGGACGACGTGGCCGGCCGCACCCGCATGTACGAGAAGATCTTCAAAGGCGAATACGATTTGGAAGCGGGGCTGCCGGAGTCCTTCAACGTTCTGGTGCGGGAGCTCAAGAGCCTGGCGCTCAACGTGGAGCTCCTCAAAAAGGACAAGGAAGAGTCCTGAGGAAAAGTTTTTATGGAAAAGATGCGCGAAGTCGCTTTAGAAGATTTAAACAGCCTGTTCGCCCGGCCGGAAGACCCCATCGCCATTGAGGCGGTGCGGTTGGCCCTGTCTTCTCCGGAACTGATTCGCTCCTGGTCCTACGGCGAGGTGAAGAAGCCGGAGACCATCAACTACCGGACCTTCAAGCCGGAACGGGACGGCCTGTTCTGCGCCAAAATCTTCGGACCCGCCAAGGATTACGAATGTAACTGCGGTAAATACAAGCGTATGAAACATCGGGGGATCACCTGCGAAAAGTGCGGAGTGGAGGTGATCCAGTCCAAGGTGCGCCGGGAACGCATGGGCCATATCGAGTTGGCCTGTCCGGTGGTGCACATCTGGTTTTTAAAGAGTCTGCCCAGCAAGATCGGCAACCTCCTGGACCTGACTCTCAAAGAACTAGAGAAAATCCTCTATTTTGAGGCCTTTGTGGTGGTGGACGGCGGCGATACGCCCCTGACCAAGGGGATGCTGTTGTCTGAAGAAAAATATCGCCAGTCCCGGGAGGAATACGGCAACCGGTTCAAAGCCGGCATGGGGGCCGAGGCCATCCGGGAAATGTTGAAGGTGGTGGATCTCCAGGGCCTGTCTGCCGAAGTGCGCCAGGAAATGCACAAAACCAGCTCCGACGCCAAGCGCAAGAAGCTGGGCAAACGGCTCAAGATCATCGACGCCTTCCGGGAATCCGGCCAGCGGCCCGAATGGATGGTCATGGAGGTCATCCCCGTATTGCCTCCAGACCTGCGGCCCTTGGTGCACCTGGATGGCGGACGCTTTGCCACCTCTGACTTGAACGACCTTTACCGCCGGGTGATCAACCGCAACAACCGGTTAAAACGGCTCCTGGAACTCAACGCCCCGGATATCATTATCCGCAATGAAAAACGGATGCTGCAAGAGGCGGTGGACGTGCTCTTTGAGAACGGCCGCCGGGGCCGCACCATCACCGGCCCCAACAAGCGGGCCCTGAAGTCCCTTTCCGACATGCTCAAGGGCAAACAGGGCCGCTTCCGCCAGAATCTGTTGGGCAAACGGGTGGATTACTCCGGGCGCTCGGTGATCGTCATCGGCCCGGAACTGAGGCTGCACCAGTGCGGTCTGCCCAAACAGATGGCCCTGGAGCTGTTCAAGCCCTTTATCTTCCATAAGCTGGTGGCCAAGGGCTACGCCACCACCATCAAGGTGGCCAAACGGCTGGTGGACCGGGAAACTCCGGAGGTCTGGGACATCCTGGACGAAGTGGTGCGGGAGCATCCGGTGATGCTCAACCGGGCCCCCACCCTGCACCGGCTGGGCATCCAGGCCTTTGAGCCGCTGCTCATTGAAGGCAAGGCCATCCAGTTGCATCCCCTGGTCTGCACCGCGTTCAACGCCGACTTTGACGGCGACCAGATGGCGGTGCACGTGCCGCTGTCCATCGAGAGCCAGATCGAGGCCCGGGCCTTGATGATGTCCACCAACAACATCCTCTCTCCGGCCAACGGCGACCCCATCATCATTCCCACTCAGGATATCGTCCTGGGCCTTTACTACCTCACCCGGGAGCGGCCCTTCGCCAAAGGCGAGCGGGTAGCCAAAAATGGCCAAAAACCCATTCCCTTCTCCTCTCCCGAGGAGGTGCGGGTGGCCTACGACCAGGACCAGGTGCATCTCCAGGCCCGCATCCCGGTGCGCATTGACGGCAAGGTTTATAACACCACGGTGGGCCGGGTGATCCTCCGGGAGATCCTCCCGGAAGGGCTGCCGTTTGATTTGATCAACGGCACCATGACCAAAAAGGAGATCCGCAAGCTGGTCTCTCAGGCCTACCGTAAGTGCGGCATCAAGGACACGGTCATCTTTGCGGACCAGTTGAAGAACCTGGGCTACCGGTACGCCACCCAGGCGGGCATTTCGATTTCCATCAAGGACATGGTGATTCCCAGCCGCAAGCCGGAGATCCTGGGACAATCCCAGGCCGAGGTCAACCAGGTGGAGGAGCAGTACCAGGAAGGTCTCATCACTGAGGGTGAAAAATACAACAAGGTGGTGGATATCTGGGCCAAGGCCACTGACGAGATTGCCGCGGAGATGATGGCGGAAATGGCCCGGGAAGTGGTGTCAGTGGAGGAGCCCGATCCGAAAAATCCGGCAAAGACCGTGGTGCATCAGGAAGAGGTGGACTCCTTCAACCCGGTGTTCATGATGGCCGACTCCGGCGCCCGGGGCAGCAAGGATCAGATGCGGCAGTTGGCCGGCATGCGGGGTTTGATGGCCAAACCTTCGGGTGAAATTATCGAAACTCCCATCACCGCCAACTTCCGGGAAGGCCTCACCGTGCTGCAGTACTTCATTTCGACCCACGGCGCCCGGAAAGGCTTGGCGGATACCGCCCTGAAGACGGCCAACTCCGGGTACCTGACCCGGCGGCTGGTGGACGTGGCCCAGGACGCGGTGATCACCGAGGAAGACTGCGGCACCATTGACGGCATCTATGTGACGCCCCTGGTGGAAGGCGGCGAGATCATCGAGCGGGTGGGCGACCGGGTCCTGGGACGAGTGGCGTTGGATGATGTCATTGACCCCCACACCGGTGAGGTGCTGGTGGAAGCCAACGAGGAGATTGACGAGGAAGCCACCCGGCGCATCGAAGACGCGGGTTTGGAAAAAGTACAGATCAGAAGCGTGCTCACCTGCCAGACCCGGCGGGGGGTGTGCGCCAAGTGCTATGGCCGGGATTTGGGTCATGGCACTTCCGTGTCCATGGGCGAGGCCATCGGCATCCTGGCGGCTCAGAGTATCGGCGAGCCCGGCACCCAGCTAACCATGCGGACCTTCCACATCGGCGGCACCGCCTCCCGGCGGGCGGAACAAAGCGTTCACGTGGCCCGGGGCCTGGGGAAGGTGCGGTTCGATAATATGAAATCGGTGGTGGATCGCTATGGCGATCTGGTGAATCTCTCCCGCCAGGCGGAACTGGTGCTGGTGACCGAAAAGGGCATTGAGCGGGAACGCTATCCCTTGAGTTACGGGGCCCATATTAAGGTAAAAGAAGGCCAGGAGGTCGCCGTCGGCCAGGTGCTGGCGGAATGGGAACCGTTTACCAACGCCATGCTCACGGAAGTGGGCGGCACCATCAAATTCGGCGATATCATCGACAACATCTCGGTGCAGGAGAGGGTGGACCCGGTGACGGGTAAGGCCTCCCGCCTGATCGTCGAGAGCAAGGACCCGGAACTGCGGCCCCGCATCTCGGTTAAGGATACGGAGGGCCAGACAGCCAAAATTCCCGGATCCCCGGCTTTGGCCCGGTACTTTTTGCCGGTGCAGGCCATTATCATGGTGAACGAAGGCGACCAAGTGTCGCCGGGCGACGTCATTGCCAAAATCCCCCGGGAAACCACCAAGACCAAGGACATCACCGGCGGTCTGCCCCGGGTGGCGGAACTGTTTGAAGTGCGCAAGCCCAAGGAGACCGCCATCATCAGTGAAATCAGCGGGGTGGTGTCTTTCGGCCGCCACATCAAGGGGAAACGGAAGATCATCGTGGCCCCGGAAGTGGGCAAAGCCAAAGAGTACCTGATCCCCAAGGGCAAGCACGTGGCCGTGCAGGAAGGCGACTACGTCCGGGCCGGGGACGCCCTGATGGACGGCTCGGCCAACCCCCACGACATCCTGAACATCCGCGGCTTGAAGGAACTGGCCCGGTACCTGGTGGATGAAGTCCAGGAGGTTTACCGGCTCCAGGGCGTGAAAATCAACGACAAGCACATTGAAGTGATTGTGCGCCAGATGCTGCGGCGCATTAAGGTGGTGGACCCGGGCGACACCGACTTCCTCATGGGTGAGCAGGTGGAAAAATGGGTCTTCGAAGAAAAGAACGATCTGGCTATGGCCCAAGGCAAACGCCCGGCCACAGGTGAGCCGCTGCTGTTGGGCATCACCAAGGCCTCCCTGACCACCGAGAGCTGGATTTCGGCGGCTTCCTTCCAGGAGACCACCAAGGTGCTGGCGGACGCGGCGGTGCAGGGGAAAATCGACTTTCTCCGGGGCCTCAAAGAAAACGTGATTATGGGGCGGCTGATCCCCGCGGGCACCGGCCTGGATCAATACCGGGAACTGGACATCATGATGAGCGAGGAAGCCACCGCCGAGCTGCCGCCGCCGGAAACCCTGGAGGTGGATATGGCTGTGGAACCGGAGGCCGCGGCCGCCTCTGACCAATAATAAGTTGACAACTTTAGGGTAATTAAATTAAAATAATTAATTTGGGTAGCCCTGCGGTGGCGCCGCGGGAAGCGGAGAGTATATGCCTACTATCAACCAGTTGATTCGCAAGGGCCGGGAATTGCAAAAGAAGCGCACCGCGTCCCCGGCCCTGCAAAGCTGTCCCCAAAAACGGGGGGTGTGTGTCCGGGTCTATACCACCACGCCCAAGAAACCCAATTCGGCTTTGCGCAAGGTCGCAAGGGTGCGCCTGACCAACGGCATCGAGGTGACCACCTATATCCCCGGCGTCGGCCACAACCTCCAGGAGCACTCCGTGGTGCTCATCCGGGGAGGCCGGGTGAAAGATTTGCCGGGGGTGCGCTACCATGTGATCCGGGGCACCCTGGATGCCCTGGGGGTCCAGGATCGGCGCCGGGGACGGTCCAAATACGGGTCCAAGCGGCCGAAGTAAAGACGTTTACGGTGAAAAACCAGGCCGACAGATAAATTGACTCGTAAACGGCAGACAAATAGCTAAGAGCAAAAAACGAGGTTTTCAAGATGCCGAGAAAAGGCGGAATAGTCAAGCGGCCGGTACCTCAAGACCTGAAGTATAATGATGTCCTGGTGAGCCGGTTCATCAACGGCTTGATGCAGTGGGGCAAGAAGAGTACGGCCCAGCGCATCCTGTATAACGCCATGGAGCTTGTCGGTCAGCGGGGCGGCGACGATCCTTTGAAGCTCTTCCACCAGGCGGTGGAAAACGTCAAGCCCCTGATCGAAGTGAAATCCCGCCGGGTGGGGGGCGCCACCTACCAGGTGCCCATAGAAGTGCGGGCCGACCGTCGCATCTCCCTGGCCATCCGCTGGCTGATCAACCACTCCAAGGCCCGGAGTGAAAAGTCCATGGAGGCCAAGCTGGCCGGCGAACTGCTGGATGCCGCCAACAATCGGGGCTCTTCCATCAAGAAACGGGAAGATACGCATAAAATGGCCCTCTTTGGGCTTTTGGCTGAATAACCCTTAAGTCAGAACAAACGACCTGAAACACGGAAAACGTTAAACGGTAATTAAATTGGCCCGACAGATCCCCGTGAACCGGATTCGGAATATTGGGTTTATGGCCCACATCGACGCCGGTAAGACCACCACCACGGAACGCATCCTGTTTTACACCGGAGTGACCCACCGCTTGGGTGAAGTGCACGACGGCCAGGCCACCATGGACTGGATGGCCCAGGAACAGGAGCGCGGCATCACGATCACCTCTGCGGCCACCACCTGCTACTGGAGGAACCATCGCATTAACATCATCGACACCCCGGGCCATGTGGATTTTACTATTGAAGTGGAGCGGTCCCTGAGGGTACTCGACGGGGTGGTGGCGGTATTTGATGCGGTAGGCGGAGTGGAGCCCCAGAGCGAGACGGTGTGGCGTCAGGCCGATCGCTACGGCGTCCCCCGGCTGGCCTTTGTCAATAAAATGGACCGGGTGGGCGCGGATTTGCCCCGCTGCCTGAAGATGATGCGGGAACGCTTAAATGCCACGCCGGTGCTGCTCCAGCTTCCTTTAGGAGAAGAAGACCAGTTTCGGGGCATCATTGACCTGATCAGCATGAAGGCCCACATTTATGATAAAGACACTAAAGGCGTGCGCTTTGAGGAAATCGCGCTCCCCGCAGAATACCAAGAGGCTGCGGCCGAGGCCCGTAACGAGATGCTGGAAGTGCTTGCCGAAGTAGACGAAGGCATCATGGAGCGCTACCTGGCCGACGAACCGGTGGAGGATACCCTGATCAAGACCGCGCTGCGCCGGGGCGCCATCAGTTCGGAGATCGTGCCGGTGTTGTGCGGTTCGGCCTTTAAGAACAAAGGCATACAGCCGCTTTTGGACGCGGTGGTGGATTACCTGCCCTCGCCTTTGGATGTCCCGCCGGTGCAGGGCGTGGATGCCCAGGGCAACGTGGTGGAGCGGCCCCCCGAGGATGACGCCCCCCTGGCCGCCTTGACCTTTAAGCTCTTAAGCGATCCCTATGTTGGACATCTGACGTTTTTGCGGATTTACTCCGGGGTGTTGGCCTCCGGGACCAGCGTGCTGAACGCCAGCAAGGGCTCCAAGGAGCGCATCGGCCGGCTTTTGAAAATGCACGCCAACAAGCGGGAAGAGATCAGTGAGGCCTATGCCGGGGACATTGTGGCCGCGGTGGGGCTCAAAAACACCACCACCGGCGACACCCTGGCGGATGAACGGCAGCCCATGCTGCTGGAAACCCTGCATATCCCGCAACCGGTCATTGACATCGCCATTGAGCCCGCCACCAAGGCGGATCAGGATAAGCTGGGCCAGTCCTTGAGTAAGATTGCCGCCGAAGATCCCTCCTTCCGGGTGCATAGTGATACCGAAACCGGCCAGACCATTATTTCCGGGATGGGGGAACTCCATCTGGAGATCATCGTAGACCGCCTGATGCGCGAGTTCAAGGTGGACGCCCGGGTGGGCAAACCCCAAGTGGCCTACCGGGAAACCGTCACCGCGGAAGCCGTTGCGGAAGGCAGGTTTGTCCGCCAGAGCGGTGGCCGGGGCCAGTACGGGCACGTGATCCTGAACCTGAAGCCCCTGCCCGCGGGAGCCGGGGTGGTTTTCGAGAACAAGATTGTCGGAGGCGTGGTCCCCAAAGAATTCATCCCGGCGGTGGAGCGGGGCATTAGAGAAGCTGCGGCCACCGGGATTTTGGGCTATCCCATGGTGGATGTGGAGATCACCTTGGTGGATGGTTCCTACCACGAAGTGGATTCCTCGGAACGGGCCTTTATGATTGCCGGATCCATGGGTTTCAAGGAGGCCGCCAGACGGGCCAAGCCGGTATTGCTGGAGCCCATCATGGACCTGGAAATCGTGGCTCCGGAAGACTTTGTGGGCGAAGTGATGGGGGAACTGAACGCCCGGCGGGGCCGGATTACCGGCATGGAAAGCCGGGGTTCCACCCAGATCATTCATGGCCAGGTGCCTTTGGCCACCATGTTCGGCTACGCCACCACCCTGCGGAGCACTACCCAGGGGCGGGCCACCTTTACCATGCAATTCGATCATTACGAACCTGTTGCCGCCTCTCTGGCGGAAGAGATCTTAGGCCGGCGTCAAGTCCGGGCGTGATCCCGATTAATGTAGGAGGAAGTCCTCATGGCCAAGAAGAAGTTTGAGCGTAAGAAGCCGCACGTGAATGTGGGAACGATTGGTCATATCGATCATGGCAAAACGACCTTGACCGCGGCCATCACCAAGCATTTGGCCAGGAAGGG
>JARRQO010000033.1:0-11559 GCA_037381685.1 Deltaproteobacteria bacterium | reverse complement strand
ATCTGGTGGGGGTCCAGGTGTTCATCTTCGATTACCGGGAGTACGGCCGCTCTTCGGGCCGCATCAGCCGGGAGGGCAGCTTCCTGGACGCGGCCGCGGCCTACCGCTACGTCACTGAAACCAAGGGCGTGGCGGCTGCGGAGGTTGTCCTGTTCGGGCGCTCTTTGGGCACCGCGCTGGCCACCGACCTGGCGATTAAGAATCCTTGCCGGGGTCTGATCCTGGAATCGGCCTTTACCAACTCCTCGGAGATGGCCAGGCGGATGCTCCCCTTCCTGTTTGATTGGCGCCCCAAGGTGCCCTATGACAATCTGGGCAAAATTGACCAAGTCAAGGCACCGGTGCTCATCATCCACGGCTCTGAGGACGAAATCATCCCGGTGGACATGGGGCGGCGGGTCTTTGCCGCGGCCAATCCGCCCAAGGACCTGTACGTCGTCCCCGAAGCGCACCATAATGACCTTTATGAGGTGGGGGGCAAAGAATATTTCCAGCGCCTGCAGGCTTTTATCTTTCCGGCGGAGAAATAATCCGCCAAGTTTTTCAGGGGCCCAGCGCGCCCCTCACATCTGATATGACCGATCTGCGCCGCAGGGCTTTACTTCTCTCCTACTTCACCATCGGCTACAACGTGCTGGAATGTGCCCTGTCCCTTCTGGCCGGGTTCCTGGCCGGGAGCGTGGCGCTGGTGGGCTTCGGGTTGGACAGTCTGGTGGAATCTTTGTCCGGGGGAGTGATGATCTGGCGGTTCTCCCGGCACGAAGGGCTGAGCCCCGAGGAGGAAGAGCGCCGGGAAGGCCGGGCCATCCGCATTGTCGGCTATACCTTCTTTATTCTGGCAGCTTACGTGCTTTACGAATCCCTGAAAAAGTTAATCTGGCAGGAAATCCCCGCGCCCAGCCTGCTGGGCCTCTGTATTGCCATGGCCTCCATCGTGGTCATGCCGGCGCTGTTTGCCCTGAAGTATCAGACGGGAAAGTCCCTGGGCAGCAGCAGCCTGATGGCCGACTCCAAGCAGACCCTGGCCTGCGCCATGTTGTCCGTAGCCCTGCTCACCGGCCTGGGACTCAATTATCTCTTCGGCATCTGGCAAGCCGACCCCGCCATCGGCTTGGTGATCGCCGTTATCCTGGCCCGAGAGGGCTACCAGACCTTAAAGGAAGAAAAACTGTGTAGCTGCGCCTCCTGCGGTTGTGCCTCCCGCCCCGTTGATGACTAAACCTCAGGCCCCGCAAAGGTTGGGGGCTGTTCCCTTCCATTTCCCTCCCTAAATTCAGGATTATCCTACCTAAAAATCAGGGTCTTTCCCATAGCCGTCTCCCTTGGAGCCATCTACCCTATGGACAACGGGGGAAGGAGTAAAATCGCGCATTTAGGGGGAATTATGAAAAATTGTGATTTTATCAGCAAGAGGCCGGAGGAAAAACCGAACTGTTACGTAATTCCCGAGGTGTTTTATCCCGCCGCCGAGAGAGAAAAACTCCTGGAAATGATCCGCCCCGTGCTGGGGGAATCTCGGCGCCTGGTGGTGGAAAATCCGGGGGAATACCCCATCCTCGAATGGTTTCTGCACTCCTTCCAACTGTGTTACCAGGAAACCGGCTCGCCCGGGCTGTAAATCTAAACATCGGGAAGAGCTTCAGGTTCCCGGTTTCTCCAACCGCTGCAACACCCCTTTGAGCAGTAGCGGCCAGGCGATGGTGGCGTCGCACAGGACTTCGGCATAGCGGCCGCCATCTGCGCGAGAGACGAATTTGCCCCAGGAAACCCCCTCCCTGTAGGTACAGCCGCTCAAGCCGCCCCAATGGGCCGGCTCCGGGCAGAGCCGCACGCCGTAGTGAAACCGCACTTCCGGAATATCCAGATTAAGGCGGGTGTGGAGCAGGTCCAGGTAGGGGGCCACCTGCTGGGCCCAGTTGCGGGGCACACCGCCGCCCACGGTAAAGATGCCCAGCTTGGGGGCGGCCAGGTCCAGAAAGGGATTGAATTGCAGGGAAACGGCCCCTAGGGCCGCATTGATGTCCTGGCCCGCCGCTAACGCCTGCCGCACCATGAAGCCCGCCAAATCCAGGCCCAACTCGGAGTCGGTGAAGGCCGGGATGAACACCGGCACTTCCTTCAGATAAGCGGAGCGCAGGATGCCGGGGCTATCGGTGTGCTTCGCCAAATATTTGCCCAACTCCCGGCAGAGGCTGGCGGAGGACCAGGGGAGGCCCGGGTCGAGCCCCGCCAGCACTTCACTGAACACGTCTTCGGCGTAGTCCAGGTTGGCTTCCATTTCAAGGGTGTCATAGATGCGGTTGTAACCCTGCTGGAAAAGCTGCCGGTCCGAGATGTGCTCCGGATATTTGTAATGGGCCCGGCCCAGGGTCTCGATGAAGCCGTGAGCAATGAGGGCTCCGGTGGAAATGACCACTTTAAGCCAGCCCCGATCGATCATCTCGCAGATCAGGAGCCCCATTTTGGCCACACTCATGGCCCCGGAGAAGGTGCCCACTACGGCGCACTCCGGATCCCGGATCATCGCGGTGAGGACTTCGGCGGCCTCACCTAAACTGCGCCCGCCGAAGGCGGTTTTGCCCATGGCCGCCAGGAGCTCGTCGAAATCCCGGATGCGGGTGATATCCAGGGGCTCCAGGGGAGTGAGGCCGTCTTGGGCCCCGTCGTGGAAGTCTTCGTGTTTCCTTCTCATTCTTTGTTTCCTGTTTGCCGTTTTCTGCTTACGGCAATTGCCAAAAAGAAGTCTTGCTGGAGGCGTTTCAGCCAAGGATTGTCTTCTGAGGGAGCACAGCGACCGAAGAATCTCAAAAAATGAGATCCTTCACTGCGCTCAGGATGACAACATGGCATTGTGCCTTTCGCAAAGCCGATCTTAACCAGTGTGCCGAAAACCGTCACTCCCGACGGTTTTGATAGATATAGCCCAAGGCCTTATACAGCAGCCGAGCCGCAATGAATTCGCTGACCCGGTGGCCGGGGATGGGGGCCAGTTCCACCAGGTCCAGGCCGATGACGGGGCCTCTCTTGGTCAGGGTCTCGATGATGGTGAGGACCTGGGCGTACGACAGACCGCCGGGCTCGGGGGTGCCCACCGCGGGCATGATGCCGGGGTCCAGGGCGTCGAGGTCAATGCTCAGATACACCGGCCCCACGATGCCTTGAAGGTGTGCCAGGGCTGCGTCCCAGCCCGAGGGAGTGTGCATCTCTTTAGCCTTGAACATCTTGAGCCGGGGGGCCACCCAGAGAAGATCGGCTTCCTCCTTGGAGTAGCTGCGGGTGCCCAAGAGGGTCAGGGGCCGGCCCAACTCATAGAGGCGGCGCAGGACGCAGGCGTGGGACAGTTTGCTGCCGTCGTAGCTCTCCCTCAGGTCGGCGTGGGCGTCCAGGGCCACCACGGTGAAATCCGGGTAGCGGGTCTGGCAGGCCTGGACCAGGGCTACCGTGATGGTGTGTTCGCCCCCCAGGGCGCAGATGAGCTTGCCCTGGGAGACCCAGGGCTGCACGATGCGCTTAATCTTGTCCAGCATGGCCTGGGGGCCGGCTACTTCCGGGAAAATGGGGGACGCGGTGGCCAGGCGGATAGCGGCCGAGGGGTCCCAGTTATCGTTTTCATCCCACAACTCCACCTGGCGGGAGGCGGCCAAAATCGCTTCCGGGCCTTGCCGGGTCCCGGCGCCGTAAGTGGTGGTGGCTTCGTAAGGGATGGGCAGGATCACGGCCTCGGCTTCTTTGACCGGCAAGGTTCTCAAATCCAGGAAATTTAAGGGCGCCATCTCAAGCTTCCTCCGGCTGCAATTCCTTCAAGTCCATCTCCTTGAGGCGGCGATACAGGGTGGCCAAGCCGATGCCCAACAGGCGGGCGGTGAGTTCCTTGTCGCCTCCGGTTTTTTTCAGGGTCTGGACAATGGCCCGGCGTTCAATCTCCTCCAGGGAAGACCCCACTGGCAGGACAATCTGGTCGTCTTCCGGGGAGTGCCGGCGGATTTCGTCCGGCAGGTCCTCGAACTCCACCGTGTTGTTGGCGCACAGGGCCACGGCCCGTTCCACCACGTTCTGCAATTCCCGGACATTGCCTGGCCAGGCATAGCTTTTCAGGGCCCGCAGGACCTCGGGACTGAAGCCCATGGGCGGGCGGTCGTTTTCCAGGCAGAACTTGTCGAGGAAATGCAGGGCCAGCAAGGGGATGTCCTCCTCCCGGTCCCGGAGGGGCGGGATCACCATGTGAATGACATTGAGGCGGTAAAACAGGTCTTTGCGGAAGCGGCCCTGGGTCACTTCTTCTTCCAGGTTCCGGTTGGTGGCGGCAATCACCCGGACATCCGTTTTGAGGGTCTGGGTTCCGCCTACCCGTTCAAATTCGCCGTCCTGGAGCACCCGCAGCAGCTTCACCTGGGTGGTCGGCGGCATCTCGCTGATTTCGTCGAGGAAGATGGTCCCGCCGTCGGCCAGTTCGAAGCGGCCTTTGCGCTGCTGGATGGCCCCGGTGAAGGCCCCTTTTTCATGGCCGAAAAGCTCGGACTCGATGAGGCCTTCGGGCAGCGCCCCGCAGTTGAGCTTGACCAGGGGGTGGGGCCGCCGGGGGCTCTGGTGGTGGAGGGCTTCGGCGATAAGCTCTTTGCCTACCCCAGATTCCCCGGAGAGGAGCACGGTGCTCTTGAGGGGCGCCACCTGCTCGATGAGGTGGATGACCTTGAGGAGGGCGGGACTCCGGCCGATGAGGCGGCCGGTGGGCCCCCGGTCGGAGAGGGCTTCCCGCAGCCGCTGGTTTTCCGCCAGGAGCTTTTGGGTCTCCAGGGCCTTGCTCACCACCTTGCGCAGCTCGGCCATGCGAAAATCTTTGGTGATGAAGTCGTAGATTCCTTTCTTTAAGGCGGACACGGCTTCATCCACGGTGGCGGCGCCGGAAATCATGATGGCAATGGCTTCGGGGCGCAGGATGCGCAGGGCCCCAAACAGCTCGGTGCCTTCCATGTCCGGGAGCTTCAGGTCGATGATGGCCAGATCAACGTGGACCCGCCGCACTTCATCCAGGGCCTCGGCCCCGGTTTCGGCCAGGTGAATCTTGTGATCCAATTTTTTCAAGCCTGACGCCAACGCTTCCCGGGTGGCGGCGTCGTCGTCCACGACAAGGATGACACTCATAGGCAAAACAGGGAGCAGGGGTCAGGGACCAGGGGTCAGCAAAGTATGCCCGATTCCCCTAGTCCCTGACCCCTGGCACCTGATCCCTCCTTTACAGACTGTCCAACCAGCTTAAGATCACCCGGGTGACCTGGGGCAGGATTTCCGGGGCCATCTGACGCCCCCCTGACTCATAGGAATGGCCGACGCCGGGAATGACGTGGAGATCGCTACGGACCGGCATCTGGCCCAGCACTTTTCCCAACAGGTCCAGGCGGCAAAAGGGGTCCCGGGCCCCTTCGATGAACAGGGTCGGGCACGGCAATTGATAAAGGGCCTGATCCCGCAGGTTTTCCGGCTTGCCCGGGGGATGGAGCGGATATCCCAAAAAAATCAGCCCACTGGCCCCCACGTCTTTGGCCACGATTTGAGCGGCCAGGCGGGCTCCCATGGATTTACCGCCCAAAAAAAGCTCCAGGCCCTTGAATTCATCGGCTTCGGCTACATATTCCAGGACCAACCGGAAGACCCCTTCCAGGAGGTCGTCCGGGTCGGGGCGCTTGCGGGCCTTTTCAGCATAAGGAAAGTTGAACCGCACGGTGACCACGCCGGAGCGCGCCAGGGAATCGTGGACTCCGGCGATCAGGGGTTGCTCCATGTTGTTATTGGCCCCGTGGGCCAGAATCAGGACCGCGTCCATGGTGGTAGTCCGGGGCACGCCCAGGACCCCCCGGATGGTGCGGTCCGGTCCCACCGGCAGCGTGAAGGGACGATTCTCCATAGTGAATTCAGCAGCCCCCAGAAATAAGGTTCTCTATCCGGGGGAGAGTTTACCTTGTTATCCTCGCTCAATTCAAGGACTTAATTTTTGCAGGGAGGAAATTTTTAAAAATTAATTGGAATTTCTTTTAGTTGGCGAGCCATGTTAAGGGGTAAGCGGGGTTCAAGGCGAAAGCTGGTCGGCGTCGTCCAAAAGCAGCCGCCGGGGTTGCACATCTGCCAACTGACGCCACAGGCAGGGGTCGTCCTGCCAGGCCACCAGGTGCTCCCAGCCGCCTAAGTGCGCCACCCGGCGATACCGGCTCATTAAGGCCCGGAGGCGCCGGGCCAAAAATTGTTCCCGGCGTAAAGTTTCAGGGGTGCGGGAGGTGGGGAGGCGGGGCGGAGGGTGGGCCAGGGCCCGGCGGGCCCGGCGAAACTGGGTGGCAACATATTCGTCCAGGGAGCCGTCGGCGGTTTGCAGCAGGGTCTGAAGATTGGCCGAATCCAAAAGTTCCGGGCCATAGCGGGGCAAGTGCCGCCGGGCCGGGCCTCCCAGGTCCAGGGGGCGCCAGGGGGTCCCGGAGAGGCGGTGATAATCCCGGGCCGCCCTCACTTCGAAGGGCAGGGCCACTTGGGCCGTAAGGCGCTGGATGGCCAGGTGGCGGGAGGCTTCCGCCGGGAGTTGGGACAAAACCCGGGCCAACTGCCGCTGCCAGCCGGGTCCGTGCTTGCCGCGGTAGCGCAGGGAAAAAGGGCTGATTTCCACGGTGACCAGATGGGGCGCCAGGTGGGCCAGGAGCTTTGCGGCCCGGGCATACCCCGAAGGGTCGCCGTGGACGGCGCCGATGAGTATGAGGCTATGGTCTTCCTTAACCTTCAGATGGCAGGCTTTGGTCATAAAATTGAAAGACGGGGCAAAAAATTTCCCAGGCCGGGGGCGCGGGTTAGAAGCCCACCTGTGAGGGCGGAGACGCCGGCCCGTCCCTAGAGCAAACCATCAATATATTTCCAGCACCAACAGCGGATCGATCAGGGTTATGTCAGAATTTTTCCCCATATTGTCCCAATTGAGGTCATTGATATCCAGACCCCGGGGAATCCAGACAAAGGTCAGGTGTAAATGGGGCAGAACCGCTAATCTGGGGTTGGAAAAGCTTGAGATGGTCCCAACGGCTTCGCCCGCGGCAACTTGCGCCCCGACTTTAAGGGCATCTCGCGGCCGGGTGTGGCCATAAGCCGAATAAAGCCGGCGGCCCCGGGCGTCGAAAATTTCATGACGGATAAAAATGGATTTGCCGAGGAAATCGGGGGCGATTTTGATGATTTTGCCCGGAAAAGCCGCAGGTATCCGAGTATGCCGGTCCAGGTTTTTAATCGCGCCGTGGACCTCTTCAAAACTGCAGAGATCCAGGCCGGCATGGGGCTCGGGCCTGGCTCCGTGGTTGCCCCACCATTTTCCCGGGGAATTGAATAACATGCCCGGCTGGAAGATCCAGTGCTTAAAATGATCCAGGTGAGGCCGGTTGCAGGCCGCCAGATAACGGAAATAGGGACTCCTGGTAGTTAGCATCGGGTTCCGCAGATAAAGATTGACCCGGGCTGGGGATTAATCCTGCGCAAACTCCCGGCCGTCTTTCAGGGCCATTTCGGCTTTGGCCAGTTGGCGTCCCAGGTAGATGGCGTGGTTGAGATCGGACAGGGCCCTGTCCCGGGCGATCTGGTGCTGCAAGGAGACCGCGGTCCGGCCCCGGTACTCCTTTAAGGTGACGTCCTCGAAGCGGTGCTCCACGATGATTTCGCCTTCGTCCAGGGTGACCCGGAAGTAACCCATGGGATCCAGACGGACTCTGAAGGGGCGCTTGCCGATGATCATCAAGGCCCGGTCCAACTCCCGGGGGTCCAGACCCAGGGAATGGCTGATGACCACGAGGGCGCCGGTGGGCAATCCCGCCCGTTCGGCCACCCATTTCTGGATGGCCATGAGGCCATAGACATTGAGCAGCCAGGCATCCATGGCGTTATGGGTGCGGAAGGTAGCGCTCAAGGTCAGTTTGCCCTCAAATTTGCGGAAAAACAGGGACACCAGGCAGGGGCGCCCCTCCTTGACTGTCAGGTCCCGGGCGGTATCCCACAGGGCCACGTAAGCTTTGCGGTCCTCGGGGTCGGTTTTCAGGCGCTCGGCGCAGGCCGCCAGGCTATCCAAGCCGAAGTGGGCGCGCAGGCGGTGGCCGTAATGATAGGTTTCATCGGGCCGGAGTTCGCCCTTAAGGATCTCTTCCTGGTAACGCCGCAAGCGCTCGGGGGCCAGGTGGGCGGCGCGTAGCTGCTCCTTGCCTTCAAACCGGGGTTTTTCCACGATGATCTTGACGTGCTGCAACTCCAGGCGTTCGCCCTTTTTGAGAGTGACCCGCTGGCCGAAGCGGGTCACCAGGTAAAGCATTTCTCTCCAGGCCGACAGGGGGGTATCCCGCACCACCACAAGGCCCCGGGGGTTGCTGGGGAAGTACTCCAGCTCCACTTCGGGCAGGGGTATTTTTAGACGGCGGTCTTCTTCATCTGTGAAGATGTGCTGCGGTTTATATTTCCTAAAGAATTTACTGATCTCGTCCAGGGTCGCCTCGTCCTGGGGGTCTCCCAGACACACCAATTGGGGCGGGGAAAAAAACCGGTCCCGTTGCACTAGGTCATCCATGATCCGCCGGGTCTGGCGGATGCGGGCGGGAGACACGGTTATTCCGGGTTCCGGGCTGCGGTAGCGCACCACCGCGGAGGCCACGGGCTCCAGACCCAGTTCAAAAAAATTGGTTAATTCCCCCAAAGAGCCGGAGCGGTCGTGGCCGCAGATCAGCAGCAGCCGAATCTGGGGGTTGTAGATGAGATTGCGGAGCATTTCCCTTAAACCGTTGCCGTAGAGGGTACCGAAGACCGCGATGGGGCTGGTTTCCTCCTCCAGATTCACTCCGGCTTGGAGAAAGCGGGCCATGACATAATCCGGCTTGGACCACAAAGTTACCACGCCGATGGTCCCCAAGGGATTGATGACGGTCAGGCGGTCGCCGAAATGCAGGGGGATGAATTCCATGGTTTTGTTTTATACCAAAAACTGAGGCAGAGGGGAAAAAATACCAGGGCCTCAAGAAAATCGGGGAGGGGCCAGCGTGATGGTGGGGCTGTTGAAAGGTGATGGTGGGCAGTGCCCACCCTACATTTTCTGCACAGGCGAGACGTCTGTGCCACCAAGGATATTTTCAGCGTAGAGCGAAAAAATATGGTTGGAGGAGGGCTGACGGGAGGTAAAAGGGCGGACACACAGCGCCTCGCTACGAACGAGAGGGGACGGGGCCTGGCAGCCAGGGCGGAGCACCGGCGTAAAAACCTGGGCGCCGGGTCAGACTGGTTTCGGCAAGGCGGCATAGATGCCGGAAATCACCTGCAGCAGAGAGTCGGGAATGATGCCCAACCAGAGAATTCCCAGCAGGATCACGGCGCAGGCCACGCCGATGGCCACATCAGGGCTGGGAAGGCGGCCCCTATGATGCCGTTCGTGCATATAGAGATGAACCACAAAATTAATATAGTAATAGATGGAAATTATGACGGTGAGCATGCCGACCACAGCCAGGGTGATGAAGTTGGCGTTGAGCACGGCCCGGAAGATTACCAGCTTCCCCATGAAGCCGGCGGTGGGGGGCAGTCCGATCAGGGAGATGAGGCAGGTGGCCAGGATGGCGGCGCGCCAGGGGTGGGAATACCCCAAGCCCTGGTAGTCCGTGAGCTTTTCCAGGTCAACGGGACCTTTGGAGAGGGTGCCTTTAATGCCAAAGGTGGGAGCTTTGGTGAAGGTGCCGATAATGCCGAAGGCTCCCAGGTCCATGATGGCATAAACCGCCAGATAAAACATGATGGCAGGCAGACTGCCCTGCTTGACGGCCACCAGGGTCATGAACAGGTAACCCATTTGGGCGATGGAAGAATAGGCCAACAGCCGCTTGGCGTGGGTCTGATACAGGGCGGTGATGTTGCCTACGGCCATGGTGAGCACGGCCAGGGCCCAGAGAAACGGCCAGGCGTAGTTCCAGACCGGGGGCGCCATGAGCAGGCAAAAACGCAGCAGGGCCGCGAACAGGGCTACCTTGGAGCCCGTGGACAGGAATGCGGTGATGGGGGCCGGGGAGCCTTCGTAGACGTCGGGCGTCCAGAGGTGGAAGGGCACGATGGAGATTTTGAAGCCGATGCCCACCAGGAGGAAGGCCAGGCCGATGAGAATGACCGGCAGGTGGCTGGGATAGGTTTGGGCCGCAGCCAGGGAACCGGCGATCTGGAGGTTGCCGGTCATGGCATAGAGGAGGCCGATGCCGAAGGTCAAAAAGGCCGAAGCCACCGCGCCCATGATGAAATATTTCAGGGCGGCCTCATTGCCGTAAGGTTCGCCCTTTCTGATGGCGATGAGCACGTAAAGGGCCAGGGACAGGAGTTCCAGGCCCAGGAAAAAGATGGCCCAATTGGTGGCGATGGCCGTGAAGACCATGCCCAGGGCGGAGAAGATGAGCAGGGCGTATAATTCATCGCCGGAAAAGCCGTGGGTGCGGCTGTATTGGCGCAGGAAGAGCAGGGTGACGATGGTGATGAACATCAACAGAAAGATAAAGAACCGGCCGTAACCGCCCAGATCCAGCAGGCCTGCGAAGTTGGGGCGGGCGGCGGGCAACAGGAAAGTTACCACGCCCGCGGCCAGGGCGGTGAGCAGGGCCAGGGCAAAGAGCAGGTCCCGGGGCCGGCTGCGCCAAAAGGCGCCGACCAGGAAGATGATAACGCCTCCGCTGGAGAGGATGATTATGGGGAGGAGGCCGATCCAGTCGGTTGCCATACGGTCACAGTCCTTATGGAGAGTTCAAAGTTCAAAGTTCAAGGTTCGAAGTTATGAGCCTTTCAGCTTTTTGGCTATTTCCGCAACCCGGCGGCCCAAGGCTTTGGCGATTTCCAGGTCCTCCGGGGCGGGGTTGAGTTCATTGCTGCCGCCGGCCACGGTGGTAGCCGCGTACGGGGTGCCGCCCCGGCCCTCGGTGTGGAGCATACCGGGGGTGGAATAGGGCACGCCCAGAATGATAAAGCCCAGGTGCAGCAAAGGCGCCATCATGGTCAGGGCGGTGGTCTCCTGGCCGCCGTGGGTGGTGGCGGTGGAGACCACGATACCCGCGGGTTTGCCCTCCAGGGCGCCAGAGAGCCACAATTCGCCAGTCTGGTCAATGTACTGTTTCATCTGGGCGCACATGTTGCCGTAGCGGGTGGGGGTGCCGAAGATGACGCCGTCGGCGTTTTTCAGATCGTCCATGGTGGCGATGGGGATGTCCTTTTGGTCCGCCAGGGTCGCCTGGGCGTGTTTGCTGCCCTCAACCTTGGTAAGGTTGTAGGGCAGGTCCTCGACCCGGCGCAGGACCACTTCGGCGCCGGCAGCTTTGGCGCCTTCGGCCGCGGCTCGGATCATCTTCAGGACGTGGCCATACATGGAGTAATAGACGAGCAGGATTTTCATGGCTGTTTCTCCTTCGTATGCCGTAACACCGCGCTTGCCGGCGGCACCCTCAGAATGACAACAGTAATGAGTCTTTATCATGGTTGGCACAGCGTGTCTATTGTTGTGTTTTTTTATAGCTTTGCCAAAAGTTTTTGTGTACC
>JARRQO010000032.1:0-19373 GCA_037381685.1 Deltaproteobacteria bacterium | reverse complement strand
TCATGGTCCATCCTGATTTTGAGACTTTTACCGCACTGGCCCGGCAGGGCAACCTGATTCCGGTGTATCGCGAAATCCTGGGGGACCTGGAAACCCCGGTGTCGGCCTACAAGAAGTTGCGCGGCGAGGGGTGTTCCTTCCTCCTGGAGAGTGTGGAGGGCGGCGAGAAGTGGGGGCGCTTCAGTTTCTTGGGGCTCAACCCCTCCCTGAGGTTTCAGGTTAAAGACGGGCAAGCCGCCATCCAGCGTCAGGGGCGCACGGAGACCCTGGACCCGGATGCCGATCCCTTCGAACAACTGCGGCGTCTTTTGGCCGCGTTCAAGCCGGTGGCCACCGCGGGCCTGCCCCGGTTCTGGGGTGGCCTGGTGGGCTATCTGGGTTACGATATGGTGCGCTACATCGAACGCCTGCCCGAACTGACGCCGCCCATCGACATGCCAGAGGCTCGCTTGATGCTGGCGGACAACCTGCTGATCTTCGACAACCTGCGTCAAACTATCAAGATTCTGGCTCTGGTGCACCTGGACGGGCAGGCGCCTTTACAGGACCGATACGACCAGGCCCAGTCCGCCATTGCCGAGATCATCGACCGGTTGCGCCAGCCGGTGCCCCTAAGTAAAACCGGCTCACCGGCGCCGGCTCCCCCCATGGCTTCCAACCTCTCCCGGCCGCAGTTTGAAGACATGGTGCGGGTCGGCAAGGAATACATCGCCGCGGGCGACATCATTCAGGTGGTGCTGTCCCAATGTTTTTCCACCCCGCTGCGCCATGACCCCTTTGACCTGTACCGGGCTTTGCGCTCCATCAATCCGTCCCCGTACATGTTCTACCTGGATCACGGGGATATCCAGGTGGTGGGGGCTTCCCCGGAGATTTTGGTGCGCCTGGAGGATAACCGGATCAACTATCGGCCCATTGCCGGCACCCGGCCCCGGGGCGCCACCGAGGCTGAGGATCAGGCCCTGGAGGCCGAACTTCTGGCTGATCCCAAGGAGCGGGCTGAGCACCTGATGCTGGTGGACCTGGGCCGCAACGATGTGGGCCGGGTGGCCACCATCGGCAGCGTCCGGGTGCCGGAATTGTTCACCATCGAGCGCTACTCCCACGTGATGCACATCGTCTCCCAGGTGGAGGGGGAACTGGCAAAGGGATACGACGGCCTGGACCTGCTCAAATCCACCTTTCCCGCGGGTACCGTGACCGGGGCCCCCAAGGTGCGGGCCATGGAGATCATCGAGGAGCTGGAGCCCACCCGGCGGGGGCCGTATGCCGGGGCGGTGGGCTACCTCAGCTTTGGCGGCAACATGGACTTTTGTATCACCATCCGCAGCTTTACGGTCCATCAGGGCCGGGTCTATCTGCAGGTGGGAGCGGGGATCGTGGCGGATTCGGATCCGCCCACGGAATTCACCGAAACCGTCAACAAAGGCATGGCCCTGATGCGGGCTTTGGACCGGGTGGATAAAGGGTTGATATGAGAGCAGTGAGCCGCGAGCCGCGGACAGTAAGCAGTTTTTAGTTTTACCATTTAAAATTCGCAGCTTCCACAATGGGTTTTATTAATGATAGGAATGACTTAATCTCCTTAACCTGGAATCAGTGAGGGGACGGTAAGCGGCAATGAAGTTTTGCGGCTCACTGCTCACCGCTCACTGCTCACTGAGGCAAATATGTTAGTCATGATAGATAATTATGATTCTTTCACTTATAACTTAGTGCAATACTTCGGCCAGTTGGGGAAGCAGGTCAGAGTATTTCGCAACGACCAGATCGACCTGGAAGGCCTGGAGCAGGTCCAGCCGACCCGCCTGGTAATCTCCCCCGGTCCCTGTACCCCCAACGAGGCGGGCATTTCGGTGGCGGCCATCCGCCACTTTGCCGGGCGCCTGCCCATCCTGGGAGTCTGTCTGGGCCACCAGGCCATCGGCGCGGCCTTCGGAGGTAGAGTGATCCGTGCCCCCCGCTTGATGCACGGCAAGACTTCGCTCATCTACCACGACGGCAGAGATTTATTTCATGGGGTGCCTTCCCCCTTTGAGGCGACACGTTATCACTCCCTCATCGTGGAACGGGAGACTCTGCCGGATTGCCTAATAGTTTCGGCCCAAACCGCAGTAGGGGAGGTTAACGAAGGGCTTAACCTGCTGCGCAACTTCCTGAAGCGCCAGAATGGGTGATACGTGGCCGGCTGGCTGGTATGGCTGCAATATTTAGCTTGCACCGGAGTTATACTTTATGCAGGCACCCGCCTATCTCGCTATGCAGATATCCTGGCGGAAAAAACCGGCCTGGGCCGCACCTGGATAGGTTTGGTGGGCCTCGCGGTAGTGACCTCCTTACCGGAGCTGGTCACTGGCAGCAGCGCCATCCTTTGGGTTAAAGCCCCGGACATTGCCGTGGGAAATCTCCTGGGCGCCTGTGTCCTGAACCTGGTTATCCTTGCCGTAGCTGACCTGTATTACCCACCGGGACCGATCCTGAGCGCCGCGGACCGGGGGCATCTTTTGGCTGCCGCCTTCGGGGTGGTCATGCTGGGGGTGGCGGCTTTGGGAATTACGGCCCGGGGAACCTTTGGCAGGCTGAACTTCGGCGGCTATCTGGGGCTGAGTTCACCGGTTCTGGTGATTTGCTACCTGATGGCCATGCGGGCTATCTACCGGTATCAGAGGCGGGAGATGACTGAATGGCGTAAGGAGCACAAGGAGCAATTACTGTACTCTGATTTGACCCTCTTTCAATCAGCCGTTAATTTCGGGGCAAGCGCGCTTCTGGTCACGGCCGCGGCTATCTGGCTGCCCCGGGCGGCCGAGAATATGGCCTTGTTGATGGGATGGCACTTGACCATGGTAGGCACCTTTTTTGTGGCCGCGGTTACCACCCTGCCGGAGTTGGTAGTGACCATCAGCGCCATGAGGCTGGGGGCCGTGGACTTGGCGGTCGGCGACCTTTTGGGTAGCCTGCTGGTCAACGTTGCCATGCTGGGGATAATGGACCTGCTCTATGTTAACGGCTCCTTGCTGGAAATGGTGTCCCCGGAGAACGCCGGCACGGCCTTAATGGCCATCGTCATGTTAGGCATTGCCGCCGCAGAAATGATGTACCGCCCCCAGAAAAAAACCTTCCGCTGGCTAAGTCTGGGCGCTTTTTCCCTGGTATTCTTGTATGCCGCGCACATCTTCGTGCAAATGCTGGCGGGTTGAATTTTATCTTACAAATGACTATACCGGCTTACGTCTGTGAGGCAGAACTTTTCTTAAATCATTAGGGCTGAAGAATTTAGGTAGAGGTCGATATGGTGGGATTATCCTCGCTGCAAAATTTCCTGGGAGTTCTGACGGGGTTGCAACATCAACTCTCCTCCAGCATTTTTAATTTCAATTACCTGGGCCAGTTTGCTGTGGTGAGTCTGGTTTTATTGGGGGTATTTTTCAGTCGTCACTTGGTCCGGGGTGGCGCCCAACGCCTGCTGGCCGACGTGATGCCGGGGGATAGCGGTCGCTTAACGGAAATCAGGGAGAAAGTAGCAGAGATCGCTCCGTGGCTGGCCGCAACAATCTTGATGGGAATAATTTCTCTGGTGGCCCAGCATCTGCACTGGAACCACAGAATAATCTATGCTGCCGTGGATCTGTTGTGGGCCTGGGTTATTATCAAATTGGCCACTGGGCTGCTCCTTGGCCCCGCCTGGTCCAAATTCTTCGCCGTCCTAATCATGACGGTGGCGGCCATGGATATCGTGGGGTTGCTTAACCCCGCCATTGCCGTGTTCGATAAGATAGGCTTTAAGGTCGGGGAGGGACGGGTATCCTTATGGCTCGTTATCAAGACAGCCATCATGTTGGCTATTTTCCTGCCCTTGGCCGGTTGGTTGTGCCATATCCTCCAACATCGGATCGAACGCATTTCCCGCCTGACGCCCCGAGTCCAGGTGCTGCTGGTCAAACTCCTTAAAACCGGATTGTATGCCGGAGCTATACTCATAGCTCTGGACAGCGTGGGCTTCGATTTTAAACTGCTGGCCCTATTCAGCGGCGCCGTCGGCCTGGGGGTGGGCTTCGGCCTCCAGAAAGTGGTGTCCAACCTGGTGAGCGGGGTGATTATCCTGATGGACAATTCCATCCGCCCCGGGGACGTTATCGAAGTGGGGGGTGTCTTCGGCTGGATCGAATCCCTCAACTCCCGCTTTATCTCCATGATTACCCGGGACGGCACCTCGTTTTTGATTCCCAATGACGAACTGATCACCAACAAAGTGATCAACTGGTCTTTCACCGGCCGGGGCATCCGCTTAAAGATTCCGGTGGGCATCTCTTACACCTCCAATGTCCATGACGCCATGGCCTTGATGGAGGCCGCGGCCGCGGACCTGCCTCGCATCCTGAAGGACCCCAAACCCGCCGCCCGCCTGGTGGGCTTCGGCGACAGCGCCATCAACCTGGACCTGCGCATCTGGATCAAGGACCCGGAAAAAGGGGTGACCAACATCAAGAGCGAAGTGCAATTAAGAATCTGGGATCTGTTCCGGGAAAACGGCATCGAATTCCCCTTCCCGCAGCATGACTTGCATATCAAGACGCCCACGGAGTTGACGGTGCGGGTTAAGGAGAGAAGTATTGCACCCGGAAAGTGAAAATAAAAAGTAGGTCTATACCATCCAACCGGGTGGTGATCGGCGAATTTGTTAGTATAGTAAATTCATTTATGAGGGTTAAAAGTGTTAAAGGAAGCCATATTAAAAGTCGTCAGCCGGCAGGATTTGACCGAGGCCGAGATGGTCCGGGCCATGGAAATTATTATGACCGGCGAGGCCACTGAGGCCCAGATCGGGGCGTTCATTTCGGCCTTGCGCATGAAAGGCGAAACGGTCACAGAAATTACCGCCGCGGCCAAAGTCATGCGGGCCAAGGCCACCCGCATACCCATTAGTAACGGACTCGTCGATCTGGATCGGGATGAAATCAACGTGGACTGGGAAACGGTGGTGGACACCTGCGGCACCGGGGGCGATGCCACTTCCACCTTCAATGTCTCCACCACCACTGCGTTTGTGGTGGCGGGCGCGGGGTTGAAAGTCGCCAAGCACGGCAACCGGGCGGTGAGCTCGCGCTGCGGCTCCGCGGACGTCATCGAGGCCCTGGGAATCAATCTGGCCCTGACCCCGGAGCAGGTGGCCTGGTGTATTCTGGAGGTGGGCATCGGGTTTTTATTTGCCCCGCAGCTCCATGGCGCCATGCGCTACGCTATCGGTCCCCGGCGGGAAATCGGTATCCGCACCATCTTTAATGTCCTGGGGCCTCTGACCAACCCGGCCAACGCCAATGTCCAGGTGCTGGGGGTCTATGAAGCCCGGCTCACCGCAACCTTGGCCCAGGTCTTGGGCAACCTGGGAAGTAAAAGCGCGTTTGTGGTTTACGGCGAAGGGTCGTATGATGAAATTAGCATCGTCGGACCCACGAGGGTGAGCCAGCTCGAGGGCGGAACGGTTAAGACTTACGATATTGCCCCGGAGGATTTCGGCCTGAAACGGGCGGAGCTTTCAGACATCAAGGGGGGCGAAGTTTTTGACAACGCCCGCATCGTGCGCGCCGTATTAGCAGGGCAGGGGGGGCCCCGGGAAGATATGGTCGCCTTAAACGCAGCCGCGGCCTTTATTGCCGCGGGCTTGGCGCCCGACTTCCCTCAAGGGATTGGGTTAGCCCGGGAAACCCTGCATTCCGGCAAAGCCTTGGCAAAGCTGGATGCCCTGATTGAGAAAAGCAAGTCTTTTGGCAGTGATGTTTAGGGTGGGCCCCTCGTTCATCAAACCTTTCCGAAAATAACATAGACAAGAGGAAAGACGTAACCCCATGGACTTTTTAGCAGAAATCGTGGCCCGGAAACTGGAGGATTCCCTCAAACTCTTTGAAGCCGGGAAGGCTGATGCCTTTAAGGCCGATATCGCCACCCGGCCTGCGCCCAAAAGCCTCAAAGCTGCTCTGGATAAAGGCGCGGGTCCGGCCATCATGGCGGAGATCAAGCGCGCCTCCCCCAGCAAGGGCGACCTGGCCATGGGGTGGGATCCAGTGGAGTTGGCTCAAATCTATCAGGATAACGGCGCGGCGGCCCTTTCAGTTTTGACGGAAGTTCATTATTTTAAGGGTGACCCGGAATTCATCCGCTTGATGCGTCCAGTGATTAACCTCCCCATCCTGCGCAAGGATTTTATTTTGGAGCCTATTCAGGTTTACGAGACCGCGGCCCTCGGGGCCGACGCCCTGCTGCTCATCGTTGGCCTGTTGGAGGCCGGAAAACTCCGGGCCCTGCTGCTCCTGACCCGCTCCCTGGGGCTGGAGGCGCTGGTGGAAGTGCACAATGTCGGAGAAATGAAGACTGCCCTCGCCGCGGGGGCCCGCCTGATCGGGATCAATTCCCGGAACCTTCACACCTTCGAGATGTTTCCGGACCGGGCCCTGGAATTGGCGCCGATGGCGCCGCCGGGGGTGACGCTGGTGGCTGCGTCCGGGATAAAATTTCGGGTTGACATAGAACCCTATCTGGCCGTGGGTATCCGGGCCTTTCTCATCGGCGAAAGTCTGGTGACCCACTTGGACCCCGGCGCCGCGTTGCAGGAATTCATTCAAGGAAAACCTTAAAGGCTTGCAAAGGCGCTGAAATTTATGCGGCGCGCAACTGGCGGAATTTAATATAGTTTATGGTTAAAATTAAAATTTGCGGTATCACCAATCTGGAAGACGCTCTCCTGGCCGCGGAGTTGGGCGCCGATGCTCTGGGCTTTATTTTTTATCCCAAAAGCCCCCGGTACCTGGCCCCGGAGACCGCCCGAGAAATCATTTTCCATCTGCCCCCCTTTGTGACTAGCGTAGGGGTCTTCGTGAATGAAGAGGCTGCCATGGTGCAGAATCTGGCGGCCAGGGTGGGCCTGGATTGGCTTCAGCTACATGGTCAAGAATCCCCGGACTATTGCCAGAGCCTGGGGCGGCGAGTGATTAAGGGATTTCGCCTCAAAGACGCCGGATCGCTCACGGAGTTGGAACCTTTTCAGGGAGCGGTGCAGGCCTTTTTATTAGATACTTATAAAAAGGGTCAGGTGGGCGGTACCGGAGAAACCTTTGACTGGCGCCTGGCCCGGGAAGCCCAAAAGTTCGGCCAGATCATTCTGGCCGGGGGCCTGACCCCGGAAAACGTAGCCCAGGCCATCAAGGTCGCCTGCCCCCAGGCCGTGGATACCGCCAGCGGCACCGAAGCCGCCCCGGGTAGAAAAGATCCGGCCAGACTCCGGGAGTTTTTTGCGGCAGTGAAAGGGGTTAAGAAGCATTAAGCAGGTGAGCAGCTTAGTAATTGGCAATCAATCAGGCCTGTTTTGTTAAGGCTTTTCCTAACTGCTAATTGCTAACCGCTGACCGCTTCGTAAAGGAGGTCGATTTGCTACCAGACAGACATGGAAGATTCGGGCGGTATGGGGGGCAGTTTGTGCCAGAGACCCTCATGCCGGCCTTGTCGGAGTTGGATGAAGCCTATAGAAAGATCCATCGCACCACGGAGTTCCGCCAGGAGTTAGCCTGGTATTTCAAAAGTTACGTGGGCCGCCCCACGCCCCTATATTTTGCCCGACGTCTGACCATCGAGTTAGGGGGGGCGCAGATATTCCTCAAGCGAGAGGACTTGGCCCATACCGGAGCTCACAAAATCAACAACACTCTGGGTCAGGGATTGTTAGCCCGGCGCATGGGGAAAACCCGGCTAATCGCCGAAACCGGCGCGGGCCAGCACGGAGTGGCCACTGCTACGGTGGCGGCCCTGTTGGGGTTATCCTGTGATGTTTACATGGGCACCGAAGATATCCGGCGCCAGCGGCTCAACGTTATTCGCATGAAGCTGTTAGGCGCAACGGTGGTGCCGGTGGAGTCGGGTAGCCGCACCTTGAAGGATGCCTTGAATGACGCCATCCGGGATTGGGTCACCAATGTACGCCATACCCACTATGTTCTGGGTTCGGTAGGCGGACCCCATCCCTATCCCATGATCGTCCGGGACTTTCAATCGGTGATCGGCCGGGAAACCCGGGCCCAACTGCGAAGACGCACCGGTAAGCTGCCTCAATGTCTGGTGGCCTGCGTGGGCGGCGGCAGCAATGCCATGGGACTCTTCCATACTTTTTTGGACGACCCGGTGCGCTTCGTGGGCGTGGACGCTGCGGGCCATGGGATCGACAGCAGCTACCATTCCGCCACCCTGGTGGCGGGGAGTCTGGGCGTCCTGCATGGGGCCTTCAGCTACTTGTTGCAAGACCCCTGGGGCAACATCCAGGAGGCCCACTCTCTGGCGCCGGGACTGGACTACCCCGGGGTAGGCCCGGAACACTCCTTCTTGAAGGACCAGGGCCGGGCCGAATACGTGGCGGTAACGGACGCCGAGGCCTTGGATGGATTTAACCTGCTCTCCCGGACCGAGGGTATTCTCCCTGCTCTGGAAAGTTCCCACGCCATCGCCTATCTTTCTAAGCTGGCACCTGAATATTCTGCTGAGGATATCATCATCGTCAACCTTTCCGGCCGGGGCGATAAAGATGTGGAAGTGGTGGCCGAAGCTATGGAGGTGTCCGGTGAGCCGCATTAACAAGGTATTTAAGAAACTCAGAGCCAAAGGGGAGAAAGCTCTCATTCCCTTTATTACTGCTGGAGATCCTGATCTGGCCACAACCCGGTCCCTGGTTTTGGAGATGGCTGCCCAGGGCGCGGACATTATAGAGTTGGGTGTGCCCTTTTCCGACCCCTTGGCTGACGGCCCCACCATTCAGGCTTCCAGTCTTCGGGCCATGCAGGCCGGCGTCCATCTTGAGGATGTCCTCAACCTGACAGGCGACCTGCGGGGCCACACCCAGACCCCCCTGATCCTCATGGGCTACTACAACCCCATGCTGCAATATGGGTTAGAGCGCACCGCAACTACCGCCGCCGCGCGTGGCGTAGATGGCTTCATCATTCCGGATTTGCCTCCCGAGGAAGCAAGTACCTGGCGAGTGGCGGCCTTGCAAGTAAAATTAGACACGATTTTTCTGGCGGCGCCCACCAGCAATGCTGAGCGCATTAAGCATTTGGGGCGTCTCACCAAGGGCTTTCTCTACTACGTGTCGGTGACCGGGATCACCGGGGCCCGCACTGAGTTGCCTTCAGATTTGGTCGAGTCCCTGGCGCAAGTACGCTCCCTGGTAAAATGCCCCCTGGCCGTGGGCTTCGGCATTTCCACCCCGGAGCAGGTGGCGAATCTGGCCCCTTATGTGGATGGAGTGGTGGTGGGCAGCGCTATCGTCCAACGGGTGGCCCGCTTAAAAGGGCCGGAGCTGATCAAAGAGGTCGGCGATTTTATTGCGGCCCTCAAGGCGCCTTTGCGGGCAAAGTAAGAGAGATTGGCTGGTCTTGAGATTTCCCGTCTGAAAAAATAGCTATTTCGGGATATACGGCTTATGAAGCCGGAAATCGTAATTAGAGAAGCGGCTCCAAGTGAGCTGCCAGAAATTGAACATCTGGTGAAGACTTCTTACCAGGAATTTGCAAGTGAGTTGCCTGAAGCGGTCTGGAAAAGATGGATGCGTAATGTCGGCGAGACTCTCCGTGCTCCTGGGGGCATTGTTTTGGTGGCGGAAACCGGGGGCAGAATTGGGGGCGCAGTCACGTTTTTTCCCGACGCCGGGCAGGCCCATCAGGGTCATTGGCCTGCGGGGACAGGGGCCATCCGCCTGCTGGCGGTGCGCCCTGACAGCCGGGGGCAGGGGAGTGGGAGCCGCTTAACCCAAGCCTGCCTGGACCGGGCCCGGGAGCTTAAGATTAACACAATCTTCCTTTACACCGGGACTTTTATGTTGGCGGCCAGACATCTCTATGAAAAACTGGGTTTCAAGCGGGCCCCGGAATTTGACGGGGAGCACGGGCCTCTGGCCTATCGGCTCAAAATTTAGCGGCTGGTCGTCCTTGTAAAAGCCGCTTGCCACCTACTGTCAGTTTGTGAATTTTGAAAAAGTCAATATTCTCTGAAATATTGGTAAATTCTCCTTTCAATTGCCTGTTTCGGCTCCCTCCTTGGTCCCGCCTTCAGCTGCGGCCTTCGGTGCCGCGGGCGCCTCTGCCGCCTTTACTGCAGGTGTCGCTGGAACGGTTGGTGTCGGTTTAGAAATAGCTTTAGGCTCGGCGCCCGGCACCTTCAAGGCACTTCTTTCACCGAACCAGAACCCAATGATTGTCCCAAACACCCCCATAAAAGCCGCAAAGATCTTATCCCAATTTACTGTAGATGGATTTAAATCCCACACAAAGGGAAATACAATAAGAAAGCCAAAGACTAAAGCCAAAATTATCGTCACCACTGGCCGGACCGCAGCGCGTAGAGCTGACAGCGGACCAGTATCCAGAGTCTTTAATTTTTCGCTGATAAGATCATCAAGTTTGGTGTTTAATTCCGTGTCTTTTAGAACAGCATTTTCAATCTCAGTTCTAACCATTTCAATTTCTTGGTCTTCTTTTCCCAATGCTTTCAAACTTTTTTCTACGGCCCCGTCAACAATTGGCACAAGCCAGTTTTTATAATCCATGGCCATCCTCCTGGAAAGCTGGGTGGTTTGCCTGCTGTTTCTTGGTGGATTTTACTTTATTTTTCTGTGAAATTAATAATCCTTCGTAAAAAATAAATCAAGAACAAAATAAAGCCAGAACAAAAAGATAAAAAGACCATATATTATGAAAGAAAAAATAACGCGACAAGATAAGTTGCTTAAAGTTAAGTAGGAAATTAAAGATAGCCTGAGACCAACAGGTCTACGCCCAAGCGGCGGAAGGTGAGATTTCTGGCAATATGGGCCTCACCCAGGTGCGTGATTCCCTGACCGCCCACCATGGCCGGGGCTTTGACGCCTCCGAGGATTTTGGGAGCATAGAAGAAATTGAACTGCTGGACCAGCCTTTGGTCAAAGAAAGCGCCCAGGGTCTCGGCTCCGCCTTCCACCAACAGGCTTTGAACCTGGCGCTCGCCCAAAAGCTGCAGCAACGCCGGCAGCGAAACCCTGCCGGCCTCGGCCGGCAGTACCATGACCTGAACCCCGCGATCTTCCAAAGCTCGGGCTGTCTCCGGCGGAGCCTGACCGGTGGTGGCCACCCAGGTGGGGGCCGGGGAATCCAACCTGACCAACCTGGAGTCGAGAGGCAGGCGCAGACGGCTGTCCAGGACAATGCGGATGGGGTCCCGGCTGCGCCCCCGGGGCAAACGGACGGTGAGCTGGGGGTTGTCGGCCAGTACTGTACCGATCCCTACCAAGATAGCGTCCAACCGGTGCCGCAGGCGATGACCGTAAACCCGGGCGGCCTCTCCTGTGAGCCATTGACTCTCTCCCGTGGCAGTGGCGATTTTTCCATCCAGGGAGCAGGCCGCCTTGGCCAAGACCCAGGGCCGGCCGGTTTCCACCCAATGAAACCAGGCTTCGTTAACCTGCCGGGCTTCGGCTTCAAGCACCCCGACAATTATATCCACGCCCTGAGCGGCCAGAAATTCGGACCCGCCACCAGTGACCTGGGGATTGGGGTCCAGGCAAGCGATGATGACCCGGCGAACTCCTGCGGTCAGGATGGCCTGAGTGCACGGCGGAGTGCGGCCCTGGTGGTTGCAAGGCTCCAGGGTGACGTACAGGTCGGCGCCCCGGGCGGCGGCGCCTGCGGCTTGCAAAGCCTCTATTTCAGCGTGGGGCAGGCCGGCCCGGCGATGATAACCCCGCCCCACGATTTGACCGTCTTTGACCACCACCGCGCCTACCATGGGGTTGGGCGAAACCCACCCGGCGCCCTTGACGGCCAGGCGCAGGGCCAGTTTCATGTATGAGGTCTCAGGAGTCAAGCCTGGCCCTTCCGGTCCCTTTCACCGAAGACTTCCCGGGCGGCGAACATCCCGTTCAGCGCCGCGGGAAACCCGGCATAAACCGCCATCTGCAGGATGACTTCGACGATCTCGGCGCAGGTGACCCCCACATTGAGGGCCGCGTGGATATGGACCTGCAATTGCGGGGCGGCATTGCCCAGGGCGGTGAGCGCAGCTACCGTGGCAATCTCTCGGGACTTGAGATCCAGGCCGGGGCGGCAATAGATGTCGCCGAAGGCAAATTCAATGATGTACCGCGCCAAGTCCGGAGCAATATCCTTAAGGCTGGCGATGACGCGTTCCCCGGCCTCGCCGTCGATCTCTTTCAGTTTTTCCCAACCGCGCTGATATCTTTCGTCGTCCATAGGATGGTTCCGTGGGCTGGAATCAATCGGCTGCGTTTACAAGGTGTCAAAAGAGAGCTTCGACTAAATATTGGGTTCCCAGGTGCATCTCGGGAACAAGGATTACAATGAAGATTAATGTGGCAATAGTAAAATTAGTTTGGTTTTTCTTTTTTGGAAGCCAAAAGATCACGAATCTCTTCCATGAAGTCGGTGGCGTCGGTGAAGTGGCGATAGACCGAGGCGAAGCGCACATAAGCCACTTCGTCCCAGCCTCGCAGTTGCGCCATGACCCGCTCGCCGATCCAGGTGGTGGCAATTTCCCGTTGGCCGCTCTCCAACATTTCCCGCTCCAGGCTGTCCAGGAAATTTTCGATGGCGTCGATGGACACCGGACGCTTTTCGCAGGCCTTGATAATGCCTTCGTAGACTTTGGAACGCTGAAAAGGTTCCCGGCGTCCGTCTTTTTTGATCACCAGCGGCATGGTCTCCTCCACCTGTTCGTAGGTGGTGAAGCGCCGCTGGCAGTGGAGGCACTCCCGCCGGCGCCGGATGGCGTTGGCCTCCCGGCTGGGACGGGAATCTATGACCTTGTTGTTGGTGCTGTGGCAGTAGGGACAGCGCATGACCTATCTTCTAACAAAAATGCCGCGCAGTAAATAGCAAAATTATCCCAAAAGAGAGCGAAGTAAAGAGGCTTGAACCTAAAGCCGGGATAAAAACTCGCTCAGCGCCTTAATTTCGTTCTCCTTGGCACAGGCGTCCGAGGGAGACATCCTCCGCCTCGGAGGAGTAACGGATGGCTGGAGAGGTTGCAGCCGAAATTTAACCGCGGGCGGCGTAAGACGGGGCCGAATGGTCGATCAGCCATTCCTCGGCAAAGAACCACGGGAAGCTTCGGCATAGTTCCTTGACCTGGCCGTGTAGCCTGTGAAGCAGGGCAGTATCTTTGGGTGCAGATAGAGCCTGGTGGATCAGTCCCGCGATGAATTCCATTTCGGCTTCCTTCATGCCCCGGGTAGTCAAGGCCGGGGTGCCGATGCGGATGCCGCTGGTTATGGTGGGGGGGCGCTGATCAAAAGGGATGGCATTCTTGTTCACCGTCATGCCCGCGAGATCCAAGACTTCTTCCGCCTCCTGGCCGGTCAGGCCGGTGGGGGTCAGGTCCAGCAGAATGACATGGGTGTCGGTGCCGCCGGCCACCGGGCGGTAGCCGTATTTGACGAATTCCCGGGCCAGGGTGCGGGCATTGGCCACAATTTGCTCCTGGTACCGCCGGAACGAGGGCACCAAGGCTTCCTTGAAGGCCACAGCCTTGGCCGCAATGATATGCATGAGAGGGCCGCCCTGAATCCCTGGAAAGATCTGGCTGATCCGCCGAATACACGGGACTGGGGTGCAGGCCGGCGGCAATCAACCCGGCAATATGGGCCATATCCACCAGAAGATACGCTTCCACCTCCCGGGCAATTTCGGCGAAACGGTCAAAATCCAAAATCCGGGGATAGGCGCTGGCGCCGGCGATGATCATCTTGGGGCGGTGTTGGCGGGCCGTTTCCGCCAACAGGGCGAAGTCGACTTCTTCGGTCTGACGATCCACCCCGTAGGTTACGGCCTGGAAGAGTTGGCCGGAGAAATTCACCGGCGAGCCGTGGCTTAAGTGGCCGCCGTGGGCCAGATCCATCCCCAAGATGGTGTCTCCAGGCTTGAGAACGGAAAAATAGACGGCCATATTGGCCTGGGTGCCGGAATGGGGCTGCACATTGGCGTAGGCAGCCCCGAAAAGCTCTTTGACCCGGCTCAGGGCCAGGTTTTCGGCAGTATCAACAAATTCGCAGCCACCGTAGAAACGGCGGCCTGGATAACCTTCGGCGTATTTATGAGTCAGGATGGACCCCTGAGCCTGAAGCACCGCCTTACTGACAAAGTTTTCGGAGGCAATCATCTCCAGCTTGTACAGTTGGCGCTGCCGTTCACGCTCAATAACCGCGAAAATTTCTGGGTCAGTGCGGGCCAGTTCATCCATCCGAGAAAAAACTCCTGCCTATGAAGAAGCCTCTTGGGCCAAATTTTCCAGAAGCTCCAGCCGCTCCTGGTGACGGCCGCCATCAAAAGGGGTGGCGAGCCAGGCCCGCACAATTTCCTTGCCCAGGTCCGGCCCGATTACCCGCCCGCCCATTACCAACAGATTGGCGTCATTGTGGCGGCGGCACATGATGGCACTGAAGATGTCGTGACAGAGTGCGGCACGGATGCCGGGAAACCGGTTAGCCATGATACTCATACCGATGCCCGTCCCACATATAAGTATACCCCGCGCCGCAGGCCGTGCCAACAGCGCTTCCACGACTTTTTTGCCATACACTGGATAATGGACGGATTCATCGGGGCTGGCGCAGCCGATATCTACACAGGGCACCTGGAGTTCATGTAAAAATTTGAGGATCTCCCGCTTCAGTCCATGGCCGGCGTGATCGCAGCCAATGGCGATGCTTTCCGACTCAGGCGGCCCGGGCGCTGACGAAGTTGATGACATCCTGCACGGTCCTGAGCTTTTCGGCATCTTCATCTGCAATTTCCATGCCGAATTCTTCTTCCATGGCCATGATCAATTCCACCAGGTCCAGGGAATCCGCCCCCAGGTCATCGACAAACACCGCTTCAGGGGTGACCTCGGCGCGGTCTACTCCCAATTTATCCACGATGATATCGATTACCTTTTCATTAATTGCTGCCATTGTTTACAAACCTCCTCTTTTCTTAAACCATCAACATTCCGCCGTTGACGTGAATCACCTGACCGGTGATATAGGCTGCGGCGTCGGAAGCCAGGAAGGCCACGGCCTGGGCCACTTCTTCCGCAGTGCCGAAGCGACCCAACGGGATCTGGGACCGCATCAGCTCTTTAGTAGCCTCGGGCAAGGCCTCGGTCATTTCTGTTTGAATAAAACCCGGAGCCACGGCGTTAACCGTAATGTTCCGGGAAGCCAGTTCCCGAGCCACCGTCTTGGTGAGCCCGATCAGACCAGCCTTGGAAGCCACGTAATTGGCCTGGCCGGGATTCCCCATAACCCCTACCACTGAACTGATGTTGACGATGCGCCCGCCCCGCTGCTTGATCATGGGTTTGCTCACGGCCCGGATACAATTAAAGGCGCCCTTGAGATTGACCGAAAGGACCGCGTCCCATTCGGCTTCCTTCATGCGCATAATGAGATTATCCCGGGTGATGCCGGCGTTGTTCACCAGGATATCGAGGCGCCCACTTTCTTTAAGGATATGGTCAACTCCTTGGCTGACCGCCGCGGCCTCGGTCACATTGAACTCAATCAACCGAGCCTTGGCGCCTTTGGCCTCTACCTCCCGCTTAGTCCTGTCGGCCTCTTCCCCCACAGCCACATCATTAAGATATACGGTCAGACCCGGCTGCGCCAGGTTCAGGGCTATGGACCGGCCGATACCCCGGGCTGCGCCGGTCACCAAAGCTATGCGGTTGGTATCATTCATTGTTTCGGTTGGCGGAAGCCTGGTTTGCTGCCATTTAAAGCTCGAGGCACTACCTTTCCCTCAGCCTCTGATGACTGAGGCCGCTGCGTTAATTACATAAATCGAATTTGCCGAAATTGAAAGAGGTTTCTTACTCTTTTTTTCAGTAATCGCATTTGCCATCCGGGAGCGCCGCGGTCTTCAGCCGTTACGAAAAATATTCATGCGAGCAGGAAGAAAGCAGTACCCAAAGCTCGGTTAGCCCCTTTCTTTTTTGATTTCCTGGATCAGGGCCGGGACGATCTCAAACAGGTCTCCCACTAGGCCGACATCGGCTACCTGGAAAATGGGGGCCTCGGGGTCTTTATTAATGGCGACGATGACATCCGAGGACTGCATGCCCACCACGTGCTGGCTGGCGCCGCTCAGGCCCACGGCAATATAGAGCTTGGGGGAGACGGTCTTGCCGGTCTGGCCGATCTGATGGGCGTAGGGAATCCAGCCGGCGTCCACCACGCCCCGGGTGGCGCCCACCGCACCCCCCAGCAAGTCTGCCAGTTCTTCCACCAACTGAAAATTTTTGGCCTCCTTCAGGCCCCGGCCCCCGGCCACGATCACTTCGGCGGCAGAAAGCGGGATGCGCTCTTTGATTTCCGCCACGGTGTTGACAAAATGGCTGCGGCGCGGCTGTTCCAGGCTGGCCAACTCCACTTGGAGCACCTCTCCGGCGGGGTTGGATGCAGAGGTGACCGGCTTGAAAACCCCGGGCCGGGCCGTAGCCATTTGGGGGAAGGTCCGGGGAGTTATGATAGTGGCCATGATATTGCCGCCGAACGCCGGACGGGTCTGGAGCAGCAAGCGCTTTTCCGGGTCAATGGCGAACCCGGTGCAGTCCGCAGTGAGGCCGGTTTTTAAGCCTGCCGCCACCTGGGGGATAAAGGCCCGTCCCGGGTAGGTGGCCCCCGCCAGGATGATTTCCGGTTGAAATTTGCGGGCCAGCTCGATCAAGGCCGCGGCATAGGTCTCTTCCAGGAAGTCGCCCAGGCGCGGGTGTTCCGCCAGGTAAACTTTGTCCGCCCCGGCAGCAAGTAAAGTCTGGCTCAGACCGGCAACCTGATCACCCAAGAGAACTGCGGCCACCTTGACGCCCAGAGGCTCGGCCAGCCGCCGGGCTTCGCCCAGGAGTTCTGTGGTTACCGGGGCCAGGGCGCCGCGGCGTTGTTCGGCAAAGACCCAGATGCCGTCCGGCGGCACCGCGGGCCGGGGGGCGGGGCCTGTAGTTTCGGGCAAGGCCAGGGCCTCCACCTCGCAGACTTCGATGCAGGCGCCGCACAGGGTGCAGCCCTCATCAATGATGAGGGTGTCGCCTTCCAGCCGCAAGACCCCGAAGGGACAGGCCTCGACGCAATTGCCGCAGGCAATACATTTTTCGGAGTAAAAAATCAGGCTCATGTTTTAGCAGTTAGCAGTTGGCGGCTTAGGGAACTGGAATAGCCCGCCAACTTAAGTTACGTAAGGTGCGCAGGGCGCACCAAATTTATCGATTAGCCGTTGCCAGGACCTTGGTTCTTTTCTTTAAATATCTCACCGTCAGGTAAAATATCGTGCTGGCAATGAAGATCTTGATCCAGATGGCGTCTATAGAAAATTTGCCGGAGGCGCATAATCCTCCCAACAGTTCCAACATTGTGAAGGCGACAATGATGGCGTAAAACGAGCCATATTCCCGGACCAGGGCCGATTCCCAGGAAAAGGGCAGGGACGGCGGCCGCCAATTTTTGAAATTGGGAATAATGGCCGGGGTCTGCTTGGCCCATTGCAAAAATCCGTCGCCAAATTTCTCCCGCAGGAAGCGTTCTTCCGCAAAAATGATCCGCTCGTAAAACACCAGGAAGAATAAGATGACCAGCGCGGTGAACCACCACAACTTTATAAACAGGGACAACCCGCACCAGATGATAAGGTTGCCCAAATACAGGGGGTTGCGCACTACTGCATACATGCCCGTGGTGTTCAGGGTGTCGGCCACCTGGCCTTTGGTGTTGCGGCCCGAAGTGCCCCGGGGGACAAATCCCACCGTAAAAAACCGGATGCCCTCACCAGACAGCGCCACCGCCAGACAGAAAAAATCCCAGGCCAGGTTCAGGCTCTGGTTTTTAAAAGGGGTGCGATAGCCGGTCAGGACCAGGATAAACAAAACGGCCATGACCAACGGCAGATAGCTTCTCCACCTAAAGAAGTATTCCCCGGTTTTTTCAAATTGCTCTTGTAAGGCCATCCCTGGACCAATATTATAGGGCGGCTTGTAGCCGCCGACCCCTATGCTTAACTTTAAATAGCGGTCAGAGCCTGACCTGTATTATGCATTTTTTGGGGTTCTTTGCGTCTTTGCGACTTTGCGTGAAAACTATACCGCGCTCTTGGACATTTCTTTCAACCGCTGCCACAGGCGGTCCGCCAGTTCCTCCGGTGCGCCGGTCCAGATTTCCGCCTGGCCCCGGGCAGGCGGCGGAAAAACCTTGACCACCTGGGTAAAAGAACCGTTCAGACCCACATTCCCGGCCTCCAGATTGAGATCAGCAATGCCCCAAACGGGGATGGCTGCTTTCTTGGCCCGGAGTTTGGCCTTGAAGGACGGCACCCGGGGTTCGTTGATCTCCTTGACCACGGTGATCAGGGCCGGAAGATTGGTCGCCACCGCATCATAGCCATGGTCCAGGAGGCGCTCCACCGTCAGGTCGCCGTCCGCTAAAGTCAATTTCCGGGCCCAGGCCACATAAGGAATATTCAGGATGGTGGCCAGCATGGGCCCTACCTGGGCGGTATCGCCGTCAATGGCCTGCTTGCCGCAGAAAATCAAGTCCGCACCGCCCAGCTTGTCGATGGCGCGGGCCAGGGTCAGGGCCGTAGCCCAGGTGTCGGCCCCGGCGAAGGCCTTATCGCTTAAGAGCACCGCGGCGTCGGCGCCATAACCCAGGGCCTCCCGGAGCGCCGCTTCGGCCTGGGGCGGGCCCATGGTGATGACCGTCACTTTGCCGCCCTGGGCCTCTTTGACCCGCAGCCCCTCTTCCAGGGCATAAAGGTCAAAGGGGTTGATGATGGCCGCGATGCCTTCGCGCTTCAAGGTATGGGTCACCGGGTCCAGGCGGACTTCCTGGGTGTCGGGGACTTGTTTGATGCAGACGATGATTTTTAACATATTTAGATCATTTTGATTTGTTATCAGATTGGTTATTAAGAAAATTGTATAAACTTTTTTGATATTCATGGATATTGTAATTCAACTTACGGTTTTCTTTTATTAAGAGGGACATATATTTTTCTGTAATCCTTGAGTTTTCTATTGATGATTTGTAATTTAAATATGAAAAAAATATCGCAAACATGAAGCTAATTGCTGTAATAATTATTATTATCCAATTTAACCTAATTATTTTCTTTGAATCTTTTTTGGAATCTGCAGCCATTCCTATCCATAATTTATTCATATCACCTAATAAATTTGATGAATCTTCCACTACTGGACCCATTTTCGATTGATATTCTATAAGGACATCTAACTTTTTATTTGTTTCCCTAATACGATCTGTTGGTCTTTCAATTTTTATATTTTCCAAATCAATAGTTTTTTGGACCGAAAGATTC
>JARRQO010000031.1:0-18758 GCA_037381685.1 Deltaproteobacteria bacterium | reverse complement strand
ATTTAATTGAATTCCTATCCCGGGAATAAACTAATAAATTTGAATCTAAATAAATAGAATTAACGAATTGAATGCCTGGGCTGTAATCAACTTTGGTCACAGGCATAATTAATCCTCAGGATAATAAATTTCGAAATCGCTCTTCTTTACTCCTATACTCTCACCTCCTACAAAATCAATAAAAATTTCAAAATCCTTTTTTTCCATAATTTGTTGATAAAATAGCAGATTAAGCAGCTTATAGCGTTCATAAAAATGAGTTGCAGAAAAAATAGGATTAATTTTTTGAAAAACATGAGGGGTTTTAGATTTATATTTAGGTTTAATACTAGTTTTGATTGAATTGATTTCGTAATATGGAGTTTTGGAGGTAATTAATAGTTCTGACATTTTTTAACCCCTATCTATATGCCAAGTTCTTTAACCATATTTTCAGGTAGTTTTATTTCTCCAATATCTTTTTCATACAACTCAACATTTTTTGTCAATATCTTGGCCAGAACTTTAGCATGTTGTGGGCTCATTCTTATTATAGCTACATTTTCTGATTCTTTTTTAGGATCAGATTTTAGTCCAAAGGTGAACATAAATTCATACAAGGACCCCAATATCTTTACATTATTAATGTAGAAATCAGGAATTTCCTTCATTGCCTCACCTCTTTCAAGGCGAACAATTTTCTTATCATTAGACATAAACTTTCCTTCCTGTTAAAAATAATTTTATACTTTATATAAAGAAATTAATTTGGTCAATGGGTGAAAATTTAAAATTAAAAAATTAAGGACACGAGTCTCATTTAAAGAAATAGTCAATTCATTTCCTATTCCCTTCCCAGCAGAAGAAACCGGCTCTTGCCCGAAGCGATGCGGGTCTGGTCCGCCAAGCGGATGATCTCTCCTTCGGCCAGGCGGCGGCTGCCGTTTGGGGTCTGGAGCACCCCCCGGATCAGGATCGGCTCATTAGGCTTCAGGGGCGCATGAAAGCGCACTTCCAGGCTCAGGGTGAGCCCGGGGCCCGCAAAATGCCAGACTGCATGGGCCATCAATTCATCCAGCATGGTGGCCAGGATGCCGCCGTGGATGACGTCGGCCCAGCCCTGGAACTCTCTGGGCAGGGCCAGTTCGGTTTCCGCGGCCATCTCGGCTTCCAGATAGCGCACCTGAATTTTGAAGCCCCTCGGGTTATCTTTGCCGCAGACGAAACAATAATTGTCGGAAATGGGAGTGGTCATGATTTTCTTGTCAAATCCAGCAACTCGGCGATCTGTCCGGCCAGATCCTGGGTTTTTCCCTCGGGTTTATCGGTTTTCGGCCTCAGCAGCTGCGGCCGGTTCTGATATTCCGGCTTGGGCTTCACTTCAAACTCCGGCGGGAAAGAATTCTCGAAGTACATCTGCTGAAAGCCGATAAATTTCAAATGATGGGCGGTGGCGTCCAATACCGCAGTGGCGTCCTTTCCCAACAAACCCGCCTGGAGGCCTGCCCGAAAGCCCGCCAGGGATTCCCCTCCCTGGGTGCAGGCGATATGGCCGTGGCGGTTGGCCAGGAGCATGGAGTCCATAATCTCCTGTTCGCTCACTTGGACCACCGCCACGCTGCCGGTGCCAGCCCGGCGGTGATATTCCTCCACCAACCGGATCACCCGGGGCATGGACACAGGGTTGCCGATCATGGCGGCCTGGGCCACGGACGGCTGCACCGTTACCGGTCTGAAAACCCGTTTGGACTCATCCGCTTCCAGATAATACCGGAACACCGGGTCCGCATGCCGGGACTGAACTCCGATGACCTGGGGCAGGGTTTTGATAATCTTCAAATCATACAGGCGTAAAAAACCCTGCATGATCGCGGTGATGTTGCCCGCGTTGCCGATGGGCACCACCACGGTTTTTTCAGCAAGGTCGTAATCAAAGCTTTGGGCAATTTCATAGGCATAGGACTCCTGGCCCCGGATGCGCCAGGAGTTTTTGGAATTGAGCAGGGCCACCTGGTAGTCGTCCGCCAGGGCCTCCACCACCTTCATGCAGTCATCGAAAACCCCGGGAATCTCCAGAACCTTGGCTCCGCTGCCCAGGGGCTGGGCCAGTTGCTGGGGCGTGACCTTGCCCTGGGGCAAAAGCACCGCGGAGGCCACCTTATCCCCCAAATAGGAAGAATACAGCGCCGCCGCCGCCGAGGTGTCGCCGGTGGAGGCGCAAATGGCCAGCATTTTTCCGGCCCCCGGCCGGTGTGCCAGGAAATTCAGGTAACTCAAGGCCGCGGCCATGCCCCGGTCTTTGAAGGAGGCGCTGGGGTTCTGGCCGTCGTTCTTAAAATAAAACCGCGCCCCCACCTCGGCCTGCAGATCCCCATTAGCCGCCACCTGAGGCGTATGGCCTTCCCCCAGATAAATGATGTCCGCCAGCGGGATCACCGGGGCAATCAATTCGTAAAACCGAAAAATCCCTTGCAGCGCCGGGAGATTGAGCATCTTCCGGTAATCAAACAGCCGCCGCCAGAAGGCCCCGTCGCGCCCCGCCAGACGAGCCGCGTTTTTATCCTCCAAAAGAAAAAGCCCCCGGCATTTCGGGCAGGTGTAGAGCAATTGGCTGATGTCGTATTCCGCCCCGCACCCCAGGCAACGATAAACCATCTCCCCTTCAGGCTCAGGGATGAGATGCGGGCGGATGTCATCAGGGAAGTGTTCCGGTTTCAAATGGCCTCCAGAAGGAAAACAGACATAGAGCGGCGTGGCCGCCAAAAATCGGCGTTCATACACGCCATTTCAAGCCAATATTTCAATCATGTAGTCAAATGATATTTCTTCAACTTATACTGCAACAAACTCTTGGTGATCCCCAAAATCTCCGCGGCCCGCACCTGCACCTGGCCGCTTTTTTCCAGGGCCCGGCGGATCATCTGCTCCTCAATGCTGTCCAGGGCTTCGGGCAGCGGCGTATGGAGCGGAATGAACCGGTCGATTTCCAGCCTGGATTCCGAGCTGGAAGGGGCCAATTCCGCTGGCAAATCCTGGGGGGTGATGAGGTTGTCGGCGCACAAAATCACCGCCCGCTCCATGACGTTTTCCAGCTCCCGTACGTTTCCCGGCCAATCATACTGGACCAGCACTTTCAGGGCCTCCGGCGTAATCCTGGTTTTGTCCCGCAGGTTTTCGGCAACATACTTGTTGATGAAGTGGCTGGCCAGCAGCGGTATATCCTCCTGGCGCTGGCGCAGCGACGGCAAGTGGAGATGGACCACGTTAAGGCGATAAAATAGGTCCTCCCGGAAGCGCCCGGCTTCCACTTCCGCCTTCAGGTCCCGGTTGGAGGCCGCCACCACCCGCACATCCACCTTGATGGTCCGGGTGCCCCCCACCCGTTCGAATTCCATCTCCTGGAGCACCCTTAAGAGCTTGACCTGGAGGGCCTGGGACATTTCCGCCACTTCGTCCATAAACAGGGTGCCCCCGTCGGCCAGTTCGAAGCGGCCTTTGCGCATGGCCACGGCATTGGTGAAGGCGCCCCGCTCATGCCCGAAGAGTTCGCTCTCCAGCAGAGTTTCGGTCAGGGCCGCACAATTGACGGAGATAAAGCTTTTGGCGGCCCGGTTGCTGCATTGGTGGATGGCCCGGGCAATAAGTTCCTTGCCGGTGCCGCTCTCCCCGGTAATCAGCACCGTAGCCCGGGATTGGGCCACCCGCTTGACCAGAGCCAGGATGTCTTGCATGGCCCGGGATTCCCCCACGATATTGGGAAAACCGTACTTCTTTTCCAGTTCCTGGTTGAGCAGGCGGTTCTTCAGGATGAGATGCCGGTGCTCCAGGGCCTTGGCAATGGTGACCAGGATCTCTTCATTCTTAAAAGGCTTGAGGATATAATCGAAGGCCCCTTTTTTCATGGCCGTAACCGCTTTTTCCACCGTACCGTAAGCGGTCATGATGATCACCGGCAGGTCCGGATAAAGACGGCGCGTCTCGTCCAACAAATCGATGCCGCTCATCTTGGGCATCTTCATGTCAGTAAGGACCAAATCCAGGTCGGAATCACCGGCAATCTTGACGGCCTCGGGGGCGCTTGAAGCCGTGAGGACTTCATATCCCGCCTCCCCCAAAAGAGCTTCCATGACAGTGAGATAATTGACTTCGTCGTCAACGACTAAGATCGTATCCATTGTGCTCCAGGCTCCCTTTTATCAGGGAGCCGTGTTTTCGAATTCCAGCGCGGTTTAATCTGCCTTTTGGGTCGCCTGATCAGGAAACGTAAGGATAATTGTGGTGCCCTCTCCCACGGTGCTGTTGATCTTTATAGTGCCATGATGGGCCTCGATAATGCTTTTCACAATGGGCAAACCCAGGCCGCTGCCCTTTTCTTTAGTGGTGAAAAACGGATTGAGAATCTTTTTCAAGGTCTCGGGGTCAATACCCTCCCCATCATCCTGAAATTGAATTTCTTCCCCCTGACCATGGGGTCCGGGCCGGGTGGATACGGTCAGATGACCCCCCCGGGGCATGGCCTGGATGGCATTCAGGAAAATATTCAAAAAGGCCTGATGCAAGAGATCCTGGTCCACCAGCAAGGGCCGGCCGTTAAGCTGATATTCCCGATTGACCTGGATGCCCCGGCGCTCAATTTCGGGCTGCAACATCTCCAGACTCCGGTTTAACGTGGCCTCCATGTCGCAAGGACGCAGGTGGGGGATGCGAGGGCGGGCAAAATCCAGGAATTCCGTGACCTTTTCATTGAGGCGGTTGGATTCCTCCACAATGATCCGGGCCAAGCGATCCTGGGGTTCATAGCGGGCCAGCCGTTCCTGCAAAAGTTCGGCGGTGGAACTGATGATGCCCAACGGGTTGCGGACCTCGTGGGCCACCCCGGCGGTCATCTCCCCCAGGGCCGCCAGGCGCTCGGACTGGTGGAGCTGCGCCTCCAGGCTGCGTTGCTCTTCCTGGCGCCGCTCCAGGATGATACTGGCCTTTTTGACGATTTGCCGCAACACGATAAATAACAGTCCCATGATCACCACTAGGGTAACCAGGATGATGAGCCGGAAATTGGCGATCTCTGCCAGGTCCCCGGAGATGTTCTGGGTAATTTCTATAACCCCCACCACCGGGCCGGTTTGCGGCAGGAGCTTTTCCTCCAGCCGAAAGGGGATATAAGCCTTGAGGTACTGATGCCGATAATGCCGGGGCCAGAAAATGCTCCAAAAGGGACTATAGCCGGGTAGCTCAAAGTAGTTTTCCCCGGCCAGGGCCTTTCCCACCCCTACGACATCGTCACATTTTCTTCCCAAAGGCGCGCCACTGGCGGTGCTATAGGAGAAGACCCCCTCCTGATCGTATTGGTTCAACTGCTCTACATGGAACCCATGGATGGTGTTGCGGACCACCACATCCAGCCGTTTGGATTGCTCCGGGTCGGATAAGGTGATGCGCCCCCCCTTTTCAAAGGCCGTGGGCAGAACGAACTGCTGATAAATCTGATGGTTCAGGTTGGAAGCAAGCAGGATCAGATAGTCTTCATTTTTCTTTAAAGCCATCTGTTGCGCCCGCAGGGTCAAAAGCACCGTCAGAATGACAGTGAACACCACAATGACCACGAAACCGGGCAGCGAAAAGAATTTTACCAACCCAAAGGTATCCACGTCCTTCCCCGGACGCCACCAGGAGGCTTTGGGTTTTACAGGCTTCATAATCTTTAAGTAATCCGGTATTTCTCCAGGGCCGGCGGGGACGCGTTAAATTCTTGCCGAGAGGTTTCAAACCCTGGCCGGCCCATCAGGCCATAGGTGGTCTGCTGACCCCGTTCATCTCCCGTCTGATCAAAAGCGCTGACTCCAAAGAGGTACGCTGCCGCCGCCGTCACCACCTGCAGGAGATAGATTAATTGCCCCATGGTAAAGGGGTTGATTTCCGGCAGGTGCAGAGTCAGATTGGGCCGCCCGCCCTTCATGAGATTGAAGGCCGCGGCTCGCTGTTCCACCTGAAGCAGTTCCTCAAAGGAGTGCCCCCCCAAATAGCTCAGGTCGGCCTCATCGGGATAACTGTTCGGGATCTCCAAACTCTGCTGGAACTTGTCCACGGTCAGGAAAGTTACCAGCTTATCAGCCGGTCCTTCCCGGTATAACTGCAATTGGGAATGCTGGTCAGTGACTCCCACCGCCCTCATCGGGGTGCTGCCGGAAGGCCCCTTGCCCAAACTTGCGGCCCAGAGCTGACAGAACCACTCCGCCAGGCCCCCCAGCGCCCTGGCATAAGGCATGAATACCAGGATGGGCCGCTTTTTGGCCGTGGCAAAAAGATAAAACAGGGCCGCCAGACGATAAGCCGGATTGCTCTCGGGACTTGCCTCTTTCAGATGTTGATCCATGGTCCGGGCCCCGGCCAGGAGCTCCTCCACGTCAATGCCGGTCAGGTAGGCGGGCAGCAGGCCCACCGCAGAAAATGCCGCCAACCCGCCTCCTACCCCAGGGGGCACGGCCAGAGAAATGAATCGTTCCCGGGCGCACAACTCCTGGAGCGGCCCTGGTTCCGGGCCCGTGGTCAGGATCAGGCGTTCCCGGGCCTTGTCCCTGCCTAACCGATTCTTCAACAACTGGTAGACCCACAGGAATTGGGCCAACGTTTCCACCGTATGACCGGATGTGCTGATGACGTTGACGCCGATGCGACGCAAATCCAGGCCGTCCAGCAGGCCGTAAAAGTAGTCGGGGTCGATATTGTCGGCCACCCATAGTCCCAGTTTATGGTTCCGGCGGGCCATGGGAAACTTGTTGTGTTGAGGGTGGCGCAGAGCCTGATGCAAGGCCCTGGTTCCCAGGCTCAGGCCCCCGGCTCCCAACACCACTAAATCCCAGCACCACTCCAGCAGGGGCTTGCCCACCCGGCGGATTTCTGTGACCACCTCGGTCTGGTAGGGCAAATCCATGAAACCCGCCTGGCCGCTTTGCCGTTGGGCAGCCAGGTCTTGATCCAAGGCCGCCAGGCGCGGGCCAAACTCGCTTAACTCCGTATCTTCCAGGCCGCTTCCTCCCAAAAACTCTGCCATGGCATAGTTATGATCAAGGCTGACCATCATGCCCCGGACCCACTCGGGATCTTCGTAACGCTTGGGCATTTCACTTTTTTGGGGGCGGTTGGGCCTGAAACCTGATTCGAAACGTGATCTCATATAAAAACCTTAGCCCAGAGAAAGACCACCGCTTTGGCCGCCCTTGACAATCCCTGCAAATATTGACACATCCCACCCTGCATCTTTCATAAATCTAACAAATTTAACTAATTTTATCAATCGGTTAATTAATATTGAGCTTGAGGAGCCAGCCGACGTAAAACAACCATTGCTTATTATCGTTAACCCAGCAGTTTGAAAGTTCTGGATTAATCAATTCAGTATGGTGCAGCTTTCTGCCAATGAAGTGTTGATGATTCCGTCCAGCTGGAGAATCGTTTCAGGCTAACTTCAGCCGCATCCTTGGGCGATACTCTGCCTTTTTTATGATAACATAAGATGAACGCCGATTTATGAACCATTGCCTGCGCCAAGGCGTGGGACCGCGGGAATTGATAATCCATCTCAGGCGGGCTTCAAAATCTTCACTTCAGGTTGTGCGAATATGCCTCGAGCCCAGGCAATTTTGAAGAATATCCTGGCAATTCTCTTGGGAGTAACACTGGTTCCCGGCTCTCTGGAAATAATGCTCCGGGTGTTCCAGCCAATGCAGTCCCGCGTCAAAGGCAACAGGGCAGAGAAAAAAGTCAGTCCGTCTGCTGCGACCAACCCCTGGTAAGGAGACTCATCGGTTCCATGTGGAATCACCTCAGCCTCAGAACCCGCATTTTCGTGGTGTTAAGCGCCCTGGTGCTCACCACCATCGGGGGTGGGTTGGTGACCCTGTGGCATAATGATTCCATGGACTCCCTCCTCACCTCCCTGATCGATAAAAATGTGGCTTCCTACCAGGCCGCGGAGGGATTGGAGACCGCCCTGCTACAGCAGAAGGGCTTTTTGACCTATTACTTTCTGGACGGCAACCCCCAGTGGCTCCAGGAAATTCAGCGCTATAACCGGGCCTTTGAAGGATGGCTGGGAAAAGCTCGAAAATCGGCTTATACCCAACCCATGCGCGAAATTATCAGCCAGATCGAGACCGGATACCATAAATATATTCTCGCTCGGGACCAAGTGATCACCCTTTACCGGGAAGGGCAACGGCAAGCGGGAGCCCGGCTGCACTGGCAGGTGCGCCAACAATATGTGGACATCCTCGATCTCTGCCGCCGCTATAAGCTGATCCAGGAACAGGTCATCACCCGGGTCCGCACCGAAAGCCAGACCCGGGTCCGTTTCATCAACGCTTTTGTCCTGGTGGCCGTACCCACCGTGATCCTTCTGGGCGTCCTGCTGGCCTATATCCTCTTCAAACAGATCTTAAAACCCATTCGCCGTCTGGCCTTGGAGGCCGCGCCGGTCAATCCGGGAGCCTCGGTCCCCGATGAAGTCAAGGCCCTGAGCACCCGGGTGCATAGCCTCATCGAAGACGTGGACCAGGCCCAGATCGAGCTCACCCGCAGCCAGGAACATCTTTTGCAATCAGGCAAATGGGCCATGGTGGGCAAGCTCGCCGCCGGGGTGGCCCACACCATCCGCAATCCCTTGACCTCAGTGAATATGAGGCTCTATTCTTTAAAACGCTCCCTGGCCATGTCCGAGTCTCAGGCAGAAGATTTCCAGGTCATTTCCGAAGAAATCCGGCATATCGATACCATTGTGCGCAACTTCCTGGAATTTTCCCGGCCCCCCACGCTCAAGATGCAGCGGGTCAGTCCCTCTGACGTGGTGGACATGGCTCTGGTTCTGCTGCGCTACCGCCTGGAATCCTACGGCGTCGAAGTGAAACTGGTCCGCCCCCAAAAGCTGCCCGAGATTTGGGCCGATCCGGACCAGTTCAAAGAAGTCCTGGTCAACCTGATGCTCAACGCCTGCGAAGTCATGGTAGGTGGCGGCGGCATCACCATCCGGGAGGAGACCGGAGAGGACGCCTCTCTCGGGCCGGTGGTGATCATCCGGGTCAGCGATACCGGCCCCGGCATTCCCGAATCCATCCGGGACAAAATATTTCAACCGTTTTTCAGCACCAAGGAAGAAGGCACCGGCCTGGGATTGAGCATTGCCACCCGCATTATCGTCGACCATGGCGGCCGGCTGGAGTTGGAATCCAGGGAGCGGGAGGGGGCGACGTTTATCATCACTTTGCCCCAGGGGAACGAGACATCATGGGCAACATCCTGATTGTGGACGACGATGCCCAATTGCGGCAGAGTTTTGAGAAGCTCCTTACCGCCGAAGGGCATACCGTTAAAACCGCCTCCAGCGGGGAAGCGGCCATTTCTCTGGTCCAGGCCGAAGTCCCGGACCTGGTGATCATGGATGTCCGCATGCCATCCATGAGCGGCTTGGAAGCCTTTCAGGCCATCCACCGGATCGAGCCCAAACTGCCGGTGATCATCATGACCGCCTACGGCACCACCGAAACGGCCATCGAGGCCACCAAGCTGGGTGCCTTCGAATACGTCCTTAAACCCTTCGAAAATATTCAGGATATCTTAGCCCTCATCGGTCAGGCCCTGGAAGCCGGGCGCTTCATGCGCTCCCGAGTCGAATTGGATGTGGCCCCGGATACCACCGCCGCGGAGCCCATCATCGGCAAAAGCAAACCCATGCAGGAGGTCTATAAGGCCATCGGCCGGGTGGCTCACACCGACGCCACCGTGCTCATCCGGGGCGAATCCGGCACCGGCAAGGAACTGGTGGCCCGGGCTATCTACCAACACAGCCTGCGGGCGGCCAAGCCTTTCCTGGTGATCAACTGTGTGGCCATCCCCGAAACCTTGCTGGAGTCCGAACTCTTCGGTTACGAAAAAGGCGCCTTCACCGGTGCGGTCAACCGCCGGGTGGGCAAGTTCGAACAGGCCCACGGCGGCACCGTGTTCCTGGATGAAATCGGGGATATGCCCTTTTCCATCCAGGCCAAGATCCTGCGCCTGCTCCAGGAAAAAAGCCTCGAACGCCTGGGCGGCCGCGAACCCATTCCCGTGGATGTGCGCATCATTGCTGCCACCAACCGGGACCTGGAAACCGCCTTGGCCCAGGGGCGCTTCCGGGAAGACCTGTATTACCGCCTCAAAGTGGTGACCCTGAGGCTGCCTCCATTGCGGGAACGTTCCCAGGACATCACCCTCCTGGCCGAGTACTTTCTTTCCCGCTTTGCCAAGGAAATGCATATGACCAATCCGGGCATGACCGACGAAGCCAAGCTCCTGCTCTTAAGCTATCAATGGCCCGGCAATGTCCGGGAACTGGCCAACGCCATGCAAAAGGCCCTGATCTTCAGCCGGGGCTATCCCATCCACCCGGAAAACGTCTCCCGGGCCATTGGTGGCGAAGGTCTGGGCTTGGAAGCCGAAGGGGAGCGGGCTGACGAAATTGTTCGGCAGTGGGTGCGGCAAACCCTGGTCTCCGGAGACGGCAAGGACGTCTTTGAGGAATGCATGGATCATTTCGCCAGCCTGCTTATCAGTGAGGCCCTGGAATTAACCGACGGCAATCGCAGCCGCGCCGCCAAGCTTTTAGGCATTTCCCGGCCGACGCTCTTGTCCAAGATCGATAAATACCGGCTCAAATTGCGGACTTCCGTTAAACTTGAGGACACCTGAATCAACCGGCCTAAAAGATCATCATTTCTCCCGCCTAACCCGAATATTTCCTCGGGGTGCAAAAAACTCGGTGGCCCAGGCTGAAAAGCCTATGCACAAAACTTCCATCCTCAATCTGACAGGAGGACTATCATGACCGCAGATGAAGCATACCAGTGGCTGGTGCAGCACAGCCAGGAAACCGCCTACTACGTGTCCCTGGGTCATTTGTTGGGCTGGGACCAGCGCACTCACATCCCGCCCCGCGGCCATACCCACCGCCATAATCAGTTGGCCATGTTGGCCAAGTGGATTCATGCCCGGGCCACTGACCCCCAGGTAGGCGAGCATCTGGCCCGGGTGGAAGGCTCCGAATTGGTCCGGGATCCAAACGCCGTCGCCGCAGTCAACGTCCGGGAGTGGCGGCGAGACTATGACCGGGCCACCAAAATCCCTCAGGATTTGGCCGTGGCCCTGGCCAAGGCCACCGCAGAAGGCGAAACCGCCTGGGAGCACACCCGGCCCGACAACAACTGGGAAACCTTCAAACCCTTCCTGGAAAAAATCGTTGTCCTAAAGCGCCAGGAAGCCCAGGCGCTGGGCTATGCCCAGGAACCTTATGACGCCCATCTGGATAGCTTTGAGCCGGGAGAAACCGCCGCAACCCTGGCGCCCCTCTTGGCTCAGCTCCGGGCATCCCTCATCCAGATCCTTACGGCTATCCAGGCCAGTAGCCGCCAGCCCCGCTCCGAAGTGCTGCGCCGGCATTTTCCCGTAGACGTCCAGGAGCGCCTGGCCCGGCTGGCCGCCCAAACCATCGGCTATGATCTTGCCGGTGGCCGCCTGGATCCCACCGCGCACCCCTTTTCCACGGACATCGGTCCCGGGGACGTCCGCATTACCACCCGTTATGACGAAAAATTTTTCAGCCCGGCCTTTTTCGGCACCCTGCACGAGACCGGTCATGCCCTCTATGACCAGGGACTGCCCCCGGACCACTGGGGCACTCCCCTGGGGGAAACCGTGTCTCTGGGCATTCACGAATCCCAATCCCGGATGTGGGAAAACCTGGTGGGGCGGTCCTTGGGGTTCTGGCGTCACTTCTATCCCCGGGTCCAGGCAGCCTTTTCCGCCCTCGAAAACGTGGACCTGGAGGTCTTCCATTTCGCCGTCAACGAAGTCAAACCCTCTTTGATCCGCACCGAGGCCGACGAAGTAACTTACAACCTGCACATTCTCCTGCGCTTCGAACTGGAGCGGGCCTTAATGAACGACCACCTCCAGGTGAACGACCTGCCCGCTGCTTGGGCCGACAAGATGCAGGCCTTTCTAGGGCTGACGCCTCCCGATTTCAGCCACGGGGTCATGCAGGATATCCACTGGTCTGCCGGGCTCTTCGGCTATTTTCCCACCTATACTTTGGGCAATCTTTATGCCGCCCAGTTCTTTGCCCAGGCCCAGACCGATCTGGGCTCCCTGGAAGACAAGTTTGCCGTCGGCGATTTTGCCCCGCTGCTCAAATGGCTGCGGGATCGGATTCACTCCCAGGGCCACCGCCTATGGGCCCGTCCCCTGGTTCGGAAAGTGACAGGAGTTGACCTCGAGCCCCACCACCTGGTGCGTTATCTGCAACGGAAATTCGGGGCCCTGTACGGATTCATTTAGCGGCCGACTAAAAGGGAAATCGAAACCGGCAGAACTTGGCATTTAAGATTTAGCCATCAAATACCGATTCAGGAAGATAAAACTATCCCAAGCCGAAGATTTTCGGGCCTTATAAAAACGACATATTTAGCAACCACTGCTCAGGCAGCCCGGAACCCGAAAGCGAAACGGAGTCAATTGTGGACAGGGAACACTGGGGTCGTAAAATTTCTCACTATAAACGAATCCACGTCGAAGCAGGCCAGGAAACACCCCCGGCGGTCACGCCGGTCCCCAACCTGCCAAAGCCTGATGAGGATAAGTCAGCCCCTAAAGGCTGCAAGCTCTCCCCCGACAAACCCCTCACCGACCCCCGTGACGACCAATTGGGTTACGCCCTGTTTGCCAGGCACCTGGCCCTATCCTTAATCAAAATGGTGCCACTGGATGGCTTTGTCGTGGCCCTCTACGGGCCCTGGGGCTCAGGCAAGACCACGCTTTTGAATTTTCTCTTCCATTATTTCCAAGAAGCCGTCCCGGAGGAGCAGCCCATCATCGTGCCCTTCAATCCCTGGTGGTTTTCCGGGCACGAAAAACTGGCCAAGCATTTCTTTGAACAATTCCAGGTCGCCCTGGCCGCCAGCGACGTCGTTAGTGCCACCTTGGCAGAAAAAATCGCCGATTTTGCCACTTTGGTATCGGAGCTCCCCGCCACCATCCACATTCCCTACGTCTCCATCGGCGATATTGCGGTAGAATTCACCCCCCAAAAACCGGCCATAAAAAATGTCGTCAAACTGAAAATGGAAATCGCCGAGGAACTCAGAAAACAATCCCGGCGAATTCTCATAACCGTGGATGACATTGACCGCTTGAATCCGGAAGAAATCCGTCAACTTTTCGGGTTAATCAAATCCATTGCCGATTTTCCCAACATTACTTATCTCCTTACCTTTGACAAGCGGGTGGTTGTCGAAGCTGTACGAAAGTCCCAGGGAATTTCGGGGGAAAACTATCTCGAGAAAATCGTCCAATCCCCCTTTGAGCTGCCCATGCCCGATCTGTCTGCTTTGTACCGCCTTCTGTTGGATAAGTTGGACGTTATCATAGCCGGGACCCCCGAGGAACTTTTTGATCAAACCTATTGGAGCAGTGTCTTCTTGAACGGCATTGAACACTTCCTGAGCACCCCTCGCAAAATCAATTTGCTCACCAACACCTTAAGTGTCACCTATGCAGCCGTCCGCGGGGAAGTAAACCCTGTGGATTTTATTAGCATCGAAACCCTTCGCATCTTTTCTCCCGAGGCCTACCATATGGTTCGCACCTACCCGGAAAAATTCACCGGACGGGAGTTAATGAGCAGTAGAGTCGAGCAATTACGGAGGTTTCACGAATCCTGGATCATCCAGGTGGCGGAGAAAGATCGGGAAGCAGTCAAGGGAATATTGTCGCGGCTCTTCCCCAAATTGGAAAACGTCTGGGAAAACTTGGGGTTTGATCGCCCCCTGGAAGCAGTTTGGCGCAAGCATCTGCGCATCTGCAGCCCGGAAATCTTTCCCATTTATTTCCACCTGGCCCTGCCTCCGGGAAACATCTCCCACGGCGAAATCATGACAATCTTATCCCAGGTCGATAATCCCCAAGCCTTTTCCGAGCGGTTGCTTGAGCTCACAACCCAGGTCCGCGCCGATGGGGGTACCCGACTCCAGGCCTTTCTTAACCGAGTGATGGATTACACCGGCAAAGAAATCTCTCCTGAGTCCATACCTTCGATTTTACTCAGCTTTTTTGACGTGGGTGATCAGTTCAGCCGTACTGAAGACCAAAGCTCCGGTAAATTGCCCATCGGCAACGAGCAGCGCCTCACCCAAATAATCTTACAGCTATTGCGGCGCCTGCCGGAAGAAACGCGCTGTGAGGTTTTGCGGGCCGCCATCACCAACGGCCGGGCAGTTTTTACCATTGTTAGAAACGTCATGGAATTGAGCAAACTCGCCGACCGCTATGCCAGTGATGAACATGCCAAAGCGGGGCCGCTGATTCGCCATGACGATCAGGTCAGTCTGGAGAAATTGGCCCTTGCCAAAGTGCGGGATGCAGCCCAAGATGAATCCTTACTAAAATGCCCCAAGTTGCCGGAACTCTTATCCCTATGGAACAAATTGGCCGGCGATCCCGAACCCAAAAACTGGCTAGCTAAAATTGTCAAAAATGATCACAACCTGATAAATCTCTTGGAGAAATTCCTCGAAAGGGATTTTAGCCACATCATGATCAAAGTTGAAAGCGGCCCCCGCTACCGCCTGAACTGTCGGGTCCTGGAGACTTATCTCGAGCCGGGAAAACTGCTGGGCCGGGTCCGTACTCTAGTTAAGAGCGCCAGATTGAGTAAATTGCAGAAGCTGGCCCTACGGCAATTCCTTGCCACCTACCAACCAAAAAGTCTTTAAAAATTATTGCAAAACCTCGTTCACGGCCTTAACTTCTTTCTTGACTGAACCAAACGGAGTGGGTAGCTTGAACCTATGATCGGTTTCTGGGTGGCGATGCCCACATATTGGACCCATCCGGGGGGAACGGGGCCGGAAGATCTGGTCTTTGATCACCCCACTCCCCTGGATACGCCGGGGACCCTCCGCCGAACGCTGGAGAGCCTTATTCCCCTGATCTCCCCTCAGGTGGAGGTAGGGGTGGTAGGCGCGGCTACGGTTCCCTCCCTGCAAGACGCGATGGAGCGCCGCGTCCAGGAGTTGATCGCCTCCCCGCCCCTGCCCTACCCGGTGCGCTGGTTTGCGGCCTCGCATCTTCGAAGCCTCCAGGACTTTTGCCGGACCCATGGCCAAACGGAGTGGCTGCCGTTTTTGTCCCTGGGCGGATATTCCCAGATTCGCAATCTCACCCTGATCCTCGCCACTGTCTGCGGCGCCGACGTCATGGTCAGTCTGGACGATGATGAAGTGATCGACGATCTACATTTCTTGGCAAAAATCACTGAAGACCTGGAACTTCTGGGCCGGGAGCATCCTGTCTTCGGGTTGGCCGGAGTGTACCGAAACGCCGATGGCGGCGTCCTGCTCCCCGAACCCGGCGATCCCTGGGACGAGGCCTGGCCCAAGATACTCTGGCTAAATGACGCCCTGAAAAAACTGGTCCTCGATGGCCCCCGCCTGAAACCCACCCCTTTGGGGTTTGGCGGCAACCTGGTGATACCCGCCGCCTTGGGACGCCACCTCCCCTTTGACCCCGCTCTTACCCGGGGGGAAGACACGGATTACATTTTGAATGCGCGTCTGTTCCAGATCCCTTTTTTCCTGGACAACTCCTTGAGCATTATCCACCTGCCGCCGGAAAACCCTCATCCCACCTGGCTCAAGCTGCGCCAGGACTTGATGAGGTTTTGTTATACCCGGTTGAAGCTGCGCCAGCAGGAGCCGGGACCGGGGCAGGCCCTGGTAACCCCCGAAGAACTCAAGCCCTATCCCGGCAACTTTTTGGAAAAAGACCTGCCCCTGCGGGCCTTTTTGAGCCACAATCTCCTGGCCCGGGACTACCTGTCCCGGGGTGACTCCGAAGCCGCCCACCAGACCATGCAAAACCTCGCGATGATGGATCGTCTGGAGCACTCCGGCACCCGCGTTTACCAGACCTATATGGAAACCGTCAGCCACTGGCGGGCCTTCCAGGATTGGCTGGCGGGGCCCGCCGTCGCGGCCCAGGTCCGCCAAGTCCTGTGGGGAGATGTGTGAGCGGCCCTCCGCAAGTGCTCCGCCCCCAAAACTGGCCGCGCCTGGCGCCCCTGCCTCTCTTGGGCCTGATCCCCGCCGGCAGTTTTGATCTTAAGACGGTGGAGCACCTGAAACACGAGGCGGGCGTGCCGGTGCACCTGGTCTTTCCGCTGGGCCGCACCCGGGAAGCCGGCAACCTGCACGCTCTGTTGCACCTGTTACAGCCCCTTTGTTCAACTTTCCTTGATCAGGTCTGGGTCGCCTTTGGTGGGCAGCGCCCGGCAGGCTTGAGCCGCTTGACCAAGACTTTTCCTCATGTCAAGATTTTTCCTGCGGCCCGGATGCGGCCGCCGGATCAGCAACAGGCCCCCCTGGGCAAAGGCGCCTCCATGCGGGCCTTCCTGTATCATTTGGTGGTGCATGAGGGAGTAACCCATCCCCGGGCCGTGGTAAGCTTCATCGACTCGGACATCCGCCCTCCCTACTTTCATCCCGGCTGGGTAGTGGACCCGGTGGGATCCATTTTCTGGTTCCACGCCGCGGAAGCGGCCAAGACCGTCTATCACCGCCCCCACGGAGGCCGGTTAAACGCCATGCTCCGGTCGCTTTTGGCCCTGTGCCCCCATTCCGGAGTCCAGGCCCTCCAGAAACTGGCCTATCTGTTGTCCGGGGAGATGACCGGCACCCTGAAATTCTGGACCAGCCTGCCCTTCAAAACCGGCTATGGCGTGGAAACCTTGACTCTGCTGTCCTTCGCCCTGGACCATCTCGGCCTGATTCCCGGCACCCCGGACCTGGAACACCTGGTCCAGGTCTATGTCGGTCAAAGGGATCACCGCCACGCCCCCCTCACCTCCACCCCCCGCAAACCGGGATTGGACCAGATGGCCGGCGCCGTATTTCACACCCTGATGGAGACCCTGACCGCAGCAGGCCTGTTGCATTGGCAGGAGGCGCCGGTGGTGGCACCCCGACTCTCCATCCCGGTGCCCCGCGGCGCAAAAGGTGAGTCCCTGACCTGGATGGAAGCGCCCCTGGCGGATATCACCCTGCCCCCTCTGGCTTCCCTTCCTGAAGTACAGGCGCACCTGGCCTCAGGAGTCCTCTGATGCGGGTAGCCCAAATCGCTCCGCCCTGGATTCCCGTACCGCCTGTCACCTACGGCGGCACCGAATTGATGGTGGCCGCGCTTATTCAAGGGCTTCAGGCCCGGGGCGTGGAAATCTGGCTGTTCAGCGCCGGGGACTCCACCCTTCCGGTGCCTCAATACGGCCATTTCTTGAAATCTTTCTGGCCGCCGGACAAATTTTCCGAAAATCTCCACCTCTCTCACGCCTTCGCTCATCTCCGCCAACAGCCGCCTTCGCTGATCCACTCCCACCTGGAAAACGCCGCAGGTTTCTGGGCCCTGGCCCCGGCCGCGCCCCTGGTAATTACCATTCACACCCCCCTGTTTCCCATGAAACGGGACTATCTCCTTAGCTTCCCCAAGGTCCACTTGGTAACGGTGAGCGCCTTTCAGAAAGGCCAGTTGGCGGGACATCCCCGTCTCCACCTGATCCCCCACGGCCTTAATCTAGCGGACTACCCGTTTCAGGCCGCCAAAGAAGATTTTCTTTTATTTCTGGGCCGCATTTATCCCGACAAGGGTCTGCACACAGCCATCCGGCTGGCCCGGGAAGCAAAGATTCGCCTTCTTATCGCCGGGCCGGTTTTCGACCCTGACCGGCCGTATTTTGACCAGCAGATCCGCGCCCAGATTGACGGCGATCAGATCGTCTATCTGGGCCCCGCCGACCATGCCCGCAAAGTGGACCTGATGCAGCGGTCCCGGGCCTTGGTGCTGCCCCTGGAAGTGGACGAAACCTTCGGACTGGCCATGATCGAAGCCATGGCCTGCGGCACCCCGGTTTTGGCCTACTCCCGGGGTGCGGTGCCCGAACTGGTGGCCCAGGGCCACACCGGCTTTGCGGTGGATACTTACGAGCAGTTGCAGGACTGTCTCCCCCGCCTGGCCGCTCTGGACCCGCACAACTGCCGGGAGCACGTTGCCCGGCACTTTTCTGTAGACCTCATGGTCACTGCTTATCTTAGTCTCTATGATCACATGCGCGCCGCTTAAAGCCGCCCGCCGTCACCATCCTTTGTCACCATCATGGGTGAATTTCCTGCCTTTACTTCTAAGGTAACCCGGTTTATGCTGCACGAAGCCTATGTTTATCTCCCGGCTGGTGCTGAAATTAGGGCTCGTGCGGTTTGCCACCTCCCTGTTGGTGGTATTGCTGGCCAACGTCTTGAACCGGGTGTTGATCGTGGATTTGGCAGTGCCCGCAGCCCTGATCACCTTCTGCTTCGCCTTCCAGCACGTGATGACTCCGGTGGGTCTGGTCACCGGCTATTTCTCCGACAACTATTTTCTTAGAGGCCGCCGCCGCGCCCCCTACATCTGGGGAGGTATGCTCCTTAGCGTGGTTGTCATGCCATTTTTCCCCACCTGGGCCCTGGCCCTGGGGGCCCAGCCCCACAGTCAGGCCCTGTTGTACCAGGGAGTGCTGCTTTTCTCGCTCTTCGGCATCGGCACCACCGTGTCCGCCACCGCCATCAACGCCCTGTTGGTGGACCAGATCCCGGAGCCGGACCGGGGCGGCGCCCTGACCATGGTGTGGATTTTGACTCTGGTGGGCTTCATCGTGGGCTCCGCCTTAACCG
>JARRQO010000030.1:30598-41123 GCA_037381685.1 Deltaproteobacteria bacterium | reverse complement strand
CTCTTTACGTCAATGACCGAATGAAAACGCCACATCCTGCTCGTGCCCTTTCCGATGGGACTCTACGCTTTTTAGCCCTTGCTGTCTTGGAGCTCGATCCGGAGACTAAAGGCCTCCTTTGCCTCGAAGAACCCGAGAATGGCATTCATCCACAACGCATTCCCGCCATGCTCAAGCTGCTTGAAGATATTGCCGTCGCTCCTGATCTTCCTGTCGGGACAGACAATCCACTTCGTCAGGTGATTGTCAATACACATTCACCTGCCGTTGTCGCACAAGTGCATCCTAATGACCTTCTTGTTGCCGAATTGAAAGAATACAGCCATTCTGGCAAAAGGTTCAAAAAGGTTTGCTTCAATTGCCTTTCTGATACTTGGCGTGCTCATATTGATGGAGCCTCAATCGTTTCGAAAGGCAGACTTCTTTCTTACTTGAATCCTGTTGAATTAGAAGAAGATAAGGATGATATTATTATTAAAGACCATGTAGTGAAAGGGCATAAAAAACGCAGAGTTATAGACCGTGCTGATTTGCGGCAACTTTTGATTCCTTTTCCTGGAAATGGTGCTGAATGAATGAGCTTCGTTATACCCTTGTGAGCGATGGGAGCTCTGACAGAGCACTGCTTCCGATCCTTTCATGGCTTTTACGGCACCATCGAGTTATGTATCCAATTCAGCCTGAATGGGCTGATCTTGGAAGATTACCGAAACCTCCGAAGGATTTATCTTCGAAAATTAAACAAGGCATAGACTTATATCCTTGCGATTTGTTGTTTATACATCGTGATGTGGAGAATTCATCTTATACCCAACGCAAAAATGAAATCATAAATGCGTTATCCAACATTAATGTTGCTACTACTCAACCAATTTGCGTAGTGCCTATACGAATGACGGAAGCTTGGCTGCTTATTAATGAGACAGCATTGCGCCGTGCTGCCGGTAATGCCAATGGGCAAAAACCATTAGAACTTCCCCATCCTTCGCTACTTGAACAGCACAGTAATCCTAAAAATTTACTCTATGATCTCTTGAGAGATGCGAGCGAGCGTAAAGGCCGTAGACTCAGTAATTTCCCTGTTGGTCAAAGTGCCCTACTGGTAGCCGAATACATCGATGATTTTTCACCCCTCAGAAATCTTTCGGCCTTCAGGTCGCTTGAAGCTGATCTCGAAGATATTGTGGCGGTAAATCGATGGGCTGAACCAATGAACTGAAACCATGATTCCCAATATTAGAATCTCTGAACTCGCCGCCATCGTCGGCGAAAAGCATATCCTCACCACGCCGGAGGAGCGCTGGTGTTATGCCTTTGATTCTACGGACCGGGCCCGGATGCCGGAGGCGGTGGTGTTTCCGGGGTCGGCGGCGGAAGTGGCGGCCATGGTGCGGTTGGCTAATAAACACCAGTTTGCCGTGGTGCCCCGGGGCGCGGGGTCTGGCCGCAGCGGCGGGGCGGTGCCCATAGAAGGCGGGGTGGTGCTGGTCCTGACCCGCTTGAACCGGATTATCGAGATTAATAAAAACGACCTGGTGGCGGTGGTGGAGCCCGGAGTTATCCTGGCAAAACTTAAGGCCGCGGTGGAGGCCGAGGGGCTGTATTATCCGCCGGACCCGGCCAGCGCCGAATTCTGCACCATCGGGGGCAACGTGGCGGAGTGCGCCGGGGGCCCGGTGGCGGTGCAGTACGGGGTTACCCGGGATTACGTCCTGGGTCTGGAAGTGGTGCTGCCCACCGGGGAGATCATCAGCACGGGCACCCGGACCATGAAAGGCGTGGTGGGCTATGACCTGACCCGCCTGTTCTTGGGCTCGGAAGGCACCCTGGGGGTGATCACCCGCATCACCCTGAAGCTGGTGTCCAAACCCCCGGCCCGGCAGACCCTGGCTGCGGGTTTCGGGACCCTGACCGCCGCGGCGGAGGCGGTCAGCCTGATCCTGCGCTCGGGGCTGGCGCCCACCGCGTTGGAGTACATGGACCACGTGACGCTCTCCTGCGTGAAAGAGCTGCTGCCGTTTGAGTTGCCGGAGGGGACCGCGGCCCTGCTGCTCATCGCGGTGGACGGCCAGAGGCAGGACGTCGAGGAACGGGCCGCCCGGATGGCCGATTTCTGCCGGGAACAAGGGGCCGGCCTGGTCCTGCGGGCTCAGAGTTTAAAGGAAGCCGAAGGTCTCTGGAAAGCCCGCAAGGTCATCTCCCCGGCGCTCTTAAAGGTGAAACCCTACAAAGTGAGTGAAGACGTGGTAGTTCCCCTGGGAGCCATCCCCGAGCTGATCGACGCCTTACAAAAAATCGCCCAAACGCGGGGCCTAATCATTCCCAGCTACGGTCATGCCGGGGACGGCAATATGCATGTCAACGTCTTGTATGACCATCGGGTGGAGGCCGAAAGGGAGGCGGTGCATCTGGCGGTGGCAGACATTTTTACGGTGGTGCGGCAATTGCAGGGCACCCTCTCCGGGGAGCACGGCATCGGTCTGACCAAGGCCCCTTATCTGGGGCTGGAGGTCTCGGAGGCCGCCATGGCCTTGCAGCGGCGCATCAAGAGGGCCTTTGATCCCCAAAACATCATGAATCCGGGCAAGATTTTTCCGGGAACCGGCCTGTAGGCCCTGGAAAGAATCTCAGAATTTTTATTGCTTGACAAAAATTTCACAATGACATACGTTTGACAATTAAAAACCCTAACTAGGCGAGTAAAATATCGAAGGAGGATATCGCTTAATGGCACAGGTAGAATACAAAGGCAAAACCTTTACGGTAGATGAAGACGGCTTTCTGGAGAACTTGGATCAGTGGTGTCAGGAGTGGGTGGATTACGTAAAAGATTCCGAGGGCATCTCCGAGCTTACCGATGAGCATTGGAAAGTCATCAACATGCTGCAGGATTACTACAAGAAAAACGGCATCGCCCCCATGGTCCGGATTCTTTCCAAGGTAACGGGCTTCAAACTGAAACATATCTACGAGCTCTTTCCCTCAGGACCGGGTAAAGGTGCCTGTAAGATGGCGGGCTTGGCAAAACCCACCGGTTGCGTCTAAGATACCCTTCCGGTTCATGAGTCCAGACACGATTGCGGCAGGCTCTCTCAGATCGAGGGAGCCTGTTTCCTCATGGTTTTCACCTGGCGTGGAAACCAAGAATTAATTTGACATTCCCATCATACCCCTTTAAAGTGGTAGACGAAAAAAATTAATTCTCCCAAAAAATTTAAGTCGCCCTCCAGGCATCAAGACCATGCCGAAGGGAGGACTGTTTTCTTGAACGTCACCCCATAGGAGTGAAGTTCCCAGAAGGAGTGAATCATGACCAGGCCCATCCAGAAGATATTGTTCATCGAACCCCGATCTCCCCGGGAACATATTTTTAGCCGGGTGGCCATCCCCCGGTTGGGGTCGTTGTTATTGGGAACCATCCTGGAGCGGCAGGGGAAAGAGGTCAAAGTAGTGGTGGAGGATATTGCCACGCCCGATTACGCCACCCTGGACTTCAAACCCGATCTGGTGGGCATCTCCAGTATCTCCTCCACCGCGCCCCGGGCTTATAAGTTGGCCGAATTTTACGGCCAACAGGGATTGCCGGTGGTCCTGGGGGGCGCGCATTCCAGTTTTCTGCCTTTGGAAGGGCTGGAGCACGCCGACTATGTCATCTGCGGCGAGGCCGAGGGAGCCCTGCCGGAGCTGATCGATATCCTGGAAAACGGCGGCAATCTGGCAGAGGTCAAAAATCTCTGTTACCGGGACGGGGACACGGTTCACCAAAACCCCTGGCGGCCATTTTTAGCGGACCTGGATTCTCTGCCGATTCCCAATTACGGCCTGATCCACGGCTGGAAGTCCGCCAACAATCGCGGCGTGGTGTCCATCGCCACTTCCCGGGGGTGTCCCTTCAATTGCAGCTTCTGTTCGGTTATCCTGCTGTTCGGGCGCAAGCACCGGGTCACTTCCATCGACCGGGTAATTGAAGAGATTCGCCAAAACGGCCTCCAGAGCCGCCATATCTTTTTCTGCGACGACAATTTTGCGGCCGATCGCAAGCGCACCAAGGAGTTGTGCGAGCGCATCATCGCCGAAGGGCTGAAAATCGAATGGAGCGCCCAGGTGCGGGTGGAATGCGCCAAGGACCCGGAACTCCTGGATCTGATGGCTAAAAGCGGCTGCTACGTGGTCTTCGTGGGCCTGGAATCCATCAATCCCGCTACCTTGAAGGCCTACAACAAGTCCCAGACCGTGGAAGGCATCAGAGACTGCGTGGTCAATTTTCATCAATTCGGCATCAAGGTGCATGGCATGTTCGTCTTCGGTTCCGAAGAGGACCATTACCAGGTGATCCGAGACACGGTAAAGTTTTCCCGGCAACTGGACCTGGACTCTTTGCAATACCTGATCCTTACCCCGGTGCCGGGTACGCCGTTTTACAAGGAGATGGAGGCCCAAAACCGCATCATTTGCCGGGATTGGAGCCAATACGACGGGCACCATACGGTGTTTCAACCCCGCCAGTTCACCCCCTATGAACTGCAGATGGAAACCACCCAGGCCATGAAAAAGTTTTACAGTTGGCCTTCGGTGGTTCGCCGCCTCATTGCCCGGGATTTGTTTTACGCCAAAATGAAGGCTTACGGCCGCATCATCCTCTGGAAGGCCACCATCAAACGGAACAAATACTTCCAGCAATTGAAAGAACAGCTCTACACCCGGGGACGGCAGTTGAGCCAGTTGCTGCCTCAGAAGCGGACTCCCAGGGTAGGAATTCCCGGCGACGTCTGGAACCTGTGTACCTGGGAAAAAGGACCCAAAGATTTCCTTATAAAGTTCCTGGAGCGATTGGGAGTGGAAGTGGTGCAGGAAAGCCTTGCGGAGCAAACCGAAAGCGGCCCCTCGCAAGCGGTGCAATTAGTCCGGGCCGAAATTGCCCACCTGCAAGAACGCTCTGATCTGGTCTTGGTGCCCCTGTGGGAGGGACTGGGCGAGGCCGCCCAGAAGATCAACGAGCTTCGTCAGGAAGTCGCCCGGGAGGCCGTAGCCCGGCTGCTTCCCCTGGAGTTCAGCCGGAAATCCTTCTATAACGCCTGCATGGAGTTGGGACTATGCTTCCATAAGCGCTTGGAGTTGATCCGTAACGTGTATTTCCAGACCCTGGCTGAAGTAGGCGAACCGGTGTAAAGCCGGGTTAAGGTCGCGGTTTTTAAAAATTTCTATAGCAAGATCGGGGGATTAATCGGCAGCTTTCGCCATTGTCCCCCTCTCCTCTTCTGCCACCTCCCTTCTCAAACTGCGGTTGGGATTTTTTTAACCCTCTAATTCTCCCGGCCTCGTTCCTGTCCAGGATTCAATCTTGATCTTCTTGACAACGGCAACCGGTGGTCTATGATTAACACCATTATTCTTTGAGAAGCCGAGGAGAGCAGGGTATCAAGTCCAAAGGAGGTTATGGTGAAAGGCGAACAAAGATCACTGGTGAAGGCGGCGCTGGGATTATTTATGGCGGTTATATTGGTGGGTGGATGCGCGGCCGCAAGGACGAACACGCAACACATGGTGGTATCGGAATATGTGCTGGAGAAAGCCGGCTTCAAAAAGTTGGGCGTAAATTTCGACACCCCCAGGAGGCATGCGCTCCAACTCAGCATCCCCAAGGGACAAATTACGACGTTTGAGAAGGGGGGCAAAGATTACTACGTTTATAACGATCCCAATCACGACGCCTTGTATATAGGGGACGCGACGGCTTATAAAAATTATCTCTCCCTGGCCCACGGCCAAAACGTCTGCCAGAAGGTGAAAGGCACGGATAATTCCCAATTTTGGTCTTGTTTTCAGGAGTACGAACAGCGCCACCACCAGGGACTGGAGCGCTAGAAAGATTTTTTCCCTTATTTCCCCGGCTCCAGACCATAGCTTTTCAGTTTGCGGTAGAGATGGGAGCGCTCCAAGCCGATCTTTTCAGCCAGCAAGCTGACATTGCCCCGGCATTCCTCCAGTTTGCGCCTCAGGAATTGTTTTTCGAACAGGGCCCGGGCCTCCCGAAAAGAGGGCACCTGGAGAAACGGGTCCAGAAATTCGCCCTCACCGCCTGCTTCCGGGTCGGAGGCTTGGGCGCTGAACGGCAGGTCGTCCAGGCCGATGACAGGTTTGGGGCTCATGATAGCCAGCCGCCAGACAAAGTTTTTCAGCTCCCGGACATTGCCCGGCCAGGGTTGGGCAGCCAACGCCTCCAGGGCCTGAGGGCTGAAGGTCTTGGGTGGGGCATTGTCCTGTCGGGCCAGTTCCTTGAGGAAATGAGCCGCCAGCAGCGGGATGTCTTCCCGGCGCTCTCTTAAAGCCGGAACCGTAAGGGGAATGACGTTGATGCGGTGATATAGGTCTTCCCGGAAAGTCCCTTTGGCAATCTCTTCCTCCAGATTTTTATTGGTGGCGGCCACAATGCGCGCATCCACCTGGATGGGCCGATGCCCGCCCACCCGCTCGAACCGCTGCTCCTCCAGGATGCGCAGAATCTTGGCCTGAGTCTTCAGGCTCATATCGCCGATTTCATCTAAAAACAGGGTGCCTTCGTGGGCCAGGTCGAACTTGCCCCGATGGCGATCCGTGGCCCCGGTAAAGGCCCCCTTTTCGTGGCCGAAGAGTTCGCTTTCGATGAGGTCTTCGGGAATGGCGGCGCAGTTGACCTCCACAAAAGCCCGGTGGGACCGCTGGCTGAAGGCGTGCAGGGCCCGGGCCACCAACTCCTTGCCGGTGCCGTTTTCGCCGGTGATGAGTACGCTGGCGTTAGTGGGCGCCACCAGGTTCAAGGCCTCCCGCAGCCTGCGGACGGGCTCGCTTTTCCCGATGATCTCCCGGACCGGCGCCGCCTGCTGCCGCAGCCGCCGATTTTCTTCGGACAGGCGCGCCAGTTCCAGGCCGTTGCGCACTGTTAAGAGAATTTTGTCGGCGTGGGGCGGCTTTTCGATAAAGTCGTAGGCTCCCAGACGGGTGGCCCGGACCGCGTTTTCCACCGAGCCGTAGGCGGAAATCATTACCACCGGCAGGTAGGGGTAAACACGCTTCAATTCCTGGAGAACATCCAGGCCGTCCATCCCCGGCAAGGCGATGTCCAGAAGCACCAGGTCAGGCGCCTCCTCGCCCACCATCTTCAGAGCGCTTTCTCCGTCCGGAGCCGTGAGCACCTCGAAGCCCTCGTCTTGGAGAATGCCCGAAACCGCCTGGAGAATCTGGGGCTCGTCGTCAACTACCAGCAGCGTTCTCGACATAATCCGCCCTGTGCATGGGAATCTCGATAATAAACCTGGTGCCCCGGGGCACATTGTCTTCCACCCGGAGGAACCCCTGGTGCTCCGAGACGATGGAATTGACAATGGCCAGGCCCAATCCGGTGCCACCCCGCTTGGTAGAGAAGTAGGGCTCGAAAATACGGATCTTGTCCCGGTCCGGGATGCCGACGCCGGTATCGGCCACGATGAGCTCCACCCGCTCCTGGGACCGGTCTCCTTTGACTGACACGGTGATGGTCCCGCTCCCTGGAATGGCGGCCAGGGCATTGTCCAACAGGTTGAGAAGCATCCTTTTCACCTGCTCCCGGTCCAGGAGCAGAAGCGGGAGGTCCGGGTCAGGGTGAAATTCCATGGAAATGCGCGGCTGGACCTCCTGATAGAGAAGCAGGGTTTCCTGGATCAGGCCGTTGAGGTCCTGGGAGGCCAGGGTTAATTGGGGCAGCCGGGCGAACCGGGAAAATTCATTGACTAGGTTCTTGAGCTCATCCACCTGACTAATGATGGTTTGGCTGCATTCCCCGAAGATCTGTTCGTCCGGACCCAGCCTCCCCGTAAAGCGGCGCTGCAGGCGTTGGGCCGCCAGTCTGATGGGGGTCAACGGGTTTTTCACTTCGTGGGCGATTCTCCGGGCCACCTCCCGCCAGGCCGCCAGCCGTTGGGCCCGTTCCAGTTCGGTCAGGTCTTCGAAGACTACCACCAATCCCAGATCCCGGCCCTCCTCATCTTTAAGCACCGTGGGTTTGACCATAAGATAAAGGGTCTGGTCCGGCAAAACCAGATGTAGGGGCTTTTCCACCGTACCCCGGGGAGACTTGCGGGCCTCGGCCACCACTTCGGCCATGCGGTTATACTCACCGGGGGGCAAGAGCACCCGGCCCTCCCGTCCCAGGACGTCTTCCCGCTTGACCTGGAGCATCTGAGCGGCGGAATCGTTGATGATGGTCACGCGGCCTTCGGCATCGATGCCGATTACACCTGCGGCCACGTTCTTCAAGAGGATTTCCATGTCGCGCTTCTGGGTGGAAATCAGGGCATGGCTGTCGCTCAACTGCCGGTAGGCCGTGGCCAACTGGGCCTGGCTCTGCTGCAAATCATGGGTCATTTTGTTAAAAGACTGCACCAGGAAGCCGATTTCATCCCGGCCCTCCTGATCGATGTGAATGTCGTAATCGCCGCCGGCCACCTTGACGGTGCCTTCAGCTAACTGGCGAATGGGGGTGGTAATTGCGCGAGCCATGTAGAAAGCCAGCCAGATTGCCGCCATGATGGCAATCAGGGTAACAATAATCAGGGTGAGGTAGTGGCTCACCTTGACGGGGCTGAAGAGCAGGTGCCGCTGGCGCAGGTCCTGAAGACTCTTGGCCGCGGCGGCAATCTGGAGAAGCCGGGCCTGAGGAATGAGTTGCCGCACCACCACATACCCATCAAAAAAGCCTTTGGGATATTCGAAAGGCACCGACAGAGTCAGAAGTTCCCCCTTGGGGATGATTTCGCGGATGATCTTTTCCGGGTCAGAGGCGGTAAGGTCTTTACCCGAGGCAATGTGGGGTGGCAGGCGATTAAGGTCGGGAGTGAAGCTTGCGGCCACCACCTCGCCTTGAAGATTGAGAATCTCAACGCCTGACAGGTGGAAGGCCTTCCGGCGCGCGGTCAGGAAGTCCTCCAGAGCAACCCGATTATTCCGGCTTAAATCCGCATGGTTCATGAGCTCCAGGCTCATTTCCCGGGCGCAGGCTAGGAGCTTGCCTTTCAGCTGGCTGCCCACGTCACGGCTCACGGCCAGGGCCTGACCTAAAGACTGCTCCACCTGGCGGTCCCAGGAGTAATCCACCCGGCTGGAAATCAGTTGCCAGGCCATGAAAAAGAGAAACAGGGTGGGCAGCAGGGTCAGCGAAATAAAGGCCAGAACCAGCCGGGTGCGCAGGCGGGAGCCGAACACCTTGCGGCGCCGTTCCAAAAAAAGCTTGGAGAGATGGCGGAAAATGAGAAAGGTGAAAAGCAGCAGGAGGAAGGTGTTTAAGTTGAGGAGGCCGAAAGCCAGGAGACTGCCGGTCACCGGCTGGCCGCCCCGGTGCACCAAACGAATCTCCACGGTGGTGATGACCACCACCAGGACCAGCAATATGGCGATAAGGATGCGTTCCCGGCGGCGTTTTAGCTGTTCCGGATCGGGCGGAGTTTCCCGGTGGGGCGAGCGCTTAGGAAGCATTAGCGCCTGTTTGGGGTAACTTTACCGTGAAAGTGCTGCCGGCCCCCGCAGCACTGTTGACCGTAATGCTGCCTTGGTGGTCGGTGACAATCTTGTTGATCACTGCCAATCCCAAGCCGGTGCCCTTTTCCTTGGTAGTGTAAAAGGGGTGGAAGATCTTTTCCATAACGTCCTCGGACATCCCTTTGCCCGTATCCTTGACCGCAAACCACACCTGGGCGTCGTTCGCCCCGGAACTCAAGAAAATTTTGCCCTTGTCTTCCGTGGCCTCCACGGCATTCTTGACTAGGTTGACCAGAACCTGCTTGATCTGGTTGGGATCGATCGAAACCACCGGTAGATTCGAGGACAACTGTTCTTCCAAAACCACACCCTTTTCCTGAATGGCATCGCCCATCAGGGCCTCCACCTCCCGGATTAATTCGTTGACATCGATTTCCTGCTTACTGGGCTGAGCGGGACGCAAGAAATCCCGCAGGTCCCCCAGAAAAGACTCCAGCCGCCGCACTTCTTTCTGGATAATCTGCAGCTTCTCCATGGCAGAGGGGTCCTCGGGAAGACGGCGCTCCACCTGTCTGGCCAGCCCTCCTATAACCAGCAAGGGATTCTTGATCTCATGGCTGACATAGGCCGCAGCTTCCCCCACTGCGGCAAACCGTTCGGAGCGCAGCAGGCGTTGATGGGACTCCAGCAACTCTTCGGTCTTCAGTTCCACCTGGCGGGTCAGGCTCTCGTTCCAGAAGTAGGCGGTGCCGATGAGAGCGCCTGAAGCCACCAACACAACTGTGAAAAAGAGGGCCACCAGGAACAATTCCTGGTGCAGGACCTGGGCCACGCTCCCGGATACTTCCGCCACCGGCGCCACTACCGCCACGCCCCAGAGATTGTGCCGGGGGTTTTGGACCTGGGTGACCCCGGTGATCAGGCCCTTATCAAACCTGATGGGAGTATAGGCCACCAGTTTGGGGATTTTCCCCAATCGATGACGGTGCCAGCCAGAGATGTATCGGCCCGTGCCTTCCTGGCCAGCCAGCATCTT
>JARRQO010000030.1:0-30567 GCA_037381685.1 Deltaproteobacteria bacterium | reverse complement strand
CCTGGGATTTCGGTCAAGCCGGACCTGAATGGCGTTTTTGCCGACAAAGCTCTTCTCATAATGGGCCAGCAGCACCCCATCCTGGTCGATGATCCAGGCATAGCCTGTCCTTCCTGATTTGACATCGGATGTGACTTTTTCGCAGATAAAAAATGGATTGATCAGAAACTCCAATACCCCGGCAAATTGGGAACCGGTGCCGCGCCAATAAAGGGGGGTCAAAAAACGCATCAACCTGCGGCCCTTCCAGGGAGCCTCGCGGCACACAAAGGTTTCACTCAAAAACAGCTTGCCCCGATTAGCCGGGTCTTGGGCCCAGTGAAGAAAGGAAGAGGGAAGATGGAGACTAGCGGGTTGAGGGGGAGAAGGAGAAGTAGTGAAAACCTGTTCCCCCACCCCTTGGGCATTATAGCGGCGGATAGCCAGGATGCCAAAGCGTTGATGCCGGGAAAACCGTTCCTGCAAGGCCGCAACCAACTCCGGGTCATGGGGCGAAGAGGTATGAAACAATCCGGCATAGCCCAGAAGGGCATTTTCCAGAAAGTCAAAATAGGATTCCACGTTGTCGGCGATTTTGCGGGCCAAAAACAACTGCTGCTGGTTGAACTGTTCTTCGAGGGTGACTTCGACCTTATGGTTGAGGCGTTGCCAGAAGGTATAAAAAAGCAGGGATAAGAGGACGGCCCCGGCCACGATGATCAGGATGGTCAGGCTCAGGCGAAATCCCCTGGACCGGCTGGCTGGCATATCTCAATAACCCCTTAATTTTGTTGAATCTATCACTTTTTCCTGGAGTTGACAAGGAATTCTCCGGGGAAAAGGCCCCCGGCTGTCGCCCTCACCACCCTGGGGCCTTTGCTTTTTTGCAGCTCTCCCAAATGGCGTCCATTTCTTCCAGGGTAGCGGTCTCGGGGGTCTTGCCGGCCTTGGCCAGGGTGCGTTCTACGACGTTGAACCGCTTGATAAATTTATAAATCGTTTGTCTCAGAGCCCCTTCGGAATCGACCTTCAGGAAGCGGGCCACGTTGACCAGGGCAAAGAGCAGGTCCCCCAGTTCCTCCTCCCAGGCCGGATTGGCGGGCTGGGACAGGGCCTGGCGCAGTTCCTGCCACTCTTCCTCCACCTTCTCCAAAGCCCCTTTGAGATTAGGCCAATCAAAACCCAGGCGGGATGCGGCTTCCCCCAATCGCTGGGCCTGGATCAGGGCCGGCAGCGCCGGAGAAACCTTGCTCAAAGAGGGAGGCGCCGGTTCCTTGCCCTCCCGGACCTTGGCCTCCTGCCAGATGCGGCGCAGTTCTTCCTTGGTTTCAGCCTTGGCCTCCCCGAAGACATGGGGATGCCTATGGATCATCTTGGCCGCGATGCCTTCGGTCACTTCCGTCAAGGAAAAATCACCCCGTTCCTGGTAAAGGTCGCTCAAAAAGACCAGGTGCAGCAACAGGTCTCCCAATTCCTCTTTAATCTTGCCGGGATCACCGCTGTCCAGAGCCTCGATCAATTCATAGGCTTCCTCCAAAACATACGTCTTCAATGTCTCGGGGGTTTGCTGAGCGTCCCAGGGACATCCCCCCGGGGCCCGCAGCCGCCGCACAATGGCCACGATTTCATTCATCGCCGCACCAGGCTCGCGTTTTTTGCCGGTCATGTCGGAAACTCCAGAAAGTGATGCTCCGGGACGGATCACCCCGGAGGCTGCCGTATCAGGTTCGGAGCCATTTCCCTGGCGGCAGCAAAGGGATGGACGCAGGTCGGGGCTCACTACCCTCCCTGGGCCAGACCTCTCGGACCCGCCGTTTCTCCCGGGGTCGGCGCCATTCCTTCAAATACTCGTTCAAACGCTGTTTGAAGTTCTGGGGCAGCAATTCCAGGGATTGGCGGGAGAAGGAGATGAGGTGGGGAGCAGTGGCGGAACCCTGGAACAGGTGGGAATTTTTGGGCAGCACTACCCCCAAAAACATCAGACCGAATCCTACCAGGAGCGCCCCCTTGGCCAAAGCAAAGGTCCCTCCCAGGAGTCGGTCAAAAAAATCCAGATAGAGATGATAAAGCACCCGTTGGAGAAAATGGCCCACCAACCGGGTGAGCCAGTAAACCGCCACGAATAACACGGCAAAGGCTACCCACCGGGCATAAAGGGGATCAGTAATCCAGGGCAGGACCAGATATGCCACGCGGAGATAGAAATGGGCCGCCACGATCACGCCCCCGACTATCCCCAACAAAACCGCCACTTCCTGAAAGAGGCCCCGGTAATAGCCCCTTAAGGTAATCAAGGCCAGAAGAACTATAATACCCAAGTCCAACAGATTCATGCCTGCGTCCCTGTTATGCACAGGCCTATCAGAAAAACCGCGGACCGTCAACCCCGGGGCGGCGTCGCACCACTGTCTAAGACGGAGCTTCAACCTGCGGGCGACATGAAGCTTAAAGGGCACGCCGATAGCGTGCCCTGGATATTCTTAGATCGTGCGCGGGGCTGCCCCGATGGCGGCTCCCTTCCTGCACGGGGCAGTAAAGCTCTTCTGATTCAGCTGGCTCATTTCCTCCCGGCTTCGGATCAAGTCCATGAGCTGGCGGCTATGGTTGAGGAAGCCCCCCAAAAGCTCCATAAAACCGGGGTCCTGACCATAGGCCTCCACTTTCTTGAGCCGGAGCAGAGTCAGGCAGGTGACATGTAAATGATTGACATAATAGTCCACCCGATCTTCCGTCATCGCACCACCCTCCCCCGCATATCATGGCTGTGGTAATTAAGAGCTTCCCACAGTCCCTGGTGCTCCACTTCATGCTCGAAGCGGGGCACGAAGCGCTCCCCCAGCTCCTGGCGGCAGCTAGAGGAATGGTTGGCCAGCTCATCCAGCTTCTTTTCCATGCGCACCAGCATCCGCCACAGCAGCATGGCGCTCACCCCGGCAAAAAGGCCCAGCAAAGAGACCAAAGTCCCTACATGTGCACTTAGATCTTGAAATTCCATAATAATCTTCCGAAAATCCCTGGCGGGGCCAGATATTGCTCCCGGATCCGACCCCGCCTTACTACTTGTCAGTTCCCGCCGACATTGGCTTCAACCACCGGGGTTCCTCCGGAGATGGGCTCAGCCTTTTCTGGCCCGGCTGCCTTCGTCTTATCGGTGGTGGACTTGGCCACCCCGGATCTGAGCGCCGCCAGCCCCAAGGAACCCAACAAACCGATAACTACCTGGTATTGCGTCTTGTCCAGCCAGCCCATGGCCAGAGCAAAACTGGCCAGACCCAGCACCACCGCAGTGATATAGGTTTTCCTGCCTTCCAATCTCATTATTCCCTCCAGGCCGTGATTTTGACCGCCTGATTGGCGGTGTTCTCGTTATTCAGATAGATCCCTCCGCCATCCAAAATCCGGCAGGCAAAGGGAAAGGCCCCCCGCACTCCCTGGAAATTCGTTTCCGGCGGATTGCCATGGACCACCAGGGCTGGAGTGCTGCCATCATAGGATACGGCCAGCTTCACATCGTAGCCAGCTGCGGACGCCGCATAGCCTTCCAGCTGCCAGGCCGTGGGTGGCGCTACCAGCCCTAAATCCACCAGGGTGTAGCCGTTAATGGACCCGGCCACCAACTGCCGCGGATTGACATAACTGGTACAGCCGCCATCCTGGAAAAAGGGGGCCAGATTGCCGTCGGCATCGTTCAAAATCATGCCCAGGTAGCGAAAATTGGTGGCTGGCAGGACGATGACCCAATCCCCTTGGGCCAGTGTCAAGCTGGCATCGCCATAGGTGACGGTGCCGGCAGTAGTATCGTCCTCATTATTGGCGGTAAGGGCTCGAATCAGGCCCCGGGAAGTCCCGCTGAGGACCAGCAGGCTTGCCCCCGCCAATTCATTGGCGGTAAAGCCGTAACCGATGTTGGCCCCATTCGCGTTGTTCCTCAGGGTAATCACCTGACCGGCCTGGGAAGCCACTCGCATCACCGGCATGGCCTTCAAGGTAAACATGGTGTCATTGGTTCCCGCCAGGGCATAGATGGCGTACCACTGGTTGGACTTTTCAGTGCCCCAGAGATTCCCGGCGGTTGCCAGGTTGAGACTCGAGGGCGCGGCGTTCTCCCGGTAGCGGCCATCGCTTAAGCCTCCATCCGTCCAATGGCCCCGGCCCAGAGGAGAAGGAAAGCCGGACATCATGACCCGTGCCTTGCAGTCCGCCGTAGCATTAACCCGAACGGTGGCGCTGTCCACAAATTCCAGCCCAGGGGCTCGGGTGAGTTCAAAGGCCTCCAACACCGCCTGCTCGATTTCAGCGAAATCGCCTTTTAAAATAATCTGGCGGCCGGTGCCGCTGCCCCACTTGGTTTGGGGAAGGTGAATCAGAGACATGGATTAACCTCGCTTAACCTGATTAGAATATGGCGGGGAGAAAAGCTTCGTCTCTCCCCGAAATTAACCGGCCTCAGCCCGAAAGGCCCAATTGGGGTCAAAGGAACTGGCCACATCGATAGCCCAGGCGTCGGCAGCACTTCCCGGGGCGTCTACGGCCCAGAACCAGTCGGTGTTCAAGGGCCGGTCCAGGCTCAGACGCACCGTCCGTCCCGCCAGATCCAGATCCTTACCGCTCACGGTAAATTCATCCTGATCCAGGCCGTGAAAGTCTGAGGTCACCGCCACCGTGTCGCCCAACTCCAGGCGCGCCCCTTCCAGCCAGGTTTCCACTTCACTCAGCTCCCGGGGCTCTTTCAGGCGCGCCAACAGACGGAAAGCCAGGAGTCGGGCCACCTCCGGGTCTTCCAGGATAACCTGTGAACCGTAACGACAATCCAGATCCAGGGCCAACTCCCCCGCGGCCTCGATGGCTGCTTCCTCACGAGCCTCGGCGTACTTGGTGTTGTCCTGGTCGTAGTTGGCGTAAAGCACCCGCACCAGGTTTTTGGTGCCGGTCTGTTCATAAGCCTGTTTGAGAGAGCGGATCTGTGAGGCGTTCAGCCTCACCAAGTGGTCTTGCAGGATAAAATCCAGCAGACTCTGCCACCAGGACCAGTCCCCGGCGCCCTTGGCGTACTCCAGGGCCGCGCCCGCCATGGCCACCACCGCCTCCAGGGTGCCCATCTGGCCCATGGCCAGATAGTTGGGGGCGTTGTCCCACACGTCCGCGGCCTCGCTGTAATAGAAGGGAATCCGGTCGGCGTTCAGGATGTTGGGCTTTTCATCCCCTGCATGGGCAAAGACCCAGGCCATCAAAGTGTCAAAGTGCTCCAAGTCTTCGGGCTGAGCCGGAAAGATATATGCCTGTCCCGCCGCGCCCCGGGCCGCGATGCCAAAAGCCCGGAGCACCAACGCATTGAGCCAGGCGTAGTGGTAGCCGCTTTTATAGCCGCCGAAATCCGGGTCCCAGCGGTTCTCCCGGAGATCATCCAGGAGGCGCCGGGCCCAGGTGGCGGCCCGGGCATCGCCCTGGCGCAAATAAATCCACACGCACCCCAGGGCCACGGACGCGGCCATCCCCGGGTCATAGGTGCCATAAGTGAAACCATACTCCGAGAACAGGGTGGGAATCTTCCAGCCTTCGCCGTCGGGCGCACCAAAAGTGTCGATCCAGGTGAGCCAGTTGTCGAGCACGGGCCAGGCCGCGGCATCGCTGGTCACGAAAAAATATTCCGCCAGGCGCAGGAAAGCCCAGTACTGGCCCAGGCCGTTGCCTACCTCCGGATAGCCTGAACCGTTCCATTGGCCCTGGATGATGCGCCAGCGGTCCGCCACTTCTGACGCCGACATGGCCCGGCCTTTGTGCAGCGCGGTATAGTCGACGGCTCCGTCCAGAAAGGCCTCCGTATCAGTCCCTCCCACTCTGAACACCGCACTGGCATCACCGGAACTGTATTTATATCCCGCGCCGTATTGGAAAGTGCCGTATTTCATCTCAGAATCAATCCTGGGCAAATATATTTAATTGCGGAATATTTCCTTTCGCCGTGATCAGCACGGCCACCTCCAGACCGCACCGTTCTTCCTGCAAGGCCTGGTTAATCTTGGCCTCACAGCGTTCTACCCGCTCTTGCTTTTTCTGCTCGATCAGGGCCTTGGCTTCCGCAGTATCCATGGGTTCTCCTTTACGCACTGGTGAGGGTTTCCCAAGCGGACCCGGTGAAAACGCAGAGTTTTTGCAGGTCCGAGTCATAGACCACCAAACCCTCTGGCGGGCTGCTGATGGCGGTTTTTTGAGCGACGGTCATCACCGGGGGCAGAAAGCCCTTGGTGGTACTGGCAAGGTGTAGCAGGGCCGCAGCGTTAGGCGAAGTTGTGCCTATACCGATTTTGCCATTCACGATTAAATTGGCTGCGCCATTGGCCCCATCTGAGGAAATCCGAAAAGTATTGGCGCTGTAACGGGAAAGCACCGTATCTCGATTTGTGTTGCCGGGGCCAAGTGCAAACTTTCCGTCACTGTAAAACAATACTCTCCCGAAACTCTCGCCATTTACTTTTATTTGAAAAGCCTTGCCACTTGTCATGTTTGTTGACAATGGGAGATAAAGAGAAAAGGCAGGAGCGTTTGCGACATCTGGGGCATTGACCATAAAAGAGGGTGCATCACCAGAACCAGTGACTTCCAATTTTACTCCTGGGGTTGAGTTCCCGATACCGACATTGCCATTCAGCACTACATAACCGGTTCCGCTGGGCGACAGGACTATGTTTTGGTTTGTCCCCCCGGCCTCCAAAGTTACCGCCCCGGTACCAGCTAAAAGCTTAGAGGCGTTCAGGCCGGTAAGCCAGGAAGGGTCTGAGTAGGCGCCAGAAAGTTTTACCTGCGCGTCATCGGTGACGTTGCCCAGACCCACATCCGATTTGCTGACCTGGTGGGGATTCCCGGAAGTAGCAGTTATATGTGTCTGAATATTTGTATTCGCAGACTCATAAACTCCAGAATGATTATGGTCACCAGAGGCAACTTCATCGGCTCCGGTGCCGACATCCTTGGTCGCAGCCGTTCCAAGGGTAGGCCTATTGAGAATTTGAGCATCACCGGCTACGGCGTCCCAATCGGATTGCACGTTGACTTCAGCACCAGCCGCGATGCCGTCCAGTTTGGTTTTGTCGCCGTCCTGGAAAGCCCCCTCAGAAGGCGGATCTTGTTTTCCGTTCCAAGTGGATTTCTCGGCATCAGTAGCGAATCGGTGAATTGAATCCTCAGAAATGTTGGTGGGGTCTGTGGCATCAACATTAGGGACGTTTCCCAGCCCCACATCGGATTTTGAAATAATCACGTTAGCAGTCAAAGGGTGGCCTGCAACCGTCCTTGTGTCAGGAACTGGCTCAAATCCCAACGCATCCTGCTTGGCATTCCAGGTGGATTTTTCCGCATCGGATACAAACCTATGCGTTGAATCCTGGGTTATATTTGCAGGATTAGACGTATCCAAATTGGGAACGTTGCCGAGACCTACATCCCCTTTGCTAATTACTAGATCAGAAGTTAGAGCATGTCCTGCAACGCTCCGGGTTTCCGGCACAGGAGTGAATCCAAGGGCGTCTTGCTTGCTGTTCCAGGTAGACTTTTCCGAATCACTTACAAACCGATGCGTTGAATCTTGTAAGATATTGGAAGGATTAGAAGTATCCAAGTTGGGGACATTCCCCAGACCCACATCGGACTTGCTGACTTCATGAGGGTTGCCCGAAGTCGCCGTAATATGGGCCTGAATGGCCACGTCCGCCGGTTCAAAATCGGAAGCCTTTGCAGTTGAATCTTTAATCAACTTCCCGGTGGCGCCATCGAAGGCAACGAAATTGCTATCTGTAGCGGAGGCCGGGCCGGTTACATCACCATCACCACTACCTCCACCGGGCAAGTTCCCCACCTGCACCTTCTTCTTAGCGCCGCCATTCTCGGAATCTTCCACCAACAGAAGGTCGGCGTTTACCGGGGTTGCCTTTTCGGAAAAATCGGCGAAATCCCCGGCCGCCCTTTTCATTTGGGCGTCGTTGGTAACGTTGCCCAGACCCACATCGGAGGCTAATAATCCTGAAATCGAGGTCCTGGTATGTTCGTGGCCAGGATCAATGCTACCTGGGTCCTGATAAGTAGCGATGGGCAACTTTGCCGCTAGGGCATCTACCAAACCAGAAACATCGGACTGGAGCAGGCCACTTATTGAAGCACGGGTGTGCTTATGCCCCGGGTCAATGCTGGCCGGATTTTTCAGGAGGTAGTCCAGGCTGGTGGTGATCTGGGAGCCATCCACGCCCACCTTGGCCTCCAGGTTATTCGGTCAAAGGAATATCAAAGTAGTTTTCTCCATCCGTCGAATAGCTCAGATGGATCATGTCGTCTTCTGACTTGTAAAAGTTCCAGCTGCGTTGATTGCTGGTTTGATTCCAAATGGACATGAGGCTCATTGCTGCGCCCAGACTGTTGAACTTGACTACCGCTTCCAAAGTGAAATCACCATCTTCTAATTGAAAGTCCGGGCCGCTCTGAAAATACGCCTGCTTGCCACTGCCATCAAAGCTCAAGGCAGTGTGCTCCGGTTGAGAGATGCCGTCGGTATAGGTGGGGCTGCCGGCAGACCAGACGAGATTATGGCCGTGTTTGGAGGCGTCAGTCAGGTCTCCATTGAAATGCCAGCTGCCCGTAACTTTGCCGAAATCCCGGTACCGGGGCCACCAGGAGAACCGCCCGAAATCCTCATCCCCGCACAGGGCGATGTTTTCTACGTCATTGCGGGTGTGAACCGGGATGACAGGGCCCGGCACCCCGCCGTAACGCCGGGTATATTCTGCCTGGGCGTCGGCATGCACCTGCAGATAGGTTTGGGTAAGTTCCGGCGCCCCCACCAGAAAAGGAGCCAAAGGGTGGACGTAATGTACCAGAGTAGGACCCCGCCACGGATTCTGGCCATATGGGGTCAGGGAAATAGCCAGCCGGGGGGCATAAGGGTAGGGGTCCGAGGCGTTAAGATTGAGCGCCACATCATCCAGCCACCATTCATGCTCCGTCAGGCCCTGCTGCTCCATCTTGAACTCTGCCACCTTCAGATGCTTGGCCTCAGCGAAGGTTACATGGTCGTCGAACTTGAGGTCGGTGAAAGCCAACGCCCCGTTGCTGGGGGGAGAGGCCGGGATGCCGATATCCACAACTTCGATGGGGTGGGTGAGTGGGGTCGCGCCCGACTCCAGCGACATCTCCTCCAGGTTGGCGGTTACCCGCTGCCAGGCGTGGTTTTGCACCGTGACATCCCGATGAAAATAGCTGCCTCGGGCGTCTTTGACTTTGACCCGGATGGTGAGCTCGCCGGTTCCGCTTATCTCCGGTTTGATAAGGAAATTGACATTGACCCGACCGGCAGAGTTGCAGCGGGAAGTATCAATACCGGTCCACATCCCAAACGCAGTGACATCAGGTTCCAGATCCCAAATGATGTATCGTTGGGTATAAAAGGTCTCACCCAGGATAACCTCGGTCTCTTCCCGGGTGCCCACAGTGATGACGCTGGTGCCCTCTTGCGCAGCGGAATACCAGGTCCCTGACATGGCCTGAAGCCGGTCGGCGTCGTCGATGATATTGTCCAAGCGCCAGAACTGGCTAAAAGGCAGATCAAAGGCGGTGGCTTCGGCAAAGCGATCCGGTATGGCATGGACGTAGGCATGTTCAGGGATATAGGGGTCTGGATCGTTCGGATCGGCATCAATCAGGGTCACCAGGAGACGCCGGGGATGAATGGCGGGCTCGCCTCCCCAAAAATTCCAACGATCTCCGGCCACTAGGTCATTCCCGCCGCCACTCTCCCAGGCCACGGCAAGTTGCTCATCCAGAGTCACGGGGTGCTGCCGATCGCCACTCACTACCCCCGCGGCTTCCCAGGTAGCCCCGCCGTCCTTGGACCAGCAAAAAGTAGCGACGCCCACCTCTCCCGTGGTCTCGATCTCTATAACAAACTGGCGCTTTTCTTGCCGGCCATAATCTCCGAGTAACACCAGAGCGGCGCTGCCGCTGCCCATCTTGGTGAGGTGATGCACGCGGCTGGTGTCAGCGTTGCCTCGCAGGGAAAAGCTGAGACGGTCCATGGCCTTGAAGGGATCATCGTTAAGAGACCAGTCCAGGCCGTAACCGAACCAGGCCGCGTCCTTCGCGGTGGGAAGCACCGCCCGGACGTGGAGCTCCCGGCTATTTTGGCCCGGAGCCAGCTCATTTTTAAAGGTTTGAAAGGCCGACACTCCAGTGGTGGCGCCGCGATACAGCAGGTGCGCCCCCCGGTCCCACTGCTGCCGTTCAAAGTCGTCACGCATCAAAGGCGAGGTGCGGGATTCCTCCCGGGTCTGGAAGGCGTCCCAGAGAAACCGGATCAGCGGGCCAAAGTCTTGGCCCCGCTCCCGCCCCGCCAGGTGCAGCAGAACCATCAGATCCAGCATCCGGTCCACCGCAAAATCATAAGTGTAATCGCCCCGACCCCGGTAAGCCCGGCGGATGCAGGGATAATCATTCAGCGGTTCATATTTGGAGGCCCGCTCGCCGGTCAAATAAATGTAATAAACCTGAATCATGGTGCCGGCGGGCAGCGACGTCCCCAGAGTCACTAAGGTCGCCTCACCCTCGTTGACAAAAGAGCCACCCGTATAATAGTTGGTGAGATCCCCGCTCAACGGTTCGGCCCAAAACCCTTCCCAGGGGAACAAGGTCTCCTGTAGCCAGATGCCCCGCACCCAGTAGACTTGGCCAATTCCGGGGTTGGGAGCGGTGATCGCCACTCGGCCATCTTCCTGGACCGCGGCCACGGCCTGATCCCAGTTACCGGCCACCGCCTCCTGGAGCGGGGTGCCTCCCATATTGTCGAAGACCCAATTGAACTGCGAGGCCCGGGTCCATTGCACGCGTCCCATGGTCATCCCTTAAAGCGAGTAATAAGCTGAAAGCTGTGAGCAGTAAAAAGCTGCCAACTGCCAACTTCTTACCGATCTGATAAATTCAAAAAACTAAGTTCAACGTACCGATATCCTTAATATTTTTTGGCATAGGCCAGCAACGCTTAAGTAACTGCTCGCGGCTAACTGCTTTCACCCAAGTAAGCGCTGAGCTTGATCTCCCCGAAACCGATCCAGAGATCATAGAGGCACCTCCGGACAATCTCCCGAATAGCCTGCGCCGCGGTGACGTTTTCAAACCTTATCCCTATTGTGTATTCCGGGGTCAGGCTCTTGGCCAGGGCAAAAGAATCCTGGTGGATCGCCGGACTCAAACCTACTTCGGCCAGGATATCGGTCACGATATCCACCGGATGAGTGGTATGATCTTTGACCACCCGGACCTGTACCTGGGCGTTTTTGCCACTCACCTGAATCAAGCCCGTGTCCGCCGCCGCGGTTACCCGATCGTCGTCTATTTCCCCGTCCAGGTAAATCGCGGTGAGGTCTTGAAAAGGTGCGCCAAATACCTGGTAGCAGTAAACCGGGGGAATTGCGGTAAAGCTCCAGCGGTCCCCTAGGCCCAGGTCCTGACCCACACCCGACTCCCAATAAACCGAGAGGCCGTCCTCCAACTGCATGGGTGCATCCGGCCCGCCGGTAACCAGGTTGGCCTTTTGCCAGCTCTGCCCCTGGTCGTGGGACCACCGGAAGGTAGCGCTCCCTACTTCGCCGGCGGTATCCACTTCCAGGACATAGTTACGGGAGTAGTCCCCCCGATAGGTCCCCAGCAGGTTTAGGCGGGCACTGCCGCTGCCCGTAAAAACGATCTCGCTTGTTGCCGCTTCAATCACCTGGATCAGCTCTCCCTGGGCCAGGTAGGTGCCGCGCATAAACGGCCGCCGTTCTCCGGTGTCGGCAGGTGCGCCCACAACTTGTTTGAGCTTTGCGGCCACCCCATCCTGGCTTTCCAGGCGGACCCGATGTTGCTGACTCCAGCCATGGGCCATCCCGGCCAGGCGCTGCACCACTCCCTGGTAGAGCAGTTGCCAGGCCACCGCGCCGTCAGCCAGTTCCCAGCCATGGTACAGGACCAATTGCTTTTGGGTTAAATCCAGCCCCTGAAGATAGGCATTGCCGGGCCGGTTCAACCATTGCCCCAGCCGGTTATCCAGGACCAAAGCGTGGTCAGCGGCCCTGAGTTCGCTAAAATCCCGGGCCAGTTCCACCTGTAAGCTGCCCGGATCAATGATTTCCTGCTCCGGCAGGCTGAACCGCCCGGCCAGGCTGAAGCCGGTGAGACAACCCGGACCATCCGAGGCGTAGGACTCAAAACCTTCATCCGGAGCCTGATCCACGGCATAGGCCGAGAAGTTATCCACCTCCCCAACCTCATCCAGGGCCCAGGCCCGCACAGTCTCCTGGAAATCAACCTTTATCTGAAAATACGGAGCCAAAGAAATATCCTGTCCCCGCGACAGAGACACGAAAACCGCCTGGGCCACTGCGTCCGGAGTCGCGCCGTTTCGGAACCCGATCTCCACGTCCATGTGACCCGCAGGAGTCTCCCAAGAAGTCACCGCTTCGTCCAGGTAGGGTGAAAAGGCCTGTACTACCGGGGAGGTCCAGGAGCCGGAAGTAAAATAACCCTCATCCATGGCCAGTTTTCCCGGCTCCCCGCCATAGACGGTCTGGACAAAATTCCCGGAGCCCGGAGCCAGCCCATAGTCCAGGTCAAAGGGGAAGAGAACCGCCTTGACTCGAGGCCTGGCGCCCCGGTATCGGGCTTCTTCCTGGAGATACTCTGGCCCAGCTTGTCGCATGGTTCCCTCTCAAAAGGCAGTAACAATGGAAAAAAGGATTTTATCTGCTCACTGCTTACCGCTCACTGCTCTCTTCACTCTAAACTTCTTCCAGAATCATGCTTCCGGTCCAGAAGCCGGGAGAAACCTCCCGGAAATCCAGGTCATTGGTCCAGACCCCCGTAAAAGTCTTGGGTCCGCTCCCATCCCGGAAAAAATCAATATCTACCTGGGCCTGCTTGAGGCTCACAAGGGCGTCCTTCTGGACTGCCGAAATGTACTGGAATTGCAAGACCCAGCGTTGCTTCAGACCTCGAAGATAACTCCTCAGGGTGCCGTCCAGGGCGCGCTCCCGGTCGGTCTCATCCTGGGCCAGTTCCTGATAATCCCAGGTGAAGTTGACCGGCAATGTATAGCTCTGGTGGCTGCCTTCCACCGGGGTCCATTCCAACCGGGCGTTCGCCATCTTTCCTCCTTACCAGCGCCGGTCCGCTTCTTGCCGTAAGGCCGGCAACAGGTGCCGTTGCACCACCCGGTCCCAGTCCAACCCCGCCACCCCCGAGGCGTCCAGGGCCTGGACCTGAATAGTTACATTGAAGCCGGGGGCGGTCTTGCCGCCGCTGAGATCAAACTTGCCGGTCCGCAGGGCTTCAAAGTTCTTTTCACCCAGGCGGGCCATGCTCTCTCGCGGGAGGACCCCCTCCCCTTTCTGCGCCAGGATAAGCTGTTCGTCGGCCATCAAGGTGCCCGGGGAAATCACCATGCCCTGGTGGGCCTCCACAATCCCCCCTTGGTGAAACCAGCCGCCGAACCCCAGAACCCCACCCAGAAGGGACGACCACCCAGATCCACCTCCTCCCTGGCCCCCTGCGGTTGCCCCCCAGGCCCCCGCTACCTTGGCCAGAGTATCAAGAAAGTTTTCCCCCCACTGGTCCACGGATTCCGAGACCGTAGCCAGGTTCTGCTGCCAGCTCTGCCCCATGAGATCGGCCGCAGCCTGCCCTTGCGCCGCCATCTCGGCAAACTGGTTACCGGATGCCGTACTCATCTGGTCCAGGTTCGACTGCCAATTCTGGGATAAGTTACTCCAGCTGTCATGCAGGGCTTGGGCCTCCTGAGTCCATTCGGATAAACGGGCTTGGCTGTATTGCCGGCTGAGGCTTAAGAGCTCTTCCTGGTAGGAGCGATAATCCCGCAGTTTTTTCTGATTTGCATTGTTTCGCGTTGTCGTTTTAGCCATGTTGTCCTCGGTGGACTCCTTCCAAAACCCGGCGCACCGTTCCTAAAAGCAGCCAGGTCTCGAGACTAAGATCGTTCGCCTTGAAGGGATAACCGGCTTGGCTCAACCGATACAAAAAAACCAGGTGCCAGGTCCAGGGAGAGATGGCCTCCGGGCGCACCCGTTCGGCACACGCCTCACAGGCCCAGTCGGCAAAGGCCCCGCTCTCCGCCCGGCAGCGGCGTCGCTCTTCCGGGCCACAGAGCCGCCCGCTTGCCAGCATCTGCAACTCTTTGTCCAGGGGCCAGTCTTGGCGGTGCTCTCCGAAAGCCGTCTTCAGTCCCACTCCTGCTCCTTCGGTGCGGCCACCCGCAGGCCTTCAAACACTTGTTGGGCCAGGTAAGATACCAAGTCCGGAGCCTCTTTGGCGAGACGCTCTTTCCAATCGGGATGCACTGCCGGGTCCAAAGGCATTTCTTCGCCTTCCGCCGTTATGACAAAATCCCCGGCCCCAAACCCGGTGAGGATCTCCAGCCCGAACTTCAAACGGGTCTCACCCAGGCAAAACCGGCGTTCACCGCCTTCAAGGCGAAAGGCCGAGAGCTGGTAGGCCACCCGTTCTTCCGAGGTTGGCCGCCGGTAATGCAGGTTGACCACCGACCCGGAGATCGGGTCCTGGATCGCCAATACGTGACGTTGTTCTCCCAAGAGTCTCGCCATGTTATCTCCCCGCTTTCACATCTTTGCGGCTGGGCGTGAGTTCCTACGCCACGTAGCTGCTCACCTGGTTCTGGACGTAAGCCACCACCGACCCGTAAGTATCGTCTTCCAGGACCGCGAATTCCACCTCTTCCCCCAAGCGACGCTGGTACACCTTGACGGTGGTTCCCTGCACCGCCACCCGGGGAAAGATCAGTTCCACCTGGTAGTTGAACCCCGGCGCCCATTCCGGGCCCGTGGCCTTCAGGTAGACCCCCAGGGTGTCGTTGTCTTTCAGGTTTTGAGCCAGGAGGAAGTCCCGGAAATCCCGGTCGAACTTCAGGCTCTGCTGCCGTCCGGTCCTGTAGGCCCGGTTGGCATAATTGCCCCCGGCCCCGGGCATGGTCTCCGGCGTCAGGTTGTTTTTCAAAATCCAGGTGACGCCCCGCAGTTCCGTGGTCAAAGGATACCCGCCCTGAAAGCTCGTGCCGTCCCATTGTCCTCCCAGGGTCACTTCCAACTGGCTTACCTTCAGAGGGGGTTCTTCCACCCGGGGCGGCAGGTTCATCCAGCCGCTTTCGCCAGGGATGTAATAGATCCGGTAGGTGGTATTATCTCCCGTGGCTCCCGGCGCCGTAATGGAAATGACTCCGGGAGCTTCTTCGGAAACAGTCTGGTATGCCACTTCCTCCCAGGCTTGGGTGACCGGGTTCAGCACCTGCACGGCCTGAACGTTGCTGAGTCGTTCTGCCGCGATCTCTCCCGCCACCTCATTGGCCGCCAAAGACAGGCTGCTGGCATTGTAAGCCGCGCTCACTTCCTCCATTAAGGTGTTGTCCACCACCTTGCCGCTGCCTTTGACAGTGCCGCTGATCTTGGCCCAGCCATCCTTGCTGAAATCCATCCTGACCTGATCGATGAAACAGGACGCAAAGCGCCGTTTCATCACCTGACGGCCGAAACGCATGGCCGCAGTAAAAGACGGGTTGGACCGGGCTGTATCCACCTCCCCGGACTGCGGCAGGATGGTATGCCGATAACCGCTGCTCCCCGCCGGGCTGGTGGTAACCGCACCCAGGCCGTAGCCCAGCAGAAAGGCGAAATGCTGCGGCTGGGCCCGGGAAAAAGTCAAGGTGCCTGCTACCTTGCCCCCAAAATCATGGAGCCGGTCAGCTTCCTCATTGCCGGTAAGCTCCTCCCGGTTGGGGTTTTTCACGGCCTGGTAGTTGAGCACCGTGTTCAGGTCCACCAGCAGCGTGGTATCCAATTCCTGTTCGGTGTTCATGGCCACTTCCTGCTGCATTGCCGATACCGCCAGCAGATTGTGGGTAGCTAAAAAATTCCGGATGGACCGGGTCATGATTCACTCTCCTCGTCAGCTTCACATATCCTGCACCATGGTGGTGCCATAGTTGGCGGCATAAACGGAAAATTCCTGATTGCTCAATAACGATTCTTCTTTGATGAGATCAAGGGGTTGCATGTCCAGCCCCAGGTCCTGATGCCACAAGGCCTTCCGCACTCCCGCCAGTATCGGGTAGACTCCGTTTGCCGCTCGCTGTTTTGGGAAACCACCCCGGTCCACCACAAGAATGGTAAACTCCAGGGTCAAGTCATAGGACCTCATGGTGACTTGCTCCCCCTGGCTCTGGCGCAACTGCACCAACACCGCAGGGAGACGCCAGTACTCCCGGGTCAGATCGGCCAGATAGTCCCCCTGGTAAGAAACCAGGGTCTTGACCTGGCCCTCCAGTTCTCCCTCCAGGGCGCCTAAAACCGCCTCTTCCACCGTCGTCCAAATATCATTGGCCATTAAATCAACCCATTACCAATCCGTCAGGGTATTCCGGGTAAAGCACCGTATGGCGCTGGTAGCCTCTGCCACGTCTTTTGCCGCTGCAGGCGTCTCTCCATCCGGGCCCGTGATCACAATCTCTCCCGACCTCACTTGCTTCAAAAGGGCTACTGCAGCGGCATACCTTTGTTGCCGCACCGGCGGCACCAGGTTACGCCGGGAGTAAAGATGGTAGATGGCCAAATCCACTGCCAGCGCCTTAACCTGGTCCGGAACCGGAGAGACCGGCACCATATACCTGACCCCCAGGTAGGAATCGATCTCAGCTTCGGCCTTGTTGATGGCGTCAGCGATGATGAGGCTGTCAGGGACGTCCCCGGACTCCACCGTCAAGTCGACCAACTCGGCCTCGGGAATCATTTTGAGGAGGTCATCTTCGGAACAATAAGCCATTATTTCCTCTCTTATGCGCTCCGCCTGGCTTAAAGGACGCGTAAGCCGATACCATTTCGGTCCCATTCTCCAGGTTGATCAAAGACTTCCTGAAGATCCGGGGAAGACGGCTCTAAAGCCGCCTCCCCCTGTGGGGCGGGCGTCCCGCCTGCGGACCTTACCCCAGCTCCGGTACTACTAGAAGGTCCGCCGTGCCTTGCCAGATATTGCTTTTGGCTCCACCGTTGTTGGGGTCGCCGACGATAAATTGCGCCTGCAAAATTTCCCGGGCCTGCGCCTCCAGGGAAGGGGGCACTACGAGCAAGCTGGGCGTGATGCCCAGCGGCCGGCCGTCGACATTCTGCACCGACATCATGGTGGCCCGGGCGGCCGCGTACGTGGTGGGGCTGAGCGCATCTTTGCTGGCATAAGCCAACTGCCACAGACCATAGGCCGCCGCGCCCCGGTAATCCACACCGTAGCGCAATTTCTTCCGCATAAAGGCGTGTTCGTCATCCGCCCGGTCCATGCGCACCAGTTGGGCTTCCCGCCGCAACTGAAAGATAAACGGCTTCACGGCCCGGCTGGCATCCAGCAGGAACCAGGGGGTGTCGCTGCCATCGGTAAAGTTGGACGCAGACCCCTCACCCACCGGATGATCGGCGGCAAAAAAGTTCTGGCCGTCATAACACGGCGTCGTAAAGGCGCCCACCAGCAGGTCGGCGATCAACTTTTCCGGGTGCTTCCGGGCTTCCTGAGCCAGCGCTGCCACGATGGGATTGTAGAATCCTATCTGATCGTCTTCGATATCATTACGGTCCACTTCGATAGTGGCTTCCCAGTCCTTGGTTTCCACCTGGAAGGCTTTGGGCTCCAGAGAATTGATTTGCCGGTCCCCGATCCATTCCCGGACCATGGGAAAATCCAGCAGGAACCTGTAATCCATAATGCGGGTGGTGGCCGGTACCGTCATGGCCACCTGTTCATACCAGGTCTGAGTCTCCTGAAAGGCGGCGTTGAACACGGCGGTAAAGCCCGTGTACAGTCGCGCTAAACTTTCCACATTGATAATCATGCCCATTTCCTCCCGTTATCTGGCGATGTCGATCCAGCCTTTGGTGGCTGAGACATATTTGACCAACTGGCCCACTTTGACATGATTGGTGGCGCCGGCAGTGTCATCAAAGGTGTGGTCATCGGTGGCGTACATGTCCGTTCCCACCATAGCCTGGGTGAGGGACACCGCGTCGAACTCGAACACCCCGGTCCGCCGCAGCCGCACGACCTTGCCGCCATCACCGCCGCTGTTGTCTACCTGTTCCATGGCCACCCCGGCGAACTGGAAGCCGCTGGTGTCCGCCGCCGGCACCGCATATCCGTCAGCATTGACGCATACCAGGGAGCCGGCATAAATTTTCGTGTTGGCTGCCACCGAGTATTCCACCTCAATACCTTCCCGGTAGGGGGTAGCTCGGTCACGGGTTAAAGCTGACATATCCTTTTACCTCCGCTTATATTGGTTTCTCATATCAGGTTTCAGGTCCAGGCTTCAGGTTCCAGGAGAACCGTTACCTTTGAGCCTTAACCATTAACCTCAAGCCCCTGACACCTGACACCTGACACCTGCTCCTTGGCCTTTAAATACGCCTCCGCCGAGACGTTCAGGGAGCGACAAATGGCCAGCTCTTCTGGAACCAAACCGTGCTCCTCATCAAAAGGCTCTTTTTTAAGATCCAATTCCTCACCGGTAGGCACCAGCTTCGGCGCCCGCTCCATATAGGTTCTGAAACCTTCCAGGTCCCGGCGGCAATATTCCAGGGCCCAGCCCCGTTGCGCCGGAGAAACCTTGCCGGCCTTTAGAGCCTCTTCCACGAACCGCGCCGTGGTTTCTTCCGCCAGGCGGGCCTTGAGGGCCTGCACTTCCTCTTCGGCCTTGAGTAAGCGCCCCGCCCCCGCTTTGTGAGCTTCCACCGCGCCTTTCAATTGAGCCACGGTGGCGTCATCCGGCAGGTTCAAGGTCGCACCCAGGTCCCGAAAGGCCTCCAGAGCCTTGCCACATACCGCGTCCGCCTCCACTTCGGGTGCAAGCCCCATCAGGCTTTTGAGTTTTTCCAACATCTTCGACTTCTCCTTTACCGAGTCCGATTTCGTCATCGGGGCGTCCAGCGCCAGGTCCAGCGAGGTAAACTCTCCCGATAACTGGGCCTCTCCCCCCCACCGGGCCACCAGGGGTGGCAGATGATTGATAGCCGGCACATTGGTCAGACCCACATGCATCAGAGCCGTGGGCTTGCGGGTTTCCGGATCCAACCGCAGCACCGGCGAAAAATACCGGTACTCCCGCTGCGTCAGATATTCCTGAGCCTGCTCAGTCCAATCCACCCGGGCCCAGAGGCCGTCATCCCTGGCCTCCAGGTCCTTGATCCAACCTGCCGCCGGGGCTCGGTCTCCGTTCATCGATTGGTGTTCGTAGTCGATCACCAAATCGACCCCGCGGGACCGAAACGCAGCCACCATAAATCCCAGAGACTCCTCGTCCACCGTGAAAGGCTCCCGGTGGTCCGCCAATTCCACTTTGCCCAAAGGAAGCACTCTGATCCACTCCGGCAGGTTTGCAGGCTTTTGGCCACCCTCATTCAATGCCATCGTTATCTTTCCTCATTTCTTGGTTTTCAGGCGAAAGTTTCTTGGCCGCTGCCGCGTCGTTCGCCTTCCGTTGCTCTCTACGGCAGGGCGTCACCATACAAGGGCTCCTCACCGCCTCACTAAAGATCACGAGCCGAATTCGTTATCATCAGGATGCTTGGCCGAAATCAACGCCCAAGAGTCATCACAGAAACCTTGCTCAAAGTAGGCGTATGGCAGCCAGCCCTTTCCGTTTTCTCCCCACCGGCCCCAGCTATTCACAAATCCGATGGCGCCGGGCGGATCATTCCAGTAGTTGGACTTCCTGGTGTTGGAATATGCGCAGGTATACACGGCATGCCCCCCCACCGGCCTTTCCGTGGGCGTCGGCAGGGGCACCCAGCCGTCTTCCTTAACCTGGTCAATGGTCGGGAAAACCGTGAACCCGAAGACTACCGGGAAGCCCGCCCGGATATAGGCCTTGATTTCCGTCAAGTTCTTCAGCTTGACATAGCGTAAGGCCGCAAAGTTTTGGGCATAGCCCGAAGCCACAAAATCCGGCGGGTCATCATAGGTCTCGACCTTATATTCCCAGAGAGGTTCCGGGGGGGCCCCCAGTCTCACCAAGGCTCGCATCCCATCCCGGATGTAGGCCCCGGAATCACCGGTAAATCCCCCCAACCTCCTGGCCGCCTTGTATAGATAGAGCCGTGAAATGGGGGTATACAGCCCGGTGGTCTTGATGCCGTCAAATTCGCATGTTCCTTGCGCCATCCAAGACCTTTCACGGCTTGTCCTCCCACCTCACGGCTATTGCCGCAGCAATGCCGCGGATCATCTTCCCTAAGACCTATAGCCTTTGAAACCTTGCCGCTCCGCCGGGGTCAAGTTCTGCCACCAGGCCGTCGGCATAAAGCCCTTGAACCCCATCTGCATTGCCGCCGGCGTCGCGGCTTTCACAGCCTCCTGCGCCGCAGTCTCTTGTTCGGCCGAGACGCACACCCCGGCTTTGATTTGGCTATAAATTCCGATGGCTACATTCAGCCCGGCTATAATCGCCACCGTAGTCGAAGTCTGCACCAACGTAGCCAGAAAGGCTTCCATCTGCTGCGCCTGGGCCAGTGCGGTGGTCGCATTGGCGATCTCTTCGGCCGTGGGTGAACAAAAAGCACTGCTCAGAGTCTGGCACCCGGTGATGGGACCTATGAGCAATCCCAAAATGACTGCGCCTATCATAAGTTTCTTCATGTTCTTTTAGTCCCCTTTACCTCACAAATTTTAATTGCTTATCCTTCCCCAATGCGGGTCAAGACCTATCTTTTTTGGGGGGACGGACCTGAGTGTCTGTCCTTGACGGCTCCGCGTCAAAAAACTCGTCCCCCGATTACCCTTTGCCCTCGCCGGCCCCGGCCATCGGGATGCCAAACCGTTCCGCCACGTGCTCCATGTCCAGGGGGAATCCCATAGCCGCCAGGTTGCGGAAAACCTCCGACAGCGCCTTCAAGTCCTCCTCCTCTTCAAACCGAAAGCGGAACCAGGGCACCGGCTTATCCCAGCCGAAATTGAACCCCACCAAAGGCCGCAGCAGCTGTTCCCTCAGGGTGGCCGCCAGGGCCTGCGCATCGGCTTCCACCAGGTCCCGGCGCACCTGCCCATGGATAAAAGCCGCGGCATAAGTGCCCGTGGACCCCGCAGTATCCGTAGTCAGGGTTTGCCCCAGGACCGCTTTTGACATTTCCCGGTTGCAAAAATCCGCCATAAGCTGGTAGGGATTGGCTCCGCCGGACCGGGACGCGGCCTCCACAAATTCAATCTCGGTGGCCTTGCTGATCACTCCCGCCGCGTCGGAACCCAGGTTCCGGATGGCTGTAACCAGCGCGTCCCGGTCCGCCGGTGTGGACGTAGGTTCATACTTTCCTAGTCTAAGCGGCATACCGAACACTTCGTTGAACGCCGCCCAGTCTTTCAAGGCAAAGTTCTTCAGCAGATACATCCAGCCCACTACTCTAAGGACCCCCGCCCGGTTGGCGCAGCCGCTCCTGGCCTTGTAGCGGTGATAGATGACCTTCCAGAGCGGCGGCGTCACCCCTTGCCAGTTGGCTTCGCTGGTCAACAGCCGAGGCTTCCAGTCTTCGCCGAAAACCACCTTCTTTTGGGGGATCCACCGCAGCTCCGACACCCGGGCCTGGCCCTCTGTCACTTCCCAGATGATTTCGCTCAAGGCGAACCCCTTGCCGATGGCGTCCAGCAGGTCCAGGAGGATCTCCTCGAAGTTGGGAATACCGTAGACCATCTCTCCCACCCGCGCCCCAATCTCTTCATCTTCCGGAGTGTTGGCAAAGGGCATCACCTCGTAGTCTTTGCCCAACACCGCCATTTTTCGGGTCTGGAGGATCGCCGTCAGGTGGGCGTCCTTTTCCTCCATCTCTTCAAACAGCTCCATCTGCCGAAAAACGTTTCCCTGATCCGCTTCCCGGAAGATTCCTGCCAGGCGGCTGGGCGTCAATCCTGAGCTGGGGTAACTGCTCCAGCGTTCCGATAGGCTGACTGCCGACAGCTCCCGGGTTTCCGGTTTCACCGTCTCTTTAAACAGTCTTCCGAATAAATCCTTCAGCCTCATGGTTTCTCCTAAAGTGAGCAGTAGGCTGCGCTCATCAGCCCTGGGCTCATCTTAGAGCCAGGAAAAATCTGTTAACCTCGGGAGAGTTAGACCAATTTGACCACTCCTCTCCCAAACCCAGCTCACTGCTAACTGCTGACCGCTCACTGCTCACCCTAAAAAGCCCCCCTGCTTTGGAAGACCCGCGGCTTAACGGGGGTATATTTCGGCGCTCCTCCCGTCGGCAATTCCCGGGCCAGAGCCACCGCGCCTTCCAGCGCGTCCGGCCCATCATCGTGCACCGTCCGGGAAGGGAAATAGAGCAGCTGCTCCACCAGCGCCTCCTGGTCCGAATGTCCCCGGATGAAGCGAATCTTGCCCCGCTCCATGAGCGGCGACAGGGCCGCCACCCGGGTCTCCTTGGCGACCCGGTGAGTTACCCCTTTTAAGGGCAACAGCTGGCCGCGCTCGGTCCCCAAGCGGTCGAACTCCTTAAGCAGAAGCCGCTGGAAGAGATTGTCTTCCACTCCCACCACCTGATAACCGAATTGCTGGTGCCGGTTGTAAATCGTCCGCATAATCTGTTCTAAGGTGGTTTTTTGGATAACCGCATCCATCACGTAAAACACCATCTCCCGGCGGCACCAACCCACGGTAACAAAAGCCTTGTAATCGGCAGTGGCCCCGGTCTCCAAGGAAGGGTCAAAAAAACCCACCACCACCAGATTCCGGTCTTTCAGGCTATCGGGATGGTAATAATGAATCCATTCCTCCCGGAAAAAACCGCCCTCCGGCGTCGGCTCGTTCATCTTCTCCCGGTTGAAAGCCACACTGCCCATTAATTGCTTTTGAAGCGTCAGACGCGCTACCGGATGCCGCGCCTCCCACAGCGAGGTCCCGTCATCCTGGATGGCCCGATAAATCTGCCTCTGGAAGTTGTTGTAGGGTTCGTCCGGGCTGGTCAGCATTAAATGCAAGGCGCTGCGCCATTTTAAAATGGTGCCGATGATCATCAAGGTGCCCCGGGCATCCAGCGCCGGATACACCGTGGACTTTACCCAGTTTAAAATGGCCTGAACGATCTCCGGATTGCGTACGTTGGTGTCATTCTCCAGGTCGTCCAGGATAGCCAAATCCGGCCGGTGCTGCTTGTGCTTGAGTCCCCGCAGGCGCTGGCCCCGGCCCCGGGCCTTGACCCGAATGTCATTCAAAGTGACAAAATCATCTACCTGCTTGTTGCCTTTCACCAACTCGCCAAAATCCTGGTGCAGCCTTTCGTTATAGAGCAGCTCCAGATAAATGTAGCCGGTGAGGTCCGAGGCCAGATCCTCGGTGTCACTGGCGATCAGGATGAAATGCCGCTTTCGGAAACAGATTTGCTGGAGCACATACCCGAAGCTGCACACCGTAGTTTTGGCGAACTCCCGGGGGGCTGCCACCACCATGGGGGTCAACACGTTGTCGTCCCGCTGCTCCAGCATCCGGATCAATTCATGATGGAAGGGTGGAGCGGGCCGAATGCGAACCGCTCCAGGCGCTGCTTTCGTTTTTCTTCGGTGTCTGACCAAAAAGGCATGACTTCCAGCGACAGACGCATCATGATCTTATCGGCCCGCTTGCGAAACTCGTTTTTGCTCAACTTCTTTTTCAAGATCATGGCACTTCCTTGTGCGCGGTTAACGTCGATAGAGGTGGCGTCTAAAAATGAAAATCCTTCGTTGTTGTGGCGCAATTCCTGACCCTGCTCCCAGGCCTGATCAATCACGTCCCTACGAGGTCAAGTCGGTATCAAAGATCTTCTTCCAATGCCCGGAAAAATTCCTGTACCCTAAATGAGATGCGTTTCAGTTCCTCTTGGTCCGTCACCCAGTTCCGCAAAAAATCGCTGAATCGGTCCATCACTTCCAGGGCCGCGGCGCGCATGTCATATCCCTGGCTGCATAAGCGGTCGATAAGAATCACAATCTTAGAAAGTTCATCTACTTCCTGCGTCTTCAGTTCGCCGCTTTCCAGGATCCGGCCGGCCTTTTCCCGCAGGACCCCCTTCAAGGCTTCTCCCAGCCATCGGGGTGAAACCGGCACTTGCCGCCGCTTTTCTTCCCATTGCCCTTCCTGGTGCCAACAGTTCAAAGTGTTGAGAGTCACCGGGAGCATGTCTTTAATCTCTTCCAGCTCCTTGCCCGCCAGGTAAAGCGCTTGGGCATCCTCCCAATACAGGTCCCGCTTGTTCTTTCTCTTCTTCTTCTTCTTTTCCGTCATGGTTGCCTGGATTTAGCCAAAGTCGGTTCAACTCCCGCACGCTTGAAACAGCTGCCCCCTCGGCTTTCTGAAACTCGCCATGGCCGGGGCCAACCATTTGTACCTCCACATCAGATTCACTTTTATCCATGCCTTACCAGTCCGGTTTAATCTCTTAACTCCCAGGCTCGTTCCTGGGCTGCTCAACCTGAAAATGACCCCTCCCTTTAGTAGACCTCGGCCATCCTCTCATTGACTGCGCTTTCCAGGATTCTGACCGTCCCGCCGGTGATCTTGACGCCCCTGAGTTTGCCCTCCCGTTGCTCCTGATTTCTTCAAGAACCGTGCGAACTTAAAGACACTTGTCCTTTCTTGTCACATTTTCAAATCTCTCTTTGCCGGAATCCGGGCGTCCCAAGAGTCCAAAAGCCCAATCTGGCCCCCTCGGTTCCGACTGCAAACCCAGATCTGGTGCAGGTCAACGGCAACTTTGACTTTATCGCGACAAGTAGACTCCCTGCGCCCTGAAAATAATTGCGCTCGGCCTCCCGTCGGCACAAAAACCTGGTTGATACAGTGCCTTCGCATCGCAAACCGGCTGACCAGCGACCTGAAAAGCTCTAGGGATAACCTCAATCCCTAGGGCTTTTCATGAAAAAGCGCCCCTAATTTATGGGTCTGATTGAATTTTGTTAGAAATCACCGGTGGGAGATAAGGTGCCCCGCCTCATCTTATTCCTTGATCATATGGCGTTGGCGAGTGGCGCATGTAATGGAGGCCTTGCCCTGCGCTTGTGGCCTGAGGCTTGGTCTTTATTCCCCTCCCCCTGAGGATGGAAGCTTGGGGTGAGGAGGTAGGAAAAACTTTCCGTAATGCATTTAAGAAGAATGGCACTGGCTTTGCAAAGGCAGATTGCCACAAGCTTAAGGAAGAGCAATCCGTAATGCAGGAGGCTAGATATGGAATTATTAAGCAAAAAGCGGTTCTTTCGGCCGGATGAAGCTGCCACCATCTTGGTTCTTTCCCGGCGCACCGTCTACCGCATGATGCGTGACGGCCGCATTAACGGCGTCAAATTGGGCGGCGGCCCCTGGCGCATCCCCCGGGAAAGCCTGGAAAGTCTACTTCCGGGAGAAAGGCTCTAACCCCCCTGATTCGACTTCAAATCCTCTCGATACCCCCCATAGACCCAGAGCCCTGCTCTTTTCCGCTGACCCTAGAAAAGAGCAGGGTCTGGCCCCATTCCCACCTCTTCTGCCTGATCCAGGCCAACCGCAGAATTCACCTTGCATTTTTCCTACATTAACCTTAAAATAAATCTTATAAATCTCATAAAATTGATATTTTTCGGTTTATATTAAAGACAATGAACAACCGTTTGAGCCCCTTTTATAAGAATATCGCTTTGTGGCTGCTCATTACCCTGGTAATGATCTTCCTCTTCAACTACTTCAACAGCATGGAGCACGCCCGCACCAAAGCCAATATTAATTACAGCAAGTTCATCGAGTTGGTCCGTGGCGACAAGGTCACCCGGGTCACTCTCCAGGGTGATGAAATCACCGGTGAATTGGAAGACGGCAAGGCCTTTAAGAGTTACGCTCCTTCTGATCCTGACCTGATCAAGCTCCTCCAGGCCAAAAAGGTGGAAATCACCGCCAAGCCCAAAGATGAATCTCCCTGGTATACCACTCTGCTGGTTTCCTGGTTGCCCATGTTGGTCCTGGTGGGCATCTGGATCTTTTTCATGCGCCAGATGCAGGCCGGCGGCGGGAAAGCCATGTCTTTCGGCAAGAGCCGGGCCCGTCTCATGACGGAAAACACCGTTAGAATAACCTTCAGCGACGTGGCCGGCATCGAGGAAGCCAAGGAAGAAGTTGCGGAAATTATCGATTTCCTCAAAGATCCCAAAAAGTTCACCCGCTTGGGCGGGCGCATTCCCAAAGGTGTCCTCCTGGTGGGCGCCCCGGGTACCGGCAAAACTCTACTGGCCCGCGCCATCGCCGGAGAAGCCGGGGTCCCCTTCTTTAGCATCAGCGGCTCTGATTTCGTGGAAATGTTCGTAGGCGTGGGGGCCGCCCGGGTGCGGGACTTGTTCATCCAGGGCAAAAAAAGCGCTCCCTGTATCATCTTTATCGATGAAATCGACGCTGTAGGCCGCCATCGGGGCGCCGGTTTGGGCGGCGGCCACGATGAGCGGGAACAGACCTTGAACCAGCTCCTGGTGGAGATGGACGGCTTTGAAGCCAATGAAGGAGTAATCCTCATCGCCGCCACTAACCGCCCGGATGTCTTGGACCCGGCCTTGCTGCGGCCCGGCCGCTTCGACCGCCAGGTGGTAGTCCCCGTACCCGACCTCAAAGGGCGGGAGGCCATTCTCAAAGTCCACACCCGCCGCACCCCCATTGCCGACACGGTAGACCTGTCCATCCTGGCCCGGGGCACCCCTGGTTTTTCCGGGGCTGACCTCGAAAACCTGGCCAACGAAGCCGCTTTGTTTGCTGCCCGGCGCGGCAGCGATGTGGTCACCATGCCTGATTTCGAACAGGCCAAAGACAAGGTCCTCATGGGCTCCGAGCGCCGCAGCCTCATTCTGACTGAGAGCGAACGCATGAATACCGCCTATCATGAGGCCGGCCATACCCTGGTGGCCAAGTGTATTCCGGGAACCGATCCCATTCATAAGGTCACCATCATTCCCCGGGGGCGGGCCTTGGGACTTACCCAGCAATTGCCTCTGGATGAACGCCATACCTACCCCAAGGAATATCTCACCGCTACTCTGACCGTCCTCTTGGGCGGCCGGGCCGCCGAAGAACTGGTCTTTCAGCATTTCACCACCGGGGCCGGCAACGACCTGGAACGGGCCACCGACCTGGCCCGTAAGATGGTCTGCAATTGGGGCATGAGCGACGAGCTGGGCCCCGTGACCTTTGGTAAGCGGGACGAGCACATCTTTCTGGGCCGGGAAATCTCCCAGTCCAAGGATTTCAGTGAAGAGACCGCCCGAGTCATTGATCACGCCATTAAAAACCTGGTCCTGCAGGCCTATATTCAGGCCAAAAATTTGCTCACCACCAATCATTCCCAACTGGTGGCCCTGGCCCAGGCCCTCTTGGAGAAGGAAACCCTGGACAGCGATGAAATCGATTGCATCCTGAGTTCTTCCCATAAGCCGGAAGAATCCCCCGAATCTCCGGAAGTTGTTGCTTCGCTCACTCTCCAGCAGGCTTAGCATGGCAGGCCTGACATTTCCCTCCGGCACCGCGGGGATTTCTGAGCGCCGTCGCCTTTGGGCGGAACTACTGGCCACGCCCCGCCCCTTGATCATGGGGGTGCTCAATGTCACCCCCGACTCCTTTGCTGACGGCGGCCTCTATTTCGATCATGACGCCGCCCTGGCCCAGGCCCGGGCCCTGGTGGCGGCCGGGGCCGACATCCTGGATATCGGAGGCGAATCCACCCGCCCCTTTGCGGACCCCGTGCCCTTGGAGGAAGAACTGCGCCGCGTCTTGCCGGTCATCAACACCATCGCTCCCGAGATCGATATCCCTATTTCCATTGATACTTACAAGGCCTTGGTGGCCCGGGCCGCTATCGATGCCGGCGCCACCCTGGTCAACGACATCAGCGCCCTGCGTTTCGACCCTGACATGGCCCCCCTGGCCGCCGAGTATCAGGCGCCGGTGATCTTGATGCACATGCAGGGCACTCCCCGGGATATGCAGCGCCAGCCGCACTACCACAACCTGATGGGAGAAATTAGAGATTTCTTCCAGGAAAGGCTGGACTTCGCCGCCTCCCAGGGGCTTACGGCCGACCTCCTGGTTGTTGACCCCGGCATCGGATTTGGCAAAACCTGGGAACACAACCTGGAAGTCTTGAACCGCCTGGATGTCTTCCTGGACTTGGGTGTCCCCCTCTTGGTGGGTCCCTCCCGGAAGGCCTTCATCGGGCGCCTTACAGGGCGCCCCGCCAATGAAGGACGCGACATTGGCACCCTGGCGGCCCTGGCCATTGCAGTGCTACACGGGGCCCGCATTGTCCGCACCCATAACGTGGACTACGCCAGGCAGTTCCTAGCCGTGCTGGAGGCAATCCGCGCCGCCCCGGCGGGAATTGGCAGCTAAGCCGGCCTCCCTGCCAGCCGCTACCGCTTTAAATAAGGTCGTTCCCTGGTTCAAAATTTACAATCAACTGCTTATTAAAAACTAAAAACTGCTCCACAACCATGCACCAGGGCGCCATTTACAACAACACGCTTAACATTTCTTGCCCGCGGCCTCTCAAATGAATAAGCTTTGAGATAGTCGGAACGGCTGGAATAATTTCGCCTTAGAAAGGATTAGCCCTCATCCACGCCATGTGGGAATTTATCGGAAACCTGCGCTGGCAGGATGGTGTGGACATCATCCTGGTGGCCTTCATTATTTACCAGGTGGTGCTGGCGCTTCGCGGGACCCAGGCTATCCAGGTCCTGGCCGGGCTTTTCATCCTGTTTCTTGCCTACCTGGTGGCTCGGCAGCTGGAGTTTTTTACTTTAGAATGGCTCCTGGATATCATCGTTAAGAGCTTTGTGCTCATTGTCATTATTCTTTTCCAGGCCGACATTCGCCGCGTTCTCAGTCGCATGGGCAAAAAGGCCCTGGCCCCAACCGGCATGCACGTGCCGGTCACCACCGAGGAAATTTGTGATGCCGCTGAGACCATGGCCAGTCGCCGCATTGGCGCCCTCATCGTCCTGGAGCGCTATATCGGTCTTTCGGATTTTTACGAAGTAGCCATCAAGATGGACGCCCTGGTCTCCAAAGAGCTTCTGGTCTCCCTGTTCTGGCCTCATAACCCCACTCATGATGGCGCTGTCATCATCCAGGGAGATCGAGCCGTGGCCGCGGGCTGCCTGATGCCTTTATCCCGCAATCCCGACCTGGACCCTGCTTTGGGCACCCGTCACCGGGCCGCGGTGGGAATTACCGAGCAGAGCGATGCCCTGGCCTTGGTGGTCTCCGAGACCTCCGGCCAGATCTCCCTGGCTCAAGGGGGACGATTGCGACGCGATCTTACCCGGCTGCAACTTCGCCAGTCCTTCCGGGACCTCCTGGAAACCCCGACCCACCATGAAGGAACTTGGTTTGAAAAACTGGTTCGGCACTTTAGGACGCAATAGGCTCTTAAAACTCCTCGCCCTTCTGTTGGCCGTCGCTCTCTGGTTCGCCGTCAGCGGTGAGGAGCGCACCGAGACCACCCTCAATATGTCCCTGGAGATGATCAATCTCCAGCCTAACCTCATGGTCACCAGTGAGGTGCCCCCTGCCATCCAGGTCCGGGTTGTCGGTCCCCGTTCCATCGTCAACAGTCTTTCCCAGACTCGCCTCACCCAAACCCTGGATCTCACCAGCTATAAAGCCGGTCGTCATACCTTCTATCTCGGCCCCAATAGTTTCTCCTTGCCCAGAGGGGTACAGGTCATCCGTATCCAACCCAGTCTCATCCACCTGAACCTGTCCGCCACCATGACCCAAACTCTACCCATCAAGCCGATCCTGGATAACCACCCTCCCCAAGGCTACAAGCTTGTTAGCGTCAAAACCAAACCGCTACAGGTCAAGGTGAAAGGCCCTTCCATAGAACTGGCCGAATTGAATTTCATTCCCACCCTCCCCATTGACGTGGCTCATCTCAAAGAAAACACCGTTTTGGCCACGGACCTCGACTTTAAAAACCTCCATCTGAGTTTGAAAGAGTCAGTCCCTATCCTGGCCTACATCCAGATCAGCCCCAAAACCATCACCCGGACTGTTTCCGGGGTTTCGGTATCTACCGAGCCCCCAGCTTCCCGGATATCTCCCTCAAAGGTCACCCTGACCGTTAAAGGTCCCTGGCCTGTGGTGCACGATCTCAAGGCGGCGGACCTCAAGGCCCAGGTAGATATCAAAAACCTGAAGCCTGGCCGCCACCGCGTCAATATCTCCGTGGTATTGCCCGATGGCGTCCACCTGGTGCGCTCCCACCCCACCCGGGTCACCGTAACCATAGCCAAGGCATCTTGATCCGGCCCCTCTGGTCGGCTCAATTTCTTTGGCTAACCCTTGCCGTCCGACCCCTGGCTCCCGGTACTTTAGCATTGCCCACTCTTGTTTCCCGTGATACATTCCGGCAATTATGCATCCGCTCATTGCCCTCCTGCTCGGTGTGGTCCAGGGTATTACCGAATTTTTACCCATCTCCAGCTCAGGTCATCTGGCTCTCCTGGAGAACTTTCTCCACGTTAAAGGCGGCGGCCTGG
>JARRQO010000029.1:0-16570 GCA_037381685.1 Deltaproteobacteria bacterium | reverse complement strand
ACCTTAATCATCATCCTGGCCATCGCCCTGCTGCTTTTCGGACCCCGGCGTTTGCCGGAGTTGGGGGACAGCATCGGCAAAGCCATCCGCAGCTTTAAAAAGGCTCACGAAGACCCTGACAGCGTCTCCCCCACACACGAGATTCCCACTAACACCACCGCCGCCCCCTCAAAGTTCACCTGCCCCCAATGCCACAAGGAGTACGCCGGGGAAGTGACTTTCTGTCCCCATTGCGGCCAACGTATCGAAAAAGGCTGATCAAGGATTGCGCCCGTGTTTGGAATAGGTTTTGAGGAACTCATTATCCTCGCGGTATTGGCCTTTATCCTGTTCGGTCCCGAAAAACTGCCGGAGTACGCCGCCACCCTGGGCAAATTCATCGCCAAACTGCGCCAGAGCAGCTCCGAATTGACCCGCGAATACCAAAATCCCTTCCAGTATCCTCCGGAGCCCAGTCCGCCGCCGGCTTCGGAGTCCGTATGCCCCTCCTGCCAGCAAAAAGTCAGCGACGACTTCACCTTCTGCCCTAAATGCGGTCACCGCCTCAAAGAAGAACACTACCCCCCGCCGCCCCAACAGCCCCTGGCGTCTTAAGGCCATGATCCGGCCCCTGCACCCCGGCGACCTCGAGACCGCCCGGGCGATTATCAACCAGGCCGCCCGGGCCTATACCGGGGTGATCCCTGCGGACTGCTGGCAGGAGCCTTATATGCCCGAAGAGGAGCTGCGTTCCGAGATCGCCGCGGGAGTCGAGTTCTGGGTTTATGAGGACGGCCGGGGCCTTTTGGGGGTAATGGGGCGCCAGGACTTGGGGGAGGTGACGCTTATCCGCCACGCCTACGTGCACCCCGGGTCCCAGCGCCAGAGAGTGGGGGCGCAACTGTTGACCCATCTTCTGGATAATATCCCGGGACCGGTCCTGGTGGGCACCTGGGCTGCGGCCTGGTGGGCCATCCGCTTCTATGAAAAATACGGCTTCAGGCTGGTAACCCCCGAAACCAAGGACCGCCTGCTTAAGACCTACTGGAGCATTTCACCCCGCCAGGTGGAAACCTCGGTGGTCCTGGCGGACCCTAAGTGGCAGGCGTCAGCGGCTGGAGCCTAGTATCAGGTCCCCCAAATAATCAGCGAAAGTTAACGTAGGGGGGCGCACCTGTGGGTGCGCCTTTAATGGGGGCCCAACTGAATCCGCCCGGTTCGACGGCGTCTGCCCCGCAGCCTTCCTAAACATACACCAACGGCGGGTCGTCGTTTTTCCGTTCCACAACTTCGCCGATGACGTAGCCTTGCTCATGCAGGCCCTGGAGACGCAGGAGCACATCGGACTCGTGTTCCTCCCGCACCACCAGCGCCAGCCCGATGCCGTTATTGAAGGTCCGGAGCATTTCGTCTTCCGGGATATTGCCCCGGTCCCGGAGGACATGGAAAATCGGGGGCACCGGCCAGGACTGCCGGTGAATGACCGCCTGGCAGGACTTAGGCAGGATGCGGGGCAGGTTGTCGGTCAGCCCGCCTCCGGTGACGTGACTGATGCCGCTCAGCGGGAAATCCCGGAGCAGATTTAGCACGGTTTCGACGTAAATACGGGTGGGCTTCAGAAGCTCCTCGCCCAACGGCCCGCCCAATTCGGGAATCTCGTCATCCACCTGCAGGTGCTGGCGCTCGAAGAGCACCTGGCGCACCAGGGAAAAACCGTTGGCGTGGAGACCGCTGGAGGCGACCCCGATGATCCGGTGCCCCACCGCGATATCCGAGCCGTCGATGATCCCGCCCCGCTCCACCACCCCCACCACAAAGCCGGCTACGTCATAGTCACCGGGCTGATAGATGCCGGGCATCTCTGCGGTTTCCCCGCCGATCAAAGAGCAGCGGGCCTGCTGGCAGCCGTGGGTGATGCCTTCGATGATATGCGTGGCGGTTTCGGTGGACAGCTCCCCCATAGCCAGATAATCCAGAAAAAACAAGGGGGTGGCGCCATGGACCACAATGTCGTTGGCGCACATGGCCACCAAGTCGATCCCGATGGTATTGTGGCGGTTCATCAGGATGGCGATTTTAATCTTGGTCCCCACCCCATCGGTGGCGGAAACCAACACCGGGTCGCGATAGCGGTCCGCTCCCAAGTGAAACATTCCCCCGAAGGAACCGAGCTCGCCCAAAACCCCGGTGCGGTAAGTGGCTTTCACCAGGGGTCGAATGCATTTGATAAAGGCCTCCGCCTTGTCAATATCGACCCCCGCATCTTTATAAGTGCTGATATCGGCCATCCCCTTTGTCTCCCCCTCAAAGGCGTATGGGCCAAAAAATGGCAGGGTTAAATCTTACGATTCCGATTCCCGGTTCTGGTCCGGGGTCTCTTTAGTTTCGGGACTCTGGCAAGTGCACTCTTCGGGTTCCGTACCCTCATCCCCCAAAGCCACCCATTGCCCGCAAAACTGGCACTGTTGGCCCAGCCGGTAGTCCCCTCCCTGGATGCAAATGGCCTTGCCGTGCACCAAGGCTTCGGCCACCGCCAGATGGGCTCGGGACAACATGCGGGTCACCGTGGGCCGGGAAACTTGCATTCTTTGGGCTACCTCTTCCTGGGTCATCTCCAGGAGATCGGCCAGGCGCATAGCCTCCAGCTCGTCCACCGTAATCACTATCTGCTGCAACGATCTGAGGGGAATCCCCCGGGGCTTAAAAAAAGTTACTCCCGGCTCGATTTCCACCCAGCGACACTTTTTGGGTCTGCCCATATTTTTTCTACCTCACTGCAATGTTATATTTTTAAGCTAATGCGCAAAACTGTCAAGGAGAAAGCTAAAATCTTCCCCTGGACTTTCCAGACATTGACGAACCGCGGAACGCGACATATGCTTAGGGCACATTTTAGCAAACTTGAGGGGAGGTGGGGTTGAACCGGACTTATCAGGAACAGGTGGAGGACTGCGTCCGATATATTGTCCCGCGCCTAAACGCCGCGCCGGAGTGGGGGATTATCCTGGGCACCGGCCAGGGCAACTGGGCCGCCCGCCTTGAAGGCGGAGGCTCTCTGCCCTACCGGGACTTACCCCATTTTCCCCCGGCCACCAGTCCCAGCCATGCCGGCCGCCTCAGCTGGGGCCAAATGTCCGGCCAGCCGGTTAATGCCGGCCGCCTCAGCTGGGGCCAACTGGCCGGCCAGCCGGGTATTCTCTGCCTGGGCCGGTTTCATGCTTATGTAGGGCTTTCTCTGCGCCAGGTAACCTTTCCGGTCCGGGTGCTGGCGGGCCTGGGGGTCAAAACCCTGGTGCTCACCAATGCTGCGGGCGGCCTCAATCCCCTATTTCAGGCCGGTGATCTCATGCTTATCTGCGATCACCTCAACCTGATGGGCGAAAATCCCCTGGTGGGCAAAAATCTCGACGCCTGGGGCCCCCGCTTCCCGGATATGAGCCAGGTCTATGACCCGCGCCTGCGGGAAGTTGCCATAAAGGTGGCCCGTCGCCTGGGCCTGCCCTTGCGCCAGGGAGTGTATGTGGCGGTCAAGGGCCCCAGCCTGGAAACCCCGGCCGAAACCCGCTTCCTGCGCCGCATCGGCGCCGACGCGGTAGGCATGTCCACAGTGCCGGAAGTCATCACTGCGGTGCATGCCGGGCTCCGGGTCCTGGGAATCTCGGTGGTCAGTAATGTCAATCTGCCGGATGCCATGGCCCCCATCGCCATTGAGGCCATCATCGACACGGTATCCCGGGCCGAACCCCACCTGGTGGAGTTATTGCTGGGGGTGTTACAGGAAATTTCTCAGTAGGTGCTAACTTTTTTTCTTTTTCGTCCTTTTGGGCTTTTTGGCGGACTTGGGATTTCCTTCCGCCTTGGGCGCAGGCTCATCTGACGGGGTGGACTGCCGCGGCCGGCCCAATCACATAGACCCGCTGGGCCGCAGGAAGCTTATCCAGGTCATGCCCGCAATACGGGCAGACCTTAAGTGAGAGGGGATTTTGCGCTTGGCACCCCGGGCATTTCAACCACAACCCCATGGTTACCTCCAAAATTTTTTCTTACCATTATCAAAACGTTAACGATTGTTCAAGACTTTTATGCCACGGGTTACTTAAAGCAATGGCAAAGCTATGAGAGAGGAAACTATCATGAAGAAGATCGTTATTGAGACTGATCAAGCTCCGCTCCCCGTCGGCCCCTATACCCAGGCCCTGGCTGCCGGCCCTTTCGTGTTCATTTCGGGTCAGATTCCCATGGATCCCAGGGGCCAGTTGGTTCAAGGCGATATCGTGGTGCAAACCGTCCAGGTGATGGCCAACCTCAAGGCCATTTTGGCCGCAGTCGGGCTAAGTTTCAAGGATGTGGTAAAGACCACGGTGTACCTGGCGGATATGGCCGATTTCCCGGAGATGAACCGGGCCTACGCCGAGTTCTTTCCCCAACATCCGCCGGCCCGCACCACCATTCAGGCCGCGGGTTTGGCCAAAAATGTCTCCGTGGAAATCGACGCCATCGCGGTGAAAAAAGAGTGGCGCACTTAACCCGCAAGCGGGCAGGTGACGGCGTGAATGACCGGGATACTTCGGGAGTGACAACCTACCTCCGGGGGCAAGAAATCTATCCTAGTTACCCCAACCTTGTCCTGGTGGGAAAAAAATTCTAAAAATAAGGGATGAATACCGGGCAGCTTTCTGAACCAGCCGCTTCCGGCTACAGGAACACCCTGCTGAGCCTCCATGAGGCCACTGTGGTCAAAAACGGCGCCCGGGTCCTGGACCGCGTTTCCCTGAGCATCCGCGCCGGCCAGCACACCGCCATCCTGGGACCCAACGGCGCGGGCAAATCTTCCCTTATCCGGCTTATCGCCCACCAGGATTATCCCCTGGCCCCGGCGGACGGCACCCCGCCCCTGTTAATTTTCGGGGAAGAACTCTGGAACGTCTTTGAGTTGCGCTCGCTTCTGGGGATTGTGTCCGGGGACTTGCAGAATTCCATCCTGACCGGGACCCTGCGGGGCCGGACCCGGGGTCTGGAGGCGGTGTTGTCGGGATTTTTCGCCTCCTACGGCGTCTTTGGGCACCATCAGGTCACCGCGGCCATGCGCGCCCGGGCGCGTCAGGCCCTGGAGCTGATGGAAGCCACCCACCTGGCGGACGCCTTCATCGAAGCCATGTCTCCCGGCGAAGTGCGCCGGATTATGATTGCCCGGGCCCTGGTGCCGGACCCCCCGGCCCTGCTCCTGGATGAGCCCAGCACCGGACTGGACCTGATGGTGCGGCACCGTTTTTTGGACACCTTGAGAAACCTCGCCGCCCAAGGCAAGACCGTCATTTTGGTCACCCATCATATCGAAGAGATCCTCCCGGAAATCAACCGGGTCATCCTCCTCAAGCAGGGACGCGTCCGGCTCGACGGCGCCAAAGCCCAAGTCCTGACCTCCCGCCACCTCTCGGAGTTGTTTGACGGGCCGGTAACGGTGCACCAGGCTCACGGCTACTACACTGCCATGATCAATTAGCCGCCCTGCCTGGATGCCCTGCCCTCCCCCGGTTGTTCATTCCTTCCAGCTTGGGAACGTAAATTATTTGCCCGAGCTTGGCTTGGCACCGCCAGCAGCCGGTTATATGAAGGTGTGCTTTTAAAAGTAAAAACAGCTTGGGGGTTTAGGGACATCTGCAAGGGCTAACACCATGAGGGCGGACACCTAGTTCCGCCGCTACAAAAACTGAAATTACCTTTATGAACGCAACTTGGTATTAGACCTGAAGAGCGCTGTACTTCCTGCCTTTGCCGCTCGCCACCCCGTTTTTAGGACCTGAGCGAGCTCTGGCGCGTCACTCCGGGGAAATAGCCGCGGGGCCGAGCCTAACCAAAAGCAGGGCGGGCCGCGGCCGCATCCCGCCCTGCCCTATCCCGTGTCTTACTTGAGTTCAGACTTGACCTTTTCGTAAGTCTTTTCCATCCCTTCCATCATTTTGTCCATTTTGGCTTTGGCCTTTTCCCAGGCGTCCCCCGTGGCCGACTTCATGGCGGCCAGTTCTTTTTTGGCCGCGGCCTGCTGCTGTTTCAAACCCGCCACTGTTTCATCGTAACTTTTCTTCCCCGTCGCCATTTTCTCATTAAACTTTTTGTGCATTTCCGCAACCTTAGCGCTGTACTCCTCTGTCAATTTGTTAATCTTCTTTTGCATGTCCTCTATCTTGGCGGTTGCCTTTTTCTGATAGGTTTGCTGAGGAGTTTCGGCCTTGCCACAGCCAACGAGCATCACCAGCGCCAGCATCGAAATGATTGCCGCTAATTTTTTCATGTTCACACCTCCGCTATTAGAATGGATTTTACTGCGACCTTAATTTAAGGAGCGCCGCAACGCTTAAACGCCCCGGTGTAACCTTGATCTCACTTCTCAGGCCTCTTTCCACACCTTTTGGCTCAGGGCGATCTTTTTGCGCACCGTGGCCCAGGTCGGTTTGGTGAGGAAGGAGTCCTTGTAGCGCCTCACCATGCGGGCGAACATCTCCCAGGGGACTGCAAAGGTGATTTCATCGGGCTTCAAAAACCGGCGGTCCGAGGGGTCCCAGCCGCCCAGCACCGCCTTTAGTTGCCCCCGTTCCAGGTATTTCAGGGGCCAGGCCACGAGATTGGAACATCCGGCGCCAAAAGGCGACATCACCGCCTCATAGTCATTGGTGACAAAGGTGGCCAGTTGATTGAGGCCGCCGATGACTTCCCCCCGGGCAAAAAAGATCACCACCTCCGGGATCTCTTGGGCGGAAAACTGGCTTAAAGGTTTGAACACACAGAAGGGCGCCGGCGCCGGCCGGGGGTCCAGGGTCTCAAAGAAGCGCCGGACGGCGCCCGGGGACTCCAAGTAGCATTCTCCTTCCAGGACGTTGGGAATACCGGTGGAGATGTATTTAGTAATAAACTCCAGTTGCGGCTTCAAAAACCCCAGGTAAAAGGCGCCCCCCAGGCAGCCGAAACGGTTCTGTGCGAAGAAAGCGGGCTTGCCCAGCTTCCGGGCCCGCCAGATGTGGCTGATAACACAAGAGAAATTCCCCATGGTCTCTTCCCAGTCGATCTGTCCCAACCTTTCCTGCTCCGCGTTGGGCAGAATCGCCTGCTGGGGGGAGAAGCCCTCCGCGGGCTCCAGGACCGAATAGAACATGCCCAGGGGTTCTTCCGGCAAGCTCAGGATTTCCAAAAAACCGGCCACTTCCGCCTGGACATCAGCTAAGAGCATCATCCGGCCTCCGTTGTCATTATGCCTCCGTAGGTGCGACAGCCCTCGGCAGGGGCAGAACCGCGTCGGGCCTATCCTTTCTGCGCCGCCGTGGTCGTGCAGATTTAATTTTCTTTGATTGTAAGCATTATTATGTTGAAATCAAGGCATTAATCCGCCAAACCGACGACCAGTCTCCTGTTCCACATGTCATCATCTTGACTTATGATTGATTATTTCCTATTATTTTAGTAGTGATTAACTCTTCAGTATATACACATAATTTAGTCTATAAATAATTTTTTGAACGGATGGTAAAAATATATGGCAGCCGAAACACGAGGTCCAGTAGGGCAAGTAATGGTTGTTGGCGCCGGGATCGCCGGGGTGCAGGCCGCCCTGGACCTGGCTAATTCCGGGTTCTTTGTCCATTTGGTGGAAAAAAAGCCCGCCATCGGCGGGGTCATGGCCCAATTGGACAAAACCTTCCCCACCAATGACTGTTCCATGTGTATCATCTCTCCCAAGTTGGTGGAATGCGGGCGACACCTCAACATCCAGATCCACACCCTCACCGAAGCCACGGCCATTACCGGCTCCCCGGGAAACTTCCGGGTAACCGTGGAAAAAGAGCCCCGGTTTATCGACTTGGACAAGTGTACCGGCTGCGGCGCCTGCACCGATGTCTGCCCGGTGTCCGTGCCGGACGACTTCAATGAGGGGCTGGGGGAAACCAAGGCTATTTCCCGCCTTTATCCCCAGGCCATTCCTTCGGCCTTTGCCATCCAAAAGCTGGACCGGGCCCCCTGCGCCCTGGCCTGCCCGGCCGAAATCTCGGTTCAGGGCTATGTCCAACTCATCAAGGCCGGTAAGCCGGCCGAAGCCTTGAAGCTGATTATGGAGCGGCTCCCTCTGCCGGGAGTCCTGGGGCGTGTCTGTCCCCATCCCTGCGAAGAACAGTGCCGCCGCGCCGAACTGGACGAACCGATTGCCATCTGCAGCTTGAAGCGCTATGCCGCGGATCCGGCCAAAGTTGAAGATCTTCCCCTCCCCGAGATCAAACCCCGGGGAGAGAAAATAGCCATTGTGGGTTCCGGGCCGGCCGGCTTGACCTGCGCCTATCATCTGGCCCTGTACGGCTACCGGCCCACCGTATTCGAAGCTCTGCCCAAACCTGGCGGCATGTTGCAGGTGGGCATCCCTGATTACCGCCTTCCCAAAGACGTCCTGGACCGGGAAATTGACAACATTCTCCGCTTTGGGGTCGAACTGAAGACCAACAGCGCCCTGGGACGGGATTTCACCCTGGATGACCTGAAGAAACAGGGCCACAAGGCCGTTTTCCTGGGCGTAGGGTGCCACGTGGGCGCCAAGCTGAACATCCCCGGCGAAGACGCCGACGGCGTGGTCCAGGGGGTGAATTTTCTCCGGCGCCGGGCCCTGGGCGAAGACCAGCCGGTGGGCAAGAAGCTGGCGGTCATCGGCGGCGGCAACGTGGCCATGGATGTGGCCTGCACCGCCCGGCGGCTGGGTTCGGACGTCACCATCGTCTACCGCCGCTCCCGGGAAGAGATGCCGGCTCATGGTCATGAAATCGAGCAGGCCTACTGTGAAGGGGTGCAGCTCGAATACCTGGTGGCCCCCGTGGAAGTAATCGTCAAAAAGGGCAAGGTGGCGGGGCTTAAGGTCCAACGTATGGAATTGGGTGAGCCGGATGAGTCCGGCCGCCGGCGGCCCGTGCCCATCCCCGGTTCCGAATACACCCTGGACGTGGACATGGTGGTCCCGGCCATCGGCCAGAAGGCCAATCTGTCCTTCCTGGAGGACAGCGGCATCAAGCTCACCAAGTGGGGCACCATCGAAGTTGAGGAAACTACTTATCAAACCTCCAAGCCGGGCGTGTTCGCCGCGGGCGACGTGCACACCGGCCCCTGGATCGCCATCGAAGCGGTGGGCGGCGGCATCGAAGCCGCGGAATCCATCGACCGTTACCTGCGGGGCGTGGATATGAAGGAAGGCCGGGTGGAAGGCGTGAAGGCCCATGCGCGCTGGCGGGCGCTGCCCAAGGACGAAGAAGGCGCCCCCCGGGCGGAAATGTCCACCCTGCCCCCGGAACTGAGCTGCAAGTGTTTCGACGAGATCACCCAGGGTTTCACCGAAGCCCAGGCCGAAGCCGAGGCCTCACGCTGCATCAACTGCGGCATATGCTCCGAATGCATGCAGTGTGTGGCGGCCTGCCAGGCCGGGGCTATCAACCATAGCATGAAACCCGAAACCCAGGAGATTAACGTCGGCGCCCTCATTATGTCGCCGGGCTTCAAGGCCTTCGATCCTGAGAAGTACGACGCCTACCATTACGCGTCGTATCCCAACGTCATCAGCAGCCTGGAGTTCGAGCGCATCTTGAGCGCCTCCGGGCCCTTCGGCGGCCACCTGATCCGGCCCTCGGACCACCAGGAGCCCAAGAAGATCGCCTGGCTCCAGTGCGTGGGCTCCCGGGATAACCACCACTGCGACAACAGCTATTGTTCCGCAGTGTGCTGCATGTACGCCATCAAGCAGGCGGTCATTGCCAAGGAGCATAGCGCCGAGCCCCTGGACACCGCCATCTTCTTCATGGACATGCGCACCCACGGCAAGGACTTCGAGAAATACTACTGGCGGGCCGAAGAGGAACACGGCGTCCGCTTTCTGCGCTCCCGGGTCCACAGCATCGACGCAGTGCCGGGCTCCTCGGATGTGGCCATCCGTTACCTCACCGAAACCGGCGAGCTCAAGATAGAAAACTTCGACATGGTGGTCCTGTCGGTGGGTCTGGAATCCTCCCCGGAAGCCCTGCAATTGGCCCAGACCCTGGGCATTGAAGTCAGGCCCGACACCCGCTTTGTCTCAACGGACGCCTTTACGCCCATCAACACCAATAAACCCGGGGTTTATGTCTGCGGCGCCTTCCAGGCCCCCAAAGACATCCCCCAATCGGTGATGGAGGCTTCGGCTGCGGCCGCGGCTGCGGGCGAACTGTTGGAAGCCGCCCGGGGCACGGCCATCAAGGTGCGGCAACTGCCCCCGGAAACCGACGTCACCGGCCAGAAACCCCGGGTGGGCGTCTTTGTCTGCAACTGCGGCATCAATATCGGCGGGGTGATTGACATCCCCAAGCTGACTGAATTTGTGGCTGCTTTGCCCAACGTGGTTTTGGCCGACCAGAACCTGTTTACCTGCTCCGCCGACACCCAGGACAAGATCCTGGAGGCCATCAAAGAAAACCAACTCAACCGGGTGGTGGTGGCTTCGTGCAGTCCCCGGACCCATGGCCCCCTGTTTATGGAAACCCTGCAGGCCGCGGGGCTCAATCCCTATCTCTTTGACATGGCCAACATCCGGGACCAGGACTCCTGGGTGCACTTGCACGAGCCGGAAAAGGCCCTGGATAAGGCCAAGGAACTGGTGCAGATGGCGGTGGCCCGGGTCACCGAGCTGGAGCCCCTGGAAAAGATGACCTTCCCGGTCACCAAGGCCGGCCTAGTGATTGGCGGGGGCGTGGCCGGCCTGGAAGCCGCCGCCTCCCTGGCGGACATGGGTTTTAACGCCTACCTGGTGGAAAAGGGCGACAAACTGGGCGGCCAGGCTCGTAACCTGGTGATCAGCTCCCGGGGCTACGACTACCAGGGCTACCTGAAGAAACTGATTAAGAAGGTGGAAAACCACCCCAAGGTGGAGATCCTCTTCAAATCCACGGTCAACGAAACCATGGGGTTTGTCGGCAATTTCGCCACCACTGTGGCCACCCCCAAAGGCGAAAAGCAGCTTGAGCACGGGGTGACCATCCTGGCCACGGGCGGCGCGGCTTATAAGCCGGAAGAATATCTCTACGGCGCCAACCCCAACGTCTTGACCCTGTTTGAGCTCGACAAGCTGATCGCCGGCAAAGACGCCAAAGTCACCGGCGCCCGGCAGGCAGTCTTTATCCAGTGCGTGGGCTCCCGGGAACCCCTGCGGCCCTATTGCAGCCGGGTGTGCTGCACCCATTCCGTGGAAAGCGCCCTGGCCTTGAAAAAGCTCAATCCCGACATGGACGTTTTCGTCCTCTATCGGGATCTGCGCACCTATGGCGACAAGGAACTGCTTTACAAAGAGGCCCGGGAACAAGGGGTCATGTTCATCCGCTTCGATCTGGACAGCAAGCCCCAGGTGGAACAGACGGCCGACGGCAAGCTGAAACTGACCATCAACGACCCCATCCTGGATCGGCCGCTGACCTTGCACCCCGATGTGCTGAGTCTGGCCACGGCGGTGTTGCCCAATCCCACCGAAGAGTTGGGGGAACTGTTCAAAGTTTCCCGCAACGCCGAAGGGTTCTTTGCCGAGGCCCATGCCAAGCTGCGCCCGGTGGATTTCGCCACCGACGGCATCTTCCTGGCCGGCCTGGCCCACTATCCCAAGCCCATAGATGAGTCCATTGCCCAGGCCAAGGCCGCGGCGGGGCGGGCCGCCACCATCCTGGCTCAGGAACAGGTGGAAGTGGAGCCCATCGTCTCCCGGGTGGACCAGGAGCAATGCATCGGCTGCGGGCTGTGCGAAACCAGCTGCCCCTTCGGCGCCATCCGCCTGGTGGAAGTGCCGGGCAAGGGCTGGCGGGCCGAAAACATCTCTGCTCTGTGTAAGGGCTGCGGCATCTGCGCCGCGGGTTGCCCCCAGCGGGCTATCGACATGGCCCATTACCGGGATAAGCAGATCCTGGCTTACCTCCACATGGCGGCAGCTTAAAAAGCAGTATCCCGTAGGGCGGGGAGCGCCGCGCCTTTCGCCTTCAGCCGGGAAAAGGAACCAACTATCGACATCGAGCCGCAAAGGAGTCGGTTGATGAGCAAAGAATTCGAGCCGAAAATCATAGGCTTTCTCTGTAACTGGTGCGCCTATGCCGGGGCTGATACCGCGGGCATCTCCCGGTTTCAGTATCCCGCCAATCTCCGGATTATGCGCACCATGTGCACCGGCCGGGTGGACCCCCTCTACGTCATGAAAGCCTTGGAAAAAGATTATGACGGGGTCTTTGTCTTCGGCTGACACCTGGGAGACTGCCATTACCTGGAAGGTAATGTCTATGCCGCCAAGAGAATGGAGTTGGTGCGTTATCTGTTGGATCTCGCGGGAATCGGCCAGGATCGTCTGCAGGTCCGCTGGGTCAGCGCCACCGAAGGACAGCAATTTGCCGATTATGTCACCGAACTCACCGAACTCCTCCGGCAAATGGGCCCCCTGGATCGGGACAAGCTGGGATTGCAGCTGGCCGCAGTGACCCGGGCCATTAACAGCCCCGATCTCCGGTGGCTTCTGGGCATGGAGCGCCAGCTCACCGAGCGGGGAAATGTCTACCATGAAAAACTGGACCGGGCGGTTTACGAGGATGTGGTCAAAGCCGCGGCCCAAGAGGAATACAATCGGGGCCTGATCTATGAAGCGCTGAAAGCCGGGCCGAGCACGGTGCGGCAGATCGCCGCCGCCACCGGCCTGCCCATTTACACCATATCCCTGCGTTTGAATGACTTGGAGAAGACTTCTCTGGTAAGTATCATGGGGCATGAAGGTCACAGTCCCAAGTTCGGTGTCTTGGCGGCCTAAACCTTCACAGGGATGCACCCTCAAGGCTTGCGATTCAAATCTCTGGAAGAGGAATAACTCATGACGCAGCAAAACGAGAAAAAAGTCGGGGCTGCCCTGGTATTGGGCGGCGGCATCGCCGGCATGCAGACCTCCCTGGACCTGGCCAACGCCGGGTTTAAGGTCTACCTGGTGGACCGTTCCCCAACCATCGGCGGCGTGATGTCCCAGTTGGACAAGACCTTCCCCACCAACGACTGTTCCATGTGCATTGTCTCCCCGAAGTTGGTGGAGGTGGCCCGCCACATTGATATTGAAATCATTACCAATTCCGAGCTTGACTCCCTTACCGGGGAAGCGGGAAATTTTAAAGCCGTTCTAAAAAGTTACCCCCGCTATATCGACATAGAAAAATGCACCGGCTGCGGCGTCTGCCGCCAGAGTTGCCCGGTGCGGGCGGTAAATGAATTCAATTATGGCCTGGATCGCCGAGCCGCCACCTATATCCGCTATCCCCAGGCGGTGCCCCTGGCCTACGCCATCGACCGCGATGTCTGCATCGGCTGCGGCCTGTGCGAGAAAGTCTGCCTGGCCAAGGCCATCCGGTACGACGACGAGACCAAAGAGCGTGAGCTGGCGGTGGGCGCCGTAGTGTTAGCCCCCGGCTTCTCTCTCTTCGATCCCCGCCGGATCCCTGTTTATGAATATGCGGAATCCCCCAACATCGTCAGCAGTATGGAATTTGAGCGCATCTTGAGCGCCACCGGTCCCTTCCAGGGCCACGTCATGCGCCCCTTCGACCGGGATGAACCCACCAGGATCGCCTGGCTGCAATGTGTGGGGTCCCGGGATGAAAAAACCAATCCCTACTGCTCTTCGGTGTGCTGCATGTATGCCATCAAACAGGCGGTCATCGCCAAAGAGCACTGCAAGGAATACGACCTGGAGACGTCCATCTTCTTCATGGACATGCGCACCCACGGGAAGGATTTCGAGAAATACTACTGGCGCGCCGAGCAGGAAAGCGGCGTGCGCTTTATCCGCTCCCGGGTGCACAGCGTGGATCCCGATCCCGAAACCGGCAATGTTCACATTCGCTACATGAGCGAAGATGGGACTATCCAGACGGAAGAATTCCATATGGTAGTCCTCTCCTGCGGTCTGGAAGTCTCCACGGAGATCCAAGAACTGGCCGCAAAACTGGGAGTTGACCTTGCTCCCGAAACCCGCTTCGCCTGGAGCTCGCCGTTTGCACCAGTGACCACCAGCCGTCCGGGAATCTTTGTCTGCGGCGCCTTCCAGGGTCCCAAGGATATCCCCCAGTCGGTGATGGAGGCCTCGGCGGCCGCGGCGGCCGCGGGGGAACTGCTGGGCACGGCGCGAGGCACCGAACTCCAGGTCAAAGAGTTGCCGCCGGAGTGGGATGTCGAAGGCCAGGAGCCCCGGGTCGGCGTCTTTGTCTGCAACTGCGGCATCAATATCGGCGGCGTGATCAACGTCCCGAAACTTACCGAATACGTGGCCACCCTCCCTGGAGTGGTGGTGGCCGACCAGAACCTGTTCACCTGTTCCACCGACACCCAGGGCAAAATTCTCGATTTCATCAAGGAGAAGAACCTTAACCGGGTGGTGGTGGCCTCCTGCAGCCCCCGGACCCACATGCCCATGTTCCAGGAGACCGTCCGCGAGGCAGGCCTCAACCCCTATCTTTTCGAGATGGCCAACATCCGGGACCAGGACTCCTGGGTGCATATGCACGAGCCGGAAAAGGCCCTGGAAAAGGCCAAAGGCCTGATCCGGGGCGCGGTAGCCCGGGTAGTCCAGTTGGAGCCCCTGCACAAACAGGCCTTCCCGGTGACCAAAGCCGCTCTGGTCATCGGCGGCGGCATCGCCGGCATGGAAGCGTCCCTTTCGGTCGCGGACATGGGTTTTCAAGCCTATTTAGTGGAGAAGGGCGACAAGCTGGGGGGCCAGGCCTGGAACCTGGTGACCAGTGCCCGGGGTTACAATTATCGCGGCTTTCTGGAAGACCTGCTTAAAAAGGTGGAGAATCATCCCAACATCGAGATTCTCTATAACTCCACCGTCAAGGATACCGGCGGGTTCATCGGGAACTTCTCTTCCAGCCTCCAGACCCCGGAAGGTGAGCGCGGCTTGGAGCACGGCGTCACCATCATGGCTACGGGCGGCTACGGCCTGAAACCCGATGAATACCTCTACGGCCAAAATCCCAACGTCTACACCTCCCTGGAATTGGACCAGCTCATCGCCGGCCAAGATCCCCAGATCAAGGAAGCCACTGAGGCGGTCTTCATTCAATGTGTCGGCTCCCGGGAACCCCAGCGCCCCTATTGCAGCCGCCTGTGCTGCACTCATTCGGTGGAAAACGCCATCGAACTCAAAGAGCTCAACCCCGGCCTGGATGTCTTCATCCTTTACCGGGACCTGCGCACCTACGGAGACAAGGAGCTGCTCTACAGAAAAGCCCGGGAATTGGGGGTCATGTTCATCCGCTTCGATCTGGACAGCAAGCCCCGGGTGGAACAGACCGCGGAAGGCAAGCTCACGGTGACGATCCACGATCCCATCCTGGATCGAGACGTGGTCCTGAAGCCTGACCTGCTGACCCTGGCCTCGGCGATACTGCCCAATCCGGTGGAGGACATCGGGGAAATCTTTAAAGTGCCCCGGAACGCCGAGGGCTTCCTCAACGAGGCCCACGCCAAGCTGCGGCCAGTGGATCTGCCCTCTGACGGCCTCTTTTTGGCGGGCCTGGCCCATTATCCCAAGCCCATCGATGAAACTATTGCCCAGGCCAAGGCGGCTGCGGGCCGGGCCGCCACCTTCCTGGCCAAGAACGTCGTGGAAGTGGGCGGCATCGTGGCGGTGGTGGACCCGGAAAAATGCGCCGTGTGCCTCACCTGTGTCCGCACCTGCCCCTTCGGCGTACCGGTGATCGACTACACCGCGGACTCGGCCTACATCGATCCGGCCAAATGCCAGGGGTGCGGCGTGTGTCCCTCGGAGTGCCCGGCCAAGGCCATCACTATGAAAAACTTTACTGATTCTCAGATCATTGCCCAGGAAGAGGCTTTGGCTGCCGGATAAAATAGGCTACAATATGGGTCACAAGGTACTTCCTTTATCCCCTCTCCCTTGGCGGGAGAGGGTTAGGGTGAGGGGGGAGTAAGAAAAGTTTCGGCAACGAGTATAAGAAAAGGAGAAGTCATGACTGCTGCGTGGTCGCCCAAAATTATCGGCTTCTGCTGCCGCTACTGAGCTTACAGCGCTGCGGACCTGGCAGGTTCGATGCGGCTGCAATACCCCCCGGATATCAAGGTCTTGTTGATGCCCTGCACCGGGAGAGTGGACATCATTCACCTGCTCAAGGCCTTCGAGGCCGGGGCTGACGCCGTCTTTGTGGCCGGCTGCCTGGAGGGGGAGTGTCATTACCTCATGGGCAATATCCGGGCTAGAAAGCGAGTCAATAAGGTCAAGAAGGACCTCACCTCCATGGGGCTCGAAGTGGAACGCCTGGAGATGTTTAACCTGTCGTCCTCGGAAGGGCCGAAGTTCGCCGCCCTGGCCAAAGAGATGGTGGAGCGCGCCTTGAAGTTGGGGCCCAGCCCCCTGAATAAAGAGGCCCGGGCCGCCTGGCTCGCCAGCCAACCCCAGGCCGCGGAAGGCTAGCCTTACGTCTTCGAAATAATCACCGAGAGTTCTTGCAGGGGCGCACCTGTGGGTGCGCCCTGAAACAGAAACCTTCCCCTCCGTTCCCGAACCAGC
>JARRQO010000028.1:0-12763 GCA_037381685.1 Deltaproteobacteria bacterium | reverse complement strand
GAAACGACGTAGCCCCGCCCCGCGGTGTAGCCCATCAGGCCCCGGACCTCCGGGTGATCGGCATCCCCCACGATCAGGGTGGCGGCCCCCTTGGCGGCCCCGCGCTGGATGATGATTTGGACCTTGGCCACCCGGGGGCAGGTGGCGTCAATGATGCGTCCGCCGCCCCGCTCCAGCAGTTGCCGCTCCTGGAGGGGAATGCCGTGGGCCCGGATGACAATCAGACCCTGGGGGACCTCTTCCCCGGGCTTGAGAATGGTAATCCCCCGTTCCCGCAAAAGTTCCAGGACCTGGGGGTTGTGAATCAGGGGGCCATAGGTGTAGATCTTGGACTGATTTTCATTGATGGCTTTCAGGACCATCTCCAAGGCCCGCTTAACGCCGATGCAAAACCCGGCGGTGTCGGCCAAAACTACCTTCACGGAAAACTTCCTCCCAAGTTGTAATCATACCTTTTTTCGGCCGTATCCACAAATTTCCGGAGGGGAAAAGCGCCGCCTCCCCAGAAAATGTCCCCTGGCGAATTTTAGCCGGGGGTCGGATCGTTTCAAAGACGCCAACAAAAAGGTTTATCCATACCCTATTGGGGGATAATTGGTTATAGTGGAGGGAAAATTTTTGAGGCATAATTTTTTACTTTATAACCTTACGTCCTTAATTGACCCGCTTTTGGGGTCTCAGGCGGCGGCTGTGGCCTTGCGCCGGAAAGAGAGAGACAGTGGGCCATTTCCTCGGACTCATAGCCGGCACCGTCTGGCTCAGGCCCTATGTGTTCATCTTTTTAGGGACTTACCTGGTGATCGCCACCTGGCACCTGGGGGCCGGCCGGGCCTTGGCCTTCCTGGTTTTAGGTTACCTCATTGCCTGGGCCGCGGAACTCTGTTCCATTCATTTCGGCTTCCCCTTTGGCGAGTACTTTTATATCCCCGCCACGACAGACCAGGAACTTTGGGTGGCCGGGGTGCCCTTCATGGATTCCCTGTCTTACGTCTTTATGGCCTATGCCAGTTATTCTCTGGCCCTGGTAGCATTGACGCCGGGAGGCTGGGAGGGGGGGAACTACTCCCTCCGGGGAGAAGCCGCCAGGCAGGGATCGTGGCGTACCTGCCTTTTGGGCGCGGTCTTGATGGTCACCCTGGACATCGTCATCGATCCTTTGGCGCTCAGGGGATACCGCTGGTTTCTGGGGCAAATTTACGGTTATCCGGAGCCCGGGGTGTATTTCGGCGTTCCCTTGAGCAACTTCGGCGGCTGGCTCCTGGTGGCTTTAGGGCTCATTGCGGTCTTACAGATTTTGGCTACCCGGACGTGGGCCGGCACCTTTTGGGATTGGGGAAAGCGGAACTTCGCCTCCCAGGCCCTTTTGGGTCCCGCCTTCTACCTGGGCATTCTGGCCTTTAACCTGGTTATGACCTTTGTAATCGGAGAGACCCGCCTGGGTTGGGTGGGGGTGTTTATCTACCTCCCCTTCCTGAGCTGGCTGGTGCTTAAGATTGCGCCGTAAAACGGTTTTCGGCTTTCGATTTTTCCGGTTCTCGGTTTGAGGCGGTTTTCAATGGGGAGAAATCAGGGGCCGGATAATCGTCAGGGCCTCGGACAGGGCGCGGGCGGCGCGGCGACTGCGCCACCAAAATCTCGCCAGATCATTAACCCGCCGGAAATCCTCCCGCAGCCAGGCCAGGGCCGTCCGGACTCCCACCGCGGCGTTGTCCTCTGCCGCGGCCCGAAGAAATTCCGGAATTTCTTCGCTGGCCGTATCGGTAATGGCCCTGAGGCTCAAAAACGTCAAGGAGTGGGCCGCGGCGATTTCGGCCAAATAATTGGTTTCCAGGTCCAAAAGCACACCCGGCAAGCCACTTAAGGGCTCCTGCCGGCCAGTCTTTGGGATGATGCGGGGGGTGGTCACCAGGCTGCCGGTGATGGCGGGGCGCCCTGCAGCCTGGAGGGCCTGGCGCAGGTAGCTCACCGGTAAGGGCGCAGGCGGCTGCGGCCCTGGAACAAGTTCCCCGGTGTCAGGGTCATAATGCCAGAAGGCTTCGGCCAGGATTAGGTCACCGGCGGCCAACCCGGGAGTGAAGGCGCCGGCGAACCCCAAAGAAATTAGGAGTTGGGGGCGGCAGCGGCTGATCAGGGTCTTGGCGGCCGCCTGGGCCGGGGCCGCACCCATGCCGGATAAGGCCACCAGCGCCCCTGGCCACTTTCCTTCCCAGACCGGCAGCCCCAGATCCCGGCGGGGTCGGGCCTTGAGGCGGCGCAAAAAAGGCCGCACTTCCTGGGGTAGCGCAGCCATGAGGAGTATGCGGCAGGTCCGGGGGCCCCTGGCCTCCCGGACCGGAGATTTCGGGGTCATTCGGGCTTGGGCAATGACAGGTTTTCCGGCTCGGCCGGCTCCGGTGAATACAATTCGGCCTGCTTGGCAGGCGGATTGGCGGACTGGCCTACCTGCTTAGGGCCCCGCCACTTCCGCCCCTTCACCAGCATATTGCCGTTTCTGGCCAGCACGGTGCGATCATCCAGGATAATCAGTCCATGCTTGGCGCCAATATCAGAATAGTATTGATATTTCATATGCTTATGGTTGAGGCGGTATTTGAAAAAAAGAAAGAACATCAGGTAAATGACTACGATAACACCCATTCCCGCCAGGACATAACTTAAGAAACGGAAGGTGTTATAGCCCAGGGAACTGAGCCAGGCCATAATATAGTTCATATTGTAAAGGGCGAAAATGGCCACCAACAACAGGAATAACAGGCTCAAATAAGGCAGGCGCTTGATCTGGCCGATCACCGCATCCATCTGGTTGGCGGGCTCTTCACCGCTGCCGGCCTTGACTTCTTCTTCGCCACCCAAAAAGTAGTTGAAACCGGTGATGATCACTCCCATGAGGAAGGTAAAGACAATGGGGAAGGCGAAAGCCACAAAAACGTATTCCCGCCAGGGAAAGGCGGCCTGGACCCGGTGGTATCTATCATCCGAGGCCCAGAGAACCACGATGATAAAGATAACGATTTCCAGGATGCCCACCAACTTGAGATAGTCAAAAAAGAGCTTCTTGCGGTCAGCCTTGGTAAAATAATTGGCAAGTTTAGACATACTGAACGCCCCCTGGGGCTGGTCATTAATACTTTATTTAACGGCGCCTGCTGTTTCTGCAATAAAACTAAACTATATCAATAGGTTAGATATTTACGATTTGGTCAGCTTTGCAAATAAGGCCATGATTATAGCTTAAAAAATAACAATTAAACGCGTCCGGGTCAATGCTTTTCTGGCTGAGGTGTCGGCGGACCGGGCGATACCCAGGAAGACGAAGGGGGCGAAACTCCGGGGGTGCCCAGCTTCCCCCGGAGCTGAGAGGGCTTACCGGCTATTACCCGAGTTTGACGACGTTTTGGGCCTGAAGCCCTTTGACGCTCTGGACCACTTCAAACTCCACCAGCTGATTTTCCTGGAGGGACTTGAACCCTTGTCCCAGGATAGCGGAATGATGCACAAAGACATCGGCTCCGTCTTCCTGGGAAATGAAGCCATAGCCCTTGGCATCGTTAAACCATTTCACCTTTCCCTGCACCTTCATGTAACCTTGTCCTCCTAAACATTTTATCCATGCCGCGCGCAGCGCCGACGCTGAAGATAAAAAAAGGAACGGTAGCCTCCCGTCCCGGTTTCAGGGCCCCGCCCTGCTTTCGATTTTACATTTTCCATGTTTTTAAGAATCCGGGCCGGTGATGTCAAGGGCGAATATTTAGAAGAGAAAAAAATCCCTGGGTTTTCTCAGGATGTGGACCCCTTTTAGCAGGCCCAATAAAAGGGGCACAAGCCACATCGGGCTCCTGCCCCTTCTGCCACTGTTTTCAGAAATATTCCTGGCTGAACTGCACCCTCACGAGGTCCCTGGTCTGCAGGGGATTGCTTAAAAGGGGTCGTTACCGGGGCAAAGATACCACGAAATTGGAGCCGTCGCTTCTCGGTTCATACCACATGTCGCCGCCGTGGTTCTGGAGAATGTCACGGCTCAAAGGCAGCCCCAGGCCCAGACCCCGGAGCCCCTTCTTGGACCGCCGCATCTCCGGCTCAAAGGAAAAAAGCAGGGAGCGGTGGGCCTCGGGAATGGTCTTGCCGGTATTATAAACATTTAAACGGCAGTGGGCGCCTTGGGTTTCGAGATCTACCACAATGGTACAACCGTTGCCCCCGTATTTGATGCCGTTGGTAATTAAATTCCGGAAAACGCTTTTCAACCAGAGTTTATTGCCCCTGACCGGGATCTTACCTTTAAGCCGCTCAGGCAGGCGGTTTTCCAGAGTTATCCGGTGGTCGCGGATTTCGCTGGCCAGTTCGGCCAGGACAGGTTCGACAATATCTTTTCTTAAATCGTAACCTTCCCGTTTTCGTGCTTTGGGCCAGGTGGTCGCCAGGGTTTTTCCGAGAAATTCCTCAGTCAGGTGAATCAAGTTTTCCACCCGCCCGGAGACCTCCTGCAATCGATTGTGGACGCTTGGGTTCATGTCGCCATAGAAGCCCCGGACCATAAGCTTCAACACCGAGGCGGTGGACACCATGGCTCCCCTGAGGTCGTGCAGCATGAGCATGGTTTGGGACCGGGTCTGGTCTCCGTTACAGGTGATTCCGGACGGCAGACGCACGGGTTGGAGGTCCACCACCTCTTGCCCTTCCAGGCATTGATTTACCCGGCGCCACAATTCGGTAGGACTTACGGGCATCAGGATGTAGTCGTCGATTTCCACTTCATAGGCTTCCAGGGGAAAGACGGCCTCCCCGTTGGAGCTGATTGCCATGACCTTAACCCCGGGGTTGAGCCGCTTGGCCCGTTCCAGGATGTTCAAAACTTCCCGGTTATCCGCAGTAAGTTTGGCAAGGACCAGATCGTAGTTCTTTTTTACCAGGGCTTCCAGGGCGGCCTCAGGGCTACCGGTGGCTTTTACTGCAAAGCCTTTGTATTCCAAGACCCAACCAATAGTGTGCAGTAGGTTAGTGCCGTCGCCCACCAAGAGAATGTCGTACTTAGCCATCGGTCTGCTCCTTGTCTGCTGCTTAGGATGGGTGAGAGAAAATTTCATCAGAGACGCAGTAACCGGATTGAGCATATTGAATTATCAACGCTTTATCGGAGCTAAAGCAATCCGCGAAATTACCTATTTGGCCTTAGGCAAAAATGCCTAGAAGGATTACGCCTCCATCTGCTCTTCCCTCATGAGGGTCCTGAGCCTCGGCCGCGGCTCCACCGAAAATCCGGACGGAATATAGAGTTTGCCCCGGCGAACCGCGGCAATGGCCTTAAAGACTTGGCCCGCCACATATTGCTTGGTCAAAACTCCTTGGGCCCCGGCCGCCAAGCCAAAAGACAAGTATTCCGGGTCCTGATCCATGACCATGACCAAGATTTTCACGTGGGGATAATGAAATTTTATGAGATGGATGCCTTCCCTAGCTCGGAGGTCCGGCATGGATATATCCATGATCACCATGGCCGACGGCGCTTGTTTGAGCAGCGCGAACAACTCATGGCGATTACCGGCCTCACCCACAACCTTGATGCCCTGGTGTTCTTCCAGGATTTTTCGCAATTCCCGGCGAAACTGCGTATGGGCATCGGCCAACACGATAGAATAATGACCTGCCATGCTTATTTCGCCTCCGGGGTTAGATTTGCCTGCATCACTACTGATTGGATTGAATTGTAGAGGACTAAATTGCCCAAAGGAATTGGCAATACTACCTATTCGGCCATAGGTATAATTGCCTATTGTTAGGAAAATATCTTTATAGAGTCAGAAGAATCATAGGGGTTCTGGCTATTTTCGTTCGCCCTTTAATATTTTTTCATTTTCCGTGATCATGGCGTGCAGGAGGAAGGCGGGAAATAGCATAGCTCCCCTCTACGGGACGGAATTTTCAGAGCGGGGAAGAGGCGTTGTTAAACCATAGCTGGCGGAGACTCAGCTCCGCCCGTACGGTTGAAGATGGAGCGCGGGATGTAGCCTGCGCCGGGCCTGGCAGAAATCCTGACTGGGTCGAAGAACGGTTGCCTTGGGGGGATGGGGCGCGACCGTGAGGATGAGGTTAGGGAATTGCCGAGAAGGATAAACCTGGCACGCCAAAAAATCCGCTGGTAGCTTCTTACAGGCCCGAGGGCATGACGTAACCTTTCTTAATGGCGTATTTCACCAGATCCGCAGTTTTTTTGAGGTTCAGTTTCCGCATGACATTGGCCCGGTGATGCTGGACTGTGCGGCTACTGATAAAGAGGAGGTCGCCGATCTCCTTACTGGACTTGCCTTCGGCGATGAGTTTGATGATTTCCCGTTCCCTGGTGGTGAGAGGTTCCTCCCGGACGGTGCGGGATTCGCCACCGGGCCGGAACTTATCCACAAAGATATCAGCCATTTGGGTTGAAAGCAAAGACGATATGAAAGTGCCGCCTTTGCGCAAGGTCTCGATGGCCGAGATCAGTTCGCTGTCTGCATCTTCCTTGAGCAAATACCCTTCGGCCCCGGCAGTCAGGGCATGATACAGGTATTCCCGGTCCTTATGCATGGTCAGGATCAGCACTTTGACCTGAGGATCAATGCTTTTAATCTCACGGGTAGCCTCCAGGCCCCGAAGGTTAGGCATGGAGATATCCATAATGATCAAGTTGGGGTCGAGGTCTTTGATCAGTCGCAAGAGTTCCAGGCCGTCACCAGCTTCCCCCACCACTTCTACATTGTCCATCCCTTGAATAATTTTTCGGACGCCCCGACGAAACATCACATGGTCATCGGCCAACAAGATCCTGAGGGGGCTGTGCATGGCGCGCCTCCGTTTTATGCGGTGGTTGGAAAGAGAAGGTGAATTTTGCCAAGCCCTTAGTGTTGTTTTTGGTTATAGAGCAAATTCTAGCTTCATCACTCAGTGGAATGGGGATGACCCACCGGAATGATGCAGGTCACCTTGGTGCCGGCTCCGGGCCGGCTCGAAACTTCCAGAGTCCCCCCCAACATCCGGGCCCGCTCGTTTAGCGCAGCCAGACCCAGTCCCCGGCCGGCGGCCCGGCGGTCTGAAACCTGGGCCATATCGAAGCCCATGCCGTTGTCCTCCAAGACGATGTAAACCAGCTCGTCCTCCTGCCTGCGTATGCCAATGGCGACTTTGCTGGCGCTCGCGTGCTTCGAGATGTTGGTCAAGCATTCCTGGAAGATACGGTAGATAATGATTTGAGCGTCCAGGTTGAAAAGCTGGTCCAAGTCCTCCACTTCAAAGGAATGGGAAACAATATAATGCTTGCTGACCCCATCAATCAAGTATTTTAAGGCCGCCTGCAGGCCCAGGTCTTCCAGGACTGCGGGGCTCAAATCCCGGGAGAGGCGCCGCACGTCGTCGATCACGCCGTCCAGGTAGTCCAGCAGTTCCCGGCACCCCGTCCGTAAGTTTTGCTGACCATTCCCCAGGCCCCGTTCAATGGCTCGGATTTGGAGCTTTAAGACCGCCAGGCTCTGGCCCAGCTCGTCGTGCAGTTCCATGGAAATCCGCTTCCGTTCACGCTCCTGGGCGGTGAGGAGCTGAGAAGTGAGGAAGCGCAGCCGTTGCTCCGATTCCCACAGGGCTTCTTCTGCCCGCCGCCTTCTGGTAATGTCGATGCCTACGGCGCCGATGAGAATGGGCCGGCCGTCTTTGTCCAGAATGGGGAATTTATTGACCAGCCAGATATGAGCGCCGTCATCCTGAATAATCTCCTGGATATTCTGCACCGGCTCCCCCCGGCTAATCACCCGTCGATCGCTTTCAGTAAAGTCGGCCGGAGCTATTTCGGCGCCAGCGTAAGGTTGCCGCGGTTGAACCCGCAGCCAGGTCTCATTGACATAAAGATAGCGCCCCTGGGCATCCTGCATAAAAGCAAAGCCCGGGAGGTAGCGCATAAAAGAGGCGAACCGATTTTCGCTTTCCCGCAAGGCCCCTTCCACTTTCCGGCGTTCAGTGACGTCGAAAAAGACGCCGCTGATATACTCTACCCGCCCGTCCGGGTCACAGATAATTTGGCCCCGGTCCTGGACCCAGACGGTGCCGCCGTCTTTTCTTTTGACCCGGTATTCCCGGATATATGACTTGGAGCCTCGCAGTCCCTCCAGAAAGGCGGCTTTGAAGCCGTGGCGCTCCTCCGGGAGCAGGACGTCCGACCACTTCATTTTTCGGGTGTCGAAGTCGCTCTTGGGATAGCCGGTGAGTTCCTCCACCTTGTCATCGACAAAGTCCACGGTGTAATCCAGGTAGCCCTTATACACCACCGCGGGAATGTTCCTGAGCAGGAGGCGGTATTTCTCTTCGCTGTCCCGCAGGGCGGCTTCGGCCTGAAAACGCTCGGAGCGTTCCTCGGCCTCCCGCAGGGCCCGCTGGACCGCAGGGGCCAGCCGGGAGATGTGGTCTTTGAGGACATAGTCGGTGGCCCCGCGCTTTAAGGATTCGATGGCCACTTCTTCGCCCATGGCCCCGGAGACAAAGATAAAAGGCACTCCGGGACATTTGGCCTGGGCCAGGGCCAGGGCTTCCATACCGTTGAAACCCGGGATGTGAAAGTCAGACAGGATTACATCGGGGCTTTCCTGGTTGAGCGCGGCAAGAAATTGTTCCCGGTCACTGACGCAGCGATAAGAATGATTGATCTCGGCCTGCTGCAGCTCATAGACCATGAGTTCGGCATCGCTGGGCACATCTTCCACAATTAGAAGGCGCAGGGGTCGCAGGAACTGTGAGTCTTTGTAAAGGTTTGCCGCGTCCATGGAAGTCTTATGCGGATGTCAGTTGGACACCTTGTTCAGGGAGAGCCAGTAAAGGCCTAATTCCTCCGCTACTTGAAAAAATTTGTCAAAGTCCACCGGCTTGACCGGGTAGCGGTTGACTTCCAGATCGTTAGCTTTTGGCGATGTCCCGCTCTTCCTGTCGATCTGGCTTACTTGGTTTATGTCGTCAGAAGCTCCCCCGGCCTTTCTCCTAAAAGAACAGAGTCGAAAAGATGCCGCCCGGAGAGTCTGTCGAGGGACTTAAGTGCAGACGCCGGAAATGCGGCAAGGCTTCTCTACGCCTGACGCCGACCGACCCCGGCGACCCGGAGATGACTTAATTATTGATCCATTCCCCCATATTTTATCACATTTTGCTTTGATTTTTAGTTTTTTGGGCAAGTTTGGGTGCGATGCCGCCACTTTCCGCCGGAAATTCCCATCTGGCCCGGTTGGCAAAAAATCTATCCACACCGGCTGTCCCTTACTTCCACAGCTTATCGATACCATAGATAACTGGGAAAAAATACTATTTTCTTTAATGGTAAATATCCATAACCAAAGTAGGGCCATCTAAATTAACCTTCTTTCAGTTATCCTTAACCCCTTAGCCCCTGCATTCATCTTTAGCCGTCAGGGGCAAATAGCTCCGGTGGGAAAATTTTGTTATATTTTTATTAAGAAAACGCAAGTCCGGGACTTCTGTCCTGAAAGTAAGGTTGTTGATGGCGGTTTCCGAGACCCTGAAGCGCAAACGGCTGCAAGTGACCGGCGTGGTGCAAGGCGTTGGGTTTCGGCCCTTCGTCTACCGCTTGGCCCGGCGGCATCACCTGGCCGGCTGGGTCTGCAACACTTCCCATTGCGTGGAAATCGAAATTGAAGGCCACCCCGCCTCGGTGGCCACGTTTATTATGGAGTTGCAGCATCAGGCCCCGGCCCTGGCCCGGATCGACGCGGTGGTGGATCATGACACCCGGACCCTGGGCGGCGCCGACTTTACCATTCGGGAAAGCCGGAATCTTGCGGCTACCGAGGCCCTGATCCCCGCGGACGTGGCCACCTGTGAAGACTGCCTGGCCGACATCAACGATCCGGCCAACCGCCGCTTCGGGTATCCTTTTACCAACTGCACCAACTGCGGGCCCCGCTTCACTCTTATCCGGCAGGTGCCCTACGACCGGCCCCACACCACCATGGCGGTCTTTGACCTGTGCCCCGCCTGCCGGGCGGAGTATGAGGACCCCGGGGACCGTCGGTTTCACGCCGAACCCACCGCCTGCCCGGTGTGCGGGCCCCGGGTCTGGCTGGAGGAGGGGGAGGCCCGCCATGGCGAGGAAGCCCTGGCCGACGCGGCGCGCCGGCTGGCCGCGGGCAAGATCGTGGCCGTCAAGGGGCTGGGGGGCTTTCATCTGGCCGCGGACGCGCACAACGACGCCGCGGTCCACACCCTGCGGGAGCGCAAAGGCCGGGTGGCCAAGCCCTTTGCCCTCATGGTGCGGGATGTGGCCGAGGCCCAGCGCCTGTGCCTGGTGACGGAGGCGGCCAGGACGCTCCTACTCTCCCGGGAGCGTCCCATCGTTTTAGCCCGCCGCCGGGCCGGCGCCGGCGTTTCGGCCCAGGTGGCCCCGGGACACAAATACCTGGGGATCATGCTGCCGTATACCCCATTGCATTTTCTGCTCCTGGAACAATCCCCCCCGGCCCTGGTGATGACCAGCGGCAACCTCAGCGAAGAACCCTTGGTGTACCGCAACGCGGAGGCCCGGAGCAAACTTGCGGCTCTCGCCGACGCCTTTGTTATGCACGACCGGGACATCCAGGTGCCCTGCGACGACTCCGTGGTCCGGCCGCTGGCCGGGGGCGGGATCATCCCGCTGCGGCGGGCCCGGGGGTTTGTCCCCCTTCCCATCTATCTGCCGGTGGACTCCGAGCCCATCTTGGGGGTAGGGGCCGAGCAGAAGAACACTTTCTGCGTGGCCGCCCAGGGCGTGGCCCTGCTGAGCCAGCACATCGGGGACCTGGACAGTGTGGAGACTTTCGACTATTATCAACGGGCCGTCAGCCATTTTCAGGCTTTGTGCCGCCATGACCCGGTGATCGTGGCCCATGACCTGCACCCGCAATATCTCAGCACCCGGTATGCCCAGGATTTGCAGGGGGTCCGGCTTATCGGGGTGCAGCACCATCACGCCCATATCGCCGCCTGCCTGGCGGAAAACCGGCGCACCGAGACCTGCATCGGCATCGCCCTGGACGGCACGGGGTACGGGACCGATGGCACGGTGTGGGGCGGCGAAATTTTGGTTGCGGACCTGACGGGCTTCATCCGGGCCGGTCATTTCGCCAACGTCCGCCTGCCGGGCGGGGAAGCCGCGATCAAGGACCCGGGGCGCATGGCCGCGGCCTACCTGTATGCCCTTTATGGTGAAGATTTTTTAAGGTGGGCCAGGAGGTTGGGTTTCAATTTTGCGCCCTTGGAGGCGCGCATCCTGCACCGCCAACTGGCCGAGGGGCTGAATTCGCCCCTGACCAGCAGCGCCGGGCGCCTTTTCGATGCGGTGGCCGGGGCACTGAATGTATGCCGCACCCGGACCTACGAGGGGCAACCCGCCATGGAGCTGGAAATGGCCGCAGACGAGGATGAAGACGGCTTCTATACTGCGGCGATTGAGGCTCAAGGCGAAACGCTGGTCCTGGAGACCACCGCAATCTTCGACGCGGCGGTGACAGAATACCTGGCCGGAGTGGACCCTGGGGCCATCGCCGGCCGCTTCCATAATTCCCTGGTGCGGCTTCTTTCTGAGGCCTGTGAGCGCATCCGGGAGCGCACCGGGCTTAACTTGATCGCCCTTTCCGGAGGGGTGATGCAAAACGCTTTGCTGTTTACCCGGCTGCGCCGCGATTTGACGGAACGGGGCTTTGAGGTGCTAAGCCATAAGCTGGCGCCGCCCAACGACGGCGGCATCGCCCTGGGCCAGGCGGCGGTGGCCGCCCAAAGAGAAGCGGAAAAGAAAAAAAGGGGATTGTTGGCCGGTTAGCTACAGGTTGGAAACCTGCACCGGTTTTTTTCCCTTTTGCCCCTTTGCCGCTCGGCCTTTTACCGTCTTAAGCTTTTGGAAACCGGAAAAATCTGTTAAACAGGAAATGGATTATGTGTCTTGCCATTCCCATGCGTCTTGTTGAAGTGGACGGTCCGGTCGCAGTCGCCGAAGTGGACGGGGTATCCCGCCAGGTGCGCCTGGACCTGCTGCCCGAGGCGGTCTTGGGGGATTACGTGCTCATCCACGCCGGCCTGGCCATTGCCCGGGTGGATGCCGAGCAGGCCGAGGAAACCCTGGCCCTGCTCCGGAATCTGGCTGATGAAGTTTATTGACGAGTTCCGGAACCAGGCCCTGGTCCGGGAACTGGCCCGGCGCCTGGCGGCCCTGGCGCCTCTTGCGGAAACCCCCGCCACCATTATGGAGGTCTGCGGCACCCACACCATGGCCGCGGCCCGCTTCGGGCTGAAAACGCTACTCCCCCCTCACGTCAAACTCATTTCCGGCCCCGGCTGCCCGGTGTGCGTCACCGCGCCGGCGGATTTGGATGCCTTTCTGGCCCTGGGCCAAGTTCCTGAGGTGGTCCTGACCTCCTTCGGCGACATGCTCCGGGTCCCCGGCACCCACACCACCCTGGAAGGCCTGCGGGCGCAAGGGGCCGCGGTGCGGGTGGTTTATTCCCCCCTGGACGCGGTGGAACTGGCCCGGCATCTGCCAGAAAAACACGTGGTCTTTTTCGGGGTGGGTTTTGAGACCACCATGCCCGCCACCGCCCTGGCGATCAAAAGCGCTGCGGCTGCCGGACTGGAAAATTTCTCCGTGTGGTGCGTCCACAAAACCATGCCTGCGGCCCTGCAGGCGCTTTTGGCCAGCGGGGAGGTGCGGATCTCCGGGCTGCTGTGTCCGGGACACGTCACCGCCATCATCGGGGCCGAGGCCTACGAC
>JARRQO010000027.1:0-12841 GCA_037381685.1 Deltaproteobacteria bacterium | reverse complement strand
GTCCGGGCCTACCTCCTTGATGCCCCCCTGGACTTTGATGTGTTCAACCGGGTGGGGGCTCTGATAGGTTCCGGGGGCCTGGTTTTCTTGGGTGAAGATGACGATGTGGTGCGCCTGGCTCGCCATTTTACTGCGTGGCTGGCGGCGGAATCATGCGGCCAATGTCCAAACTGCCTGAATGGTCTCGTCTCTCTGGGGGAGACCCTGGACCGCGTCCTCAAGGGTGAGGCTAGCAGCCTGGATATCCATACGCTGTGGGGCAAAGCCGATATCATCCGGGCCCACTCCAAATGCGGCCTGGGTCAGACAGCCCCCAACCCTGTGACCAGTTCCCTCAGATTTTTCCCGGTTTCCTATCTCCATTACCTATTGGATAACCCTCGGCTTGACACCCTGGAGCTTTTCCTTAGTCTGGAAGCTTTGCATATCATTACCAGGGGGAATGGAGCGGTCTCTGCCGCCGCCAGTCCCGGCCCCGTCACCTTCTTTCTGAAAAAAGGTTTTATCAAATTCATTGTGGAGGAATTGGAGAAGCGGGATCACTTCCGGCCAGTGGCCGAGAGCCGTCCCCGCCGTTTCTTGAAATTACTTGGTCTTACCCCTGCCCAAGTGGGTTGGCAGGGGGTGAAGGTGGAATATTCCCCGGAAACCATTGCCCAACATCCTTACCTTATGGTGGGGGACTTAAGGGCACGGAATGAGGCGGCGCCCTCAGCCTAGCAGTAAATCTTGGAGCAGGGCGCAGTAAGGAGGGTTGACCATGAGATTCGTGGATGAAGAATGTGGCAGATGTCGTGGCACCGGTGAAGAGGAGTGTATGTATTGCGGGGGCCGAGGAACAGAGTCCGACAATGGCCAGGAGTGTCGGGTATGTCATGGGACCGGCAAGCAACCCTGTGGCGCCTGCCACGGGGCCTGCATGGCCTCAGAAGACGATGAGGAGTTTAGACTCTTCGAGTCCTAAGCTGCCGGATAATGTCGCTAGAAGGGAGGGGATATCTGGGTAATATCGACACGAAAGATTGCCAAGAGAACATTAAGCGCGATAAGAATGATTGACCGGCCGCATGGAGATTTACGCCCTATCGGTATGCATTTTCAGGTATGCCTGTAAAATGGCAATATGAAATACTTGAAATCAATTTTTCATAAATACGCCTTCTTCATTTTTTAATATTGAACAATTGTCTTTGTGATTGAAAAAATAAAAGGCCCCGGCAGATTCAACCGGGGCCAATTTTGCAGGCAACTTGCGGGCCTTCTGATTGAGGGTGCCCTAGCCTTTCGATCCCAGCCGCAGCCCGCCATGGATAAAGAAGGTATCCCCGGCGAGGGCTTCGTTGCGGTAGAGTTCTCCGATCAGTGAGGCCACCTCCAATGGTTCGATGAGGCGGCCGATGGGCACCTGCTCCAGGATTTTATCCAGAGCCTTTTGGTTCATGCCGCGCACCATGGGAGTGCCGACATACCCCGGGGCGATGGCCACGCAGCGGAGCTTGTCCGCCAGGCCGCGGCGGAAAAACTCTGCGGTAATCACTTTGGGCATCACACTCATGGCGGCCTTGGTGGAGCAATAATTTAGCTGGCCGGCGGTGCCCAGAGAACTGGTTGAGGAAAACAGGCAGATCAAGCCCTTGCAGCCGTGATTGATCATGCGCTCGGCGCATTCCCGAACCGTCAGGAATACCCCGGTAAGGTTAATGTCCATAACAGCCTGGAAATTTCCCAGGGACATCTTTTTGGCAACCTTGCCGGTTTCCCGGTCAGGAGCCAGGAACAGGCCGTCCCGGATGATGCCGGCGCAGGGCGCCACCAGGTTGATAGCGCCGAAGGCCTCGATGGCCTTGTCTGCCAGCTTGCCGCAATCTTCCTCTTTGGTGGTGTCACAGACCAGGGTGGCAACTTGACCGCCCAGGTTTTTGATCTCAGCCTCCACCCGGGTCAGGCCTTCGGAGCTGACGTCCGCCAGAACTACTTTGCCGCCCTGACGAGCCCAGTATTTCGCCAATTCTTCGCCGATGCCACCGGCCGCCCCGGTAATCACTGCCACCGCATCCCTAATTTCCAACATGGTGCATCCTTTCCTCAGTCAGAGTAATGGCCCGGTAAGAACTCAGTTCAGGTCCGGGATGAAGATTGTTCAGGCTGACTTGCCATCGGGGTCCAGTGACTCGTCCACAGACTGGCCCAAGCCCTGGAGAAATTGCTGGAACTGCTCTCCCTGCTTTTGGATGAGCCTCTGGAACTCCATGCTCGTGGCCTCGAGGCTCAGCCCTTTCTCATCCACCAGCGTCCGCAAATGTTCTATGATTTCTGCCTGCTCAGCGACTTTTGCCTGGAGTGCTTCATGTTTCCGGGCTAAGGCGACATATTCCTCCCGAGGCACCCCTCCCAAGAGATTGAGATAGTCTTTGAAAGACTCCCGAAAATCCGCTTCGGCTTTTTTGAACATGGCGAGATAATCCGGGCTGTCCTCTGCTACTTCATTCAGACCGTAGGAAGATTTGAAGAGCTGGGTAAAATCCTGAAATCCCAGGAAACCGCGCGGTAACCATTTTGCCAGGTCTTCCAGCTGCTTTTGGCTCTTGGCCGCCTCCAGCAGGGCCTTGCCCCAGAATTCCAAAAAGTGGCGATTCATCTAGTCCTCCTGCTTCGGCACCTTGCCAGGTTGAGCCTTATCTCGTCCCTTTTTGGTGGGGGCCGCCGGTTGAGCCTTGACCGCTGCCGGTTTCTTAGTCTCAGCAGGTTGGGTCTTGGCCGGTTCGGGCTTGACCACTGCAAGGGGCTGAATTTTTTCCTCTTTGAGCTTTGGGGCGGCCTTTGCCTGAGCCTGGTCGGCCGCGGCCTCCAGGTCCAGTTGGAAGCGCACCGGGCCGCGGTAATCCAGGAAACACCGGTCAAGGGCACACTCGGTGGTGGGCAGGGACCAGCTGGTGGCGATGGCCACGTGGCCTTTGGGAAAGACGGTAACTTCTGCCTCGACCCAATCCAGGGGAGCCAGGGCAGAGTCCTTTTCCACCAGGTCATCTCTCTCGGCAACGCAGATAAGCCACTTGAGGCCCTGCTCTTTAACCCGTTTGAAGTTCAAGGTCCGCCCGAAGAGGGTGACCGGCAGGGTGCCGTCCTGGGCCACCGGAATGGTGTAGGAGTCGAAGCTCAACTTGCAGACTTCCAGGGGGAGATCGGTTTGGTCATATAGCAGCCAGTAGTTAATGGCCGCCGCGGTCTTGTTGATCTTCAGGTTTCGCTCAAACAACTTCAGGTCCCGGTGGAAGGTAACGATGGGATTATCCTTTTCCAGGCTTTTGAGCTTGTAGACCCAGCTCATGAGTTTGCCGTTCACCACCCGGTTGCCGTTGGGCAGGGTCTTGATGGCAAAGGCCATGTCTTCAAACCGTTCGGGGATCTGGCCCAGAAAATCCGCCAGGCCCTTGCTCCGGGTCCCGTCCATGGGAGCCACGCTGGTAAGGAGCGCGTCCACCAGTCCGTCCAGTTCGCCCGACAGGTAATTTATGATCGCGGTAAATCCTCCCTGGCAGTAACCGCACAGGGTGACGGGACGGCCATGGGCCGCCTTCACCTTCTCCAGGAAAAATTTGGTATCCAGGCAGTCTTCCTCGCCGGTCATCTCCTGGACAGGGACGCTGGTGTAAATGTCTTTGACAATACGGATATAAGTGGGAATGCCCTGGTTGGCGAAGCAGTGGACGAAACTTTTCCCTTCTTGGGGCAGAAAGGCAAGGATATTGGCCCCCAGCACATAAGGGGGAATGATCACGATGGGTTTGCCTTTTTTCCGGATTTTTACCGACTTGTCCAGGGGCAGCACCTGGTAGAGATAGAAGCGCTCGGTTTCCGCGATCTTAAGGTAGTTGCCGTCATCAAAGTGAAGCCCATATTCCGGCTCGATATTGCGGATAGCCTGGGGATATTCGTGGACCACCAAATTCATCAATCGGGCTTGCCTGGCCATGAACGCCGCGATGTCTTCCCCTTTATGATGATCAATAGTGTTGAGCCAGGCCTGATAAGCCTGGTGCAACTGGCGGGCCTGGTAGTCGTTGAGGGCTTTCATCCCGTGGGCGAAGCCCTTTTCCGCCAACCCCAGGTTGAATTCCATCAGGGCTTTATAATCCTTCAGGTTTTCCTCGGGGGAGGCTTCTTTCAGCTTGTCTTGCTCCACGTTAAGGAAGCTCTCCAGGGCGGAAAGCGACGGCTCCATAAAGTCCATCATATAACGGTACATCCCGACCCAGTAGGTCTGCAGCATCCGGGCTTGATCAATGCTGGCGGAAATGATCTTGGCTTGGGTTTCCAAAGTCAATTCCGGCAGGCCGGTGGTTTCCTCGCTTAAGCTTGGGGTCGCAGCTTTGGACTCAGACATACATATCTCCTGCTAGTGCAACTTGCCGGCAAAAGGGACCGGCTTCGGGCCGCCCTGAAAAATTTACCCAGCGGATGGGTCACGCGGCCGGCGGGATGTCTGGAACCGGCACCCCGCCGAGCCGTTAGGCGGTTTTAGCCATCTTTTCGGATTTTTCCGCTTCCGAGACAAAAGACTCCAACTTTTTGAAGTTTTCATCCATCATCTTCTTAAAATCTTCGCAGTTTTTCTTGTAGGACTTGGTCCACTCCGCCAAGCCCTTTTTCACTTCGTCAGGGACATTGACCATCTGGCCCCAGTACATGTTGGTCATGCGTTCCATCTGTTCCTGGAGCATCATCATGGCGCTGAAGGAATTGTCAAAAGTGGTTTTGTAAAAGTCGATCATCTGCTTGCCCATTTTTTTGGGGTCCATCATCGGTTCTCTCCTTAGGGCTGGGTCAGCCCAGATTTCTTGGGATTAAAAGTATAAAGATTCCAGATTCTTGAAACCGTCGTCCAGCACCTTCTTGAACTGTTCGCAATTCTTGTGATGGGTTTTGGTCCACTCGTTCAACCCCTTTTTAACCTCTTGGGGGAGATTGACCACCGGGCCCCAATACAAGTTGCTCCAGCGCTCCAGCTGTTCCTGGAGCATCATCATGGCGTCGAAGGAGTTATCAACGCTGGTTTTGGAAAGGTCGATCATCTGTTGGCTTAGCTTTTTGGGATCCATCATGCATGCTCTCCTTGCGGCTTGCGTCAGCCTGAATTTTGATTATAAGATAAACGTTGATAACGTGCTTGTCAAGCAAAAATTTTGCATTGCAAAAAATTTTCTCAATAAACCATTAATATACTTATTATCCTGATAAATAGATAAGTTAATTATTTTTAAGTCGCTTGTTTCCGGGTTAGACAAAGATTTAATTTACGTTTTGCAAAAAATGCTCTATACTGTTTTCTAAGGAGAAATTCATGCCTGAAAAAGTGGTGCTGAAAAAATACGCCAACCGTCGCCTGTACGATACGGAAAAGCGGGCTTTTGTGAGTCTGAGCCAGGTGGCCGACCTGGTGAAACAAGGACGGGAGATCGAGATCAGTGACGACAAAACCGGGGAGGACGTCACGGCCTTTATCCTTACCCAGATTGTTTTGGAGGAAGCTAAAAAGAAAACCCTGCTGCTCCCCGTTTCCCTGCTTTATCTGCTGATCCGCTATGGAGATAGCGCCTTAAGCGAATTTTTTGAAAATTACCTGGAACAGACCCTCAAAAATTATCTGGCCTACAAAAGCGCCATGGACGACCAGTTTCAACAATGGCTGGAGATGGGCCAGGGCTTCTCCAACCTGACTCCGTTTCAATCCTGGATGCAACTCTTTCCGGGAAAGGTCGGGAAGAAGGAAGGAGATGAAGGGGAGGGGCAGGGTTAGCTCCCAGACCTCCCTTTCCCCGGCGGGGCGCGCGTCGTGCGCGCCCTGCCGCCCCGGCTCAGACCCTTGCCGCCTTTGCTAGGCCCCCGCTTTTCTGGCGTTCAAATCCATAACCATTAAAACCAGGTCGGACTCGGTACCTTCCAGGTCTTTCACGAAACCCGCCAGATGGGCCACGTCCTTGAAACCCAACTTCTCAAACAGATAAAAGGCCTTATCCAGGACCGGGGGGATCTCGGCGCTCAGCTGCTCCAGACCCAACCGGGTGGCGACATCGATGAGGTGTTGGATTAAAATGGTTCCCAAGCCGCGCACCCGATACTGGGTGGAGGTAGTCAGACGCACCTCCCCCATGTGCTTGGTCCAACCGATGGGGTTGAAGTGCAAGGTGGCATCCCCCACGATGTCACCGTCATGCAGGGCAATAAGGGGGAGTAAGTTGTCATAGTTCAATTCATAAATCCAATTTTCAATAACCGTGGGGTCAGTCACATCATCCTTAAGGCATAGGCGGTCCTCGGGCGGCAGGGATCGGAAGTATTCCGTCAGGGAGTCCTCATCCCCTTTTAAGAGGGGCCTTAAGGTGACGGGCGTGCCGTCGTCTAAGGAGATGGTTTGGGGATAGGATTTGTTAAGTATCTCCGACAAGTTGTCCATAATATCTCCTGATCAGTTAATTCAGTGGGGCAGCAGTAAAACCCCTTTATAAATACCAGCCCCGTTCCACGATCATGGCGTAACCCATGCCGCCCCCCACGCAGAGACTGGCTAGACCGACCTGGACATCACGTTTCTGCATCTCGTACAGGAGGGTCACCAGGATTCGGGCGCCGCTGCAGCCGATGGGGTGACCCAGGGCGATGGCGCCCCCGTTGACATTGACGATTGCGGGGTCCAGTTGGAGTTCTTTGAGGCAGGCCAGGGATTGGGCGGCAAAGGCTTCATTCAATTCGATCAGTTCAATCTTTTTCCCCAGTTCCTTGCTCACCTTCTCGATGGCGTGGCGTACGGCGTAAATGGGACCGGTGCCCATGAGCTCAGGTTCGCAACCTTCGCAGCTATAGGCGTCGATCTTGGCCAGAGGGCGAATGCCCATTTTTATGGCCTTTTCCGCGGTCATGAGAAGGAGAGCCGCCGCCCCATCATTGATCCCGGAAGAGTTCCCTGCCGTGATGCTGCCCTGTTTGGCGAAGGCCGGTTTTAGTTTACCTAATTTTTCTGCCGTACTGCCGAAACGGGGAAATTCATCCGTGTCAAAGATAGTGGGGTCGCCCTTTCTCTGGGGAATTTCCACGGGCACGATCTCATCTTTAAACCGGCCTGACTTGATGGCGGCCTCGGCTTTCTGCTGGCTTTCGGCGGCAAAGGCGTCCTGCTCTTCCCGGCTGAGATGGAAGCGTTCGGCAATATTCTCCGCCGTGATGCCCATGTGTGTGTCCCCGAAAGAACACCAGAGCCCATCATGAATCATGGTGTCCAGCACCTGCACATGACCCATGCGGGCCCCCCACCTGGCCTGGGGCAGTACAAAAGGCGCATTGCTCATGCATTCCATGCCTCCAGCCACCACAATTTCCGCCGCTCCTACCTGGATTTTCTGAGTAGCGGCGATCACCGCCTCCATACCCGAACCGCACACGGCATTGATAGTGAGGGCAGGGGTGTACTGAGAAATATCCGCCAGCATGGCTGCTTGCCGGGAGGGATTCTGGCCTTCGCCGGCTTGCAGGACATTTCCCATGATAACCAAGTCCACTTTATCCTGTCGAACCTTGGCCCGACGCAAAACTTCCTTAATGACAAGGCCACCCAGTTCCACCGCCGGCACTTCCCGTAAGGCGCCTCCGAAGACGCCGATGGCGGTCCTGACAGCGCTGGCAATCACCACATCTTGCATTTGTTTCCTCCCTCGTCCGCTCCTTACTGAGTGACTGGTTGTAACTCCTTGACCAACAGGGCAATATCAGCATACTGCTGGCTTTGCACATCCTTGACATAGTTTTTTAATACAGTTAATGGGCTAAAACCAGCCTTTTCAAAAGCCATAATCACCCCTTGCCGCTTGGTCACAATTCTGGCCAGAAGCTTTTTCACCTGACCGCGGGCAGCTAAAGCGGTGAGTTCCTCTATGAGCGCGGCGCCCAGCCTCCGGCCTTGAAACTCGGGAGCCACGGTGACCCGGATCTCGGCCACATGGCGCCCCCAGCCAAAGGTCTGGTAATGCAGGGTGGCATTGGCCACGATGCGCCCTTCATATTCCGCCAAAATGGGCAATACCTGATTATAATTGAGATTGCGCGCCCATTTCTCTATCAGCTTGCGGTCGGTCACCACGTTCCGGAGAAACCGCCGGTCTTCTCCATCCAGACCGATAAAAAAACTGTACAGGGCGTACTGGTCGTCCCGGGTCATGGGTCTTAAGGTCAGAGTGAGACCTTCGGGCAGAGTGATCTTCTTGGGATATTCGTCAAGCATTGCCTCTCTCCTTTTATTTGCACATACTTTGATGAAGAGAATTTACAGACTTCTTGCCAAATTAGCCCCAAGGTCAGGTTGAGCTCTTTTCCGGTTGATGAGGGTCTTGAAGCTAGCGAACCGAAGCTACGCCGAATTCGTCATTCCGAGATGTGGTCTTCTGTGACTTGATGTCCAAAATTGAGCCGGGCCTATAATTCAGTAGCTTTAGTTTTGGTCAGATTCGGGTTAATTTCAATAAATATAATTCATAATTTATTAAAAGGCCTCGCCGGAACGATACCTGTGCTGGGAAAAAACACTCCCCCTGATTTGAACATCATTCTTTAGATGGGATCACGCGAGGGATATGTTTGCGGGCCTTAAAAGAGCGGGGCCTTAGGTAATGGCCATACATGAAGTGCATCATCCAAAAACTTTTTGGGCCTCTTTAGTAATCTTCCCTAGTCCGGTAGGAAAATCTTCGCCCCAGATTGACCTTCCGAGGTAAGTCCGGAAGGGACTTTAGAATCGACCTGAGGAGGGATCGGTACCGTATGAAACCGCGTATTATGAAAATATAAATTATTGTAGGAGGGAAGTCTCTAAGGCAAAATAACTAATTTCATCTAATCAAAATGATTAGATTTTAAATTAATCAATAATTACCTGAATTATTTACGGTAATTTCATGAGAGATGGCATACCTGACCAGGTCGGCCAGGCTTTTCAACTTCAGCTTTTTCATGAGATTGTACCGGTGGGCACGCACGGTGTGGATGCTGACGAACAGGATATCGGCGATCTCCTGGGATCTCTTGCCTTCGGCCAGGAGTTTCAGGATTTCTCTTTCACGTCTGGTAAGGGCTTCAGTTTCTGGCGGCGTCTGGGTCAGGTCAAACATAATAGAGGAAAGAAGAGGGGAGAAGTACTTGTTCCCCTGTTTCAGACTTTCTATGGCCCGATAAAGCTCAGAATCCGCATCCTCCTTGAGCAAGAAGCCATCAGCCCCGGCTTTGAGGCCCAGCTGCACAAAGCTTTTCTTCTTGTGCATAGTCAGGAGCAGGACTTTGATCCCAGGATAAAGCTTCTTGACTTCCTCGGTAGCTTCAAGACCTCGGAGATTCGGCATGGAAATGTCCAGGATGATCAGGTCAGGATGGGTGGTTTTGAGAAGCTCCAAGAGTTCCAGGCCGTCATTGGCTTCGCCGCACACAGTAACGCCTTCTATTTCTTCAATAATTTTCCGAATACCCTTGCGGAATATGGCATGGTCGTCAGCCAGCAGGATCTCAAAATTTTTCACCGTAATCCCCCCTCAGGGAATGGCACGGTCAATGATATTTTGGTCCCCTGTTTTGGTTGGCTCCAGAGGGTAAAAGTTCCCCTGAGGATCTTGACTCGCTCTTCCATAGTCAACAAACCCAGGCTCCGTTTCGGGTCCAAAACTTTGGCTGTTTCAAAACCCCTGCCGTCATCCTCGATGGTTATGAGAATTTTGCGGCTCTTCCTTTCAGCCACGATGGCGACGTTTTTGGCCTTGGCATGTTTGCCGATATTCGTCAAGGCTTCCTGTACTACCCGGTAGATGGCCGTTTGGACCGGCAAGGGGAATAAACCATCCAGATTGTCCAGTTTGACTTCCCATTTTATTTTTTTCTGGAGGGCGGCAACATCTTCGATCATGTCTCGCAAAGCTTCAGTCAGACCAAGATCTTCAAGGTCTCCCGGGCTTAAATCCAGATAAAGACGCCGCACTGCTTTAATGGTCTCGCCAATAAAACGGCCCATTTTCTTAAACTCTCGGGTGAGAGAAATTTGTTCCGGAGTTAATTGGTTCTCTAATGATCTTACCGAGAGCTTTAAGATCAACAAGGCATGTCCCAGTTCATCGTGTAGCTCTGCTGCGAGACGCTTCCGTTCGTCTTCCTGGACAGTGAGAAGCTGCGAAGTAAGGGCGCGCAGTTTTTGTTCTGATTGAATCAGGGCCTCCTCGGCCTCCTTCCGTTCGGAAATGTCCAGAAAGACACCGCTGATATGATTAATCCGGCCCGCCTCATTGCAGAATATCTGTCCTCGCCCTTGAATCCACAAGATGCTCCCGTCTTTTTTCCGAATGCGAAACTCGCTCACATACGAGCGGTTACCTTTCAGGGCTTTCAGCAGGGCTTCCCGATTACCCGAAGCGTCTTCCGGGAGAACCAAGTCCGTCCACTTTAACCGGCCAGTGTCAAAATCGTCTTTTGTATAGCCAGTCAGGGATTCGATTTTACGGTCGAAGAATTCCACCCTGCCGTCAGCATACCCCCTATAGACCACCGCCGGAATCTGATTGACCAGGAGCCGGTATTGTTCTTCGCTCTTTACCAGGGCCTCTTCGGCCTGTACCCGCTGGGTGAAATCTTCATAGAAAATCAGCCAGTCGCCCGTGGCCAAGGCCACGGGCCTGAAATTTATAATCTTTACGCTTCTATCTTTGCAGGTGACGAAAAAAGTCCTGGGATTGACTTCTCCCACCTGGGCCTTCTTAAATTCCTCTTTCCAGTCGGCAATCACCATTTCCCGGTAGGAGGTGTCCGGAAAAGCCTTGGGGAACCACTCCCGCCCCGTCGGGATGTCGTCCAGGGTATATCCGAACATATTGACAAACTTGGGATTGAGATATTTGTAGCGCCCGTCCTTGCCAATGATAGAAATACCTGAAGGGGCGGCTTCCGCAAGGGAGCGATACCTAATTTCTGATTCTCTGAGGGCTTCTCCAGTTTCTAGACGTTTGGAAATATCCCTGGCTAGGGCCAGCCGGAGACGTCGTCCATCATAGATAATATCGCCCGCCCGAACCTCCACAGGCAAGGTTGAGCCGTCTTTCCGCCGATGGGTGCCTTGAAGAGTTATCGGAGATTTTAACTCTTGCTCCCATAATTTCTTTAGGTCATGAGTACTTATGGCCACTTCAATATCTGCAAGGCTCATTTGGAGAAGTTCTGCGCGGCTATATCCCAAACTATCGCAGGCTTGCTGATTGACCCTGAGGATCTTCTCCTTGTCATGCAGAAAGAACGCATCAGCAGCATACTCAACCAACTGTCTGAACTGTTTTTGGCTTTCTATCAGGGCCTCTTGGGCCTGATGGCATTCGGTGATATCTTCACAAATCACCATCAGAGTTTTATTTGCCAGGGCAACTAACTTAAAGTTTATGACTTTTTCCGTGCCGTTTTTACAGACCGCCATAAAAGTCCGAGAAGTGGCTTTACCTGGTCTTAATGCTTGCGAGTCTTTGAGCCAGGCAGAGATCACTTCCCGTCGATAAGGAGGATCGGGATAAATACGGGCAAACGCCTCCTCCATGGTAGGAATATCTTCCGGGGTGTAACCGAAGATCTCCACGAACCGGGGATTGAGGTACTGGTGCTCCCCCTTTGGTCCAACAATAGCGATTCCCAGGGGGAATTCTTCCACCAGAATGCGATATCTTTCTTTTTCCTGATAGAGGGCTTCTTCAGCGCGGCGCGGTGCCGTGTTGCGGAGCTCACTTTCCAGCTGAGCCCCTCTGGCTTGCCGGGGTTCCTTGGCGTCCCCGGCATCTTCTTTCAGGATATGGGCTTCGCCAATCTCGGGTATTTTTTCTTGGTAATTTCCGGGCGCCGACCCTGCCAAGCGGCGAAGAGATTTATTGGACTTCATTGTCTTGGTTTTCCTTGATGAAGATATTTTGAAAGACAATTTTGGACAGAAAGGCTTTTCTTCTGGAAGAAATGCATTCAGGGATCAGATAAAAGCTGCTCCGTTATTACATTTTACCACGGAATCGACCTTGTCCAGGAGAGTGGAGGGGGGGTCCAAGATTTTCGCTTATGTCTTAGAGTTGCAGCAGACGAAGGTCACCCGCATTTTTCTATGACAATATTGATAACAGGAAATTTTAAAAAAATCAATATTCATATAAGGTTAAGGGATATCACCTCATCGAATCAGTGATAAGGAAAGGGGATGGCAAGATAGTGTGCATCGAGATTTCTGCCACGCATCGGATTACTTTTGTTGCGGCCTCATCAAAAGAGGAACCACGAATAGACATAATGGTTGAAAGTTAAAGGCCTGCGAACCTTGCAACGCGGGTTAAGCTGTGAGGCAAGCTGACTAACAGCCAGGCTGCGGGAGCGGGTTACATCCCAGATGGCGGCGCGGATTGAGAAGGTCTCGTATTATGTGTCTCCTGATTTGCGGTTGGATAAAGAGATGCCCGAGGATTGGGAAAAACTGAACCTGGAAGATGTGAAAAAACTTAGCAAAACCTGAGCTGGCGGTTTCCCGCTCCAGTCCTCGCAGCCGCCTGGCTTCGGAGGCCTGCAGGCCCCCGAATTTCTGACGCCAACGGCAAAATGACTGCTCTGATACCCCATGTGCCCGGCAAAGCTCGCCAATGGTCTGCTCACCCCGTTCGGCTTGCCGCAAAATCCCGATAATCTGTTCTTCCGAAAACCGCTTCTTCTTCACTTTGAATCTCCTCGCCTTCAGGAGATTCTAACATTTCCTTTGCTCCAGTTTTCGGGGAGCAGGTCAAGGGAGCTCTCTCTTTTTATCAAT
>JARRQO010000026.1:0-12977 GCA_037381685.1 Deltaproteobacteria bacterium | reverse complement strand
CTCCGGGGTGCCGAAATCCTGGAGCGCGGCGATGGCCATGTGGTGTACCTGCATGCTCATGGCGATGGCCGCGCAGATGCGCCCCAATTCCTCTAACACGATGGTGCGGGCCAGATATCCCAACTCGACGCCCTCGTAGTCCCGGGAAGCATTGATGCCCGTGATTCCCAGCTTGGCCATGGGCTTTAAGAGCTCCACGGGAAAATCCCCGGTGTCTTCCATGGCGTCTAGTTTCGGGGCAATTTCCCGCTCCGCAAAATCTCTCGCCGATTTTCTGAGTAACTCCTCCCGTTCCGACAGCTTGAAATCCATAAACCTCCCTCCTTTCCGATGAGACCGGCCGGCCTTTCTGCTAAGACGCAAAAATTTTTGCCTTGCACAAAAGCGGACAAGGCTAAATGGCGGCCATGGTCAAAAAGTCCAGCAAACTTTGGATGGTGCGGTCCAGATGCACCTTGGATTTGTCCGCCGAGTAGCTGACGCAGGCCCCCAGCAGGCCGGAGAAGATAACCTCCGCGGCCATCCCGGTATCAATCCCATTTTTCAGGTTGCCGGCCTGCCTTTCCTGGTCCAGAAGGCGCTTGATCAGGCCTTTGAACCTGTCGAAGCCTTCGTTCACTTCCTGGGCCAGATGGGGCTGCTGGTCGTGCAACTCCACCGCCAGGGCGACGAAGACGCAGCCCCCCGGCAAGTTTTCCGAGTCGGCCAGATAACGGTCTCGGTAGTTTCTGAGGAGCTGCTTCAGCTTGTCCAGGGGCCGTTCGCAGCGATCCAGGCCGGCCAGGTTTCTCTGGCGCCAGATTTTCCGGGCCTCGCTCAGGGCGGCGAAAAACAGGTCCTCTTTGCTCTTGAAATGATTGTAGAGACCGCCTTTGGAGGTGCCCACGGATTCCAGGATGTCACTGATGGAGGTGCTCATAAAGCCTTTGCTGGAAAACTGGCGCAAGGCCTCATGCACAATCCTGTCTTTAAGTGGCATCATCTGGAACTCCTCAGAAACCGACCGGTCGGTCTTAAGTTTATAGGCAACCCGGGCCTTTGTCAAGGCCTTTTGCATCGCCTAAAAGACAGAGCCTGTGTTTTAAAGATAAGCTCTGCTTCTCCGGCTAATGCGGGGCCGGTCCTTGGGTAACCTGGGCCAAATCCGCGGGGCGCAGCCACTTGGCGAACGCCGCCTGGACCTGACCGGGAGTCAGGGCCACATAGCGGCGCGCGGCCACGGTGGGTTCATCCAGGGGTAAATCCAGGGTGGCGCGGGACAGCAAGCCCTCGGCGATGCTTTCCAGACTAGATTCCGCCAAAGGAATTCTCCGTAACAGCATGGCCTTGGCCTGCCTGAGTTCGCCAGGACCTACCGGCTGATTCTGCATTTCCACCAAATTACGGTAGACGATGGCCCGGGCCTTGGCGACGTTGCCCGGCTCACAGCCGTAATCGACGCCATACAAGGCCCGGGTTTTATTGGCCTTTAAGTCCACGCCCACGGTGTACACCAGGCCGGTTTCCTCCCGCAGTTGCTGGTAGAGGCGGGTGGCGTAAAAGCCGCCGCCCAGGACGTGGTTGCCCAACACCAGGGCGTAGTAATCGGGATTCTGCCGCGTCAGACCCACGGTTTCCGCCAGGATAACTTTGTCCTGCACCCGGCTGGCGTCCGGCACCTGTACGGTGGACGGGGAATTGGGCGGCACCGGCGGCAACAAAGTGTCCGGTTTGGGGCCGGCAGCCTTCCAGGGGCCGAAATACTTTTGGATGACGGCCTTGGCCCGTGCCGGGGTCACCTGGCCGATCACCACGATAGTGGTTTCATCCGGCCGGAACACCTTGGCAAAGTAATCTTTGACATTTTGGTGCGTCAGGGAGGTCACGCTGGCCGGAGTGGGGTGGCGCAGGCTGGGATCATGCTTGGGGAACAAGGCCTGCTTCAGGGCCCGCGTCGCCAGATAATCCGGACTTTGCAATTCCCCGGCCACGGTGCCCGCCACCTGGGTGCGGACAATGTGGAAGGCTTTTTCCGGCAATGCCGGATGCAGCTCATTGTCCGCCAGCAACTGCACTCCGCGGTCAAAATGTTTTGACAGCACCTCCAGAGTAAAGGTGGTCCCCGCGGAAACCTGGGCTGCGATGTCATCCAGGGCTTTCTGGAAAGCCAGCCGGTCCAGAGTGGTGGTGCCGTAGGAAAAGAGCTGATCCAGCACCTGGCCCACCCCTTCCTGGCCCTTGGGGGTCTGCAAATCCGCCTGGTGTTTGATATGGCCGTAGACACTGATGGTATCGCTGACGGATTCAGGCTGGACGATGAGCTTAATGCCGTTGGGCAGGGTGCTCACCACCGGATGCACGGTGGAAGGGATAATTTCCAGCCGCCTCAAGGCCTGGCGGGCCCATGGGGGCAGGGTGACTTTTTGGGTGGGCTTCAGCTTAAAAGTTTCCTTGCCGCCGAAGCCTTTGGTAGCTATAGGTTTGCCCGAGGTTTCGGGAGTGAGGACGGCCACCACCGCCTTGTCGAGATCCAGATATTGGCGGGCCACGCGATTCACGTCGGCCACCGTCACCTTTTCCACCGCCTGCACATCATCTTCAGGGGAATGGCGGCCTTCCAATGCCAGGGCTTTAGACCACTCCATGGCCAGTCCGGACACCGAATTTTTTTGAAATTCTGCGCTGGCCTTCTCCATTTTTTTGGCCGCGGGCACCAGGTCGGCGGGAAACCCATTTTTCTTATAACCGGCCAGGACCGCCTTGACCTGCTTAAGCAAGTTCTGGGCATCGCCGCCCTTGGGAAAGGCCGCCAGGGCATAGGCCAGGCCGGCCTGGGGCAGGATGCTGGTGGCAAAAGCGGTGGTCAGGGCCTGGCCTGAGGCTGTCAGGTCGTACAGGTTGCCCCGCTGGCTGTTCAAGACGTCGCCCAACACCCGGCAGGCGGCGTAATCGGGGCTGTTATAGCCGGGCACCCGGAAGGCCACCACCACCAGCCCATAGGGTGAGTCGGTTTTGAGGGCGATCCTTTCCGGGGTCACCGGCTCCAGCTTCACCGGTGGTTTGGAGGGCAGCTTTTTCTTGGGAATCTTGCCAAAGAGTTGCTTGATATCGGCCAGGGTTTTGTGGGGGTCCACCTTCCCGGCAATCACCAGGATGGCGTTGTTGGGGGCATACCAGGTGTCATAAAACTGCTTGAGCATGGCGCCGGTGGTCCGGTCAAAGGAGGCTTTGGTGCCCAGGGCATCGTGGGCCAAAGGCGTGCCCTTGAACAGGCTGGCGAGTACCTTGGTATACATGACGTATTCGGGGTCGGACAGGTCCCGGGCCACCTCCTGCTCGATGGCGCCCCGCTCCTGGCTCCAGAGCTTTTCGGAGTCAAGCACGCCGCGCATGCGGATAGCCTCGATATGCAGGGCCACTTTGAGGTCATCGGCGGGAACGGTAAAAAAGTACTGGGTAAGCACCTGCTGGGTATCGGCGTCGAACACCCCGCCCATGGCCGCGGTCAATTCCGCCAGTTGATTGGCCGACAGGCCCGGACTGCCCCGGAACATCATGTGTTCCTGGGCATGGGCGGTTCCGGGGAAACCCGGCGGGGCCTCGTTGGAACCCACCAGATAGTTGACCACCAGGGTGGTCACGGGTGCGATGTCATTAGGCACAATCACCACGCGCAGGCCATTGTCCAAAGTGGCTCGCAGGACTTTAGATTGAGGCTTCTGGGGGGTACAAGCCAACGCCAGGGCCAGCAAGAAGATGACCATGATTTTCCACCCCAGGCCCACGACAGGTGCAACTTTTTTATATGTCCTTTGATTCGCGCAAACCGGGTTCCCCATGCTCTCACCTCGGTCGATTTAAGATAACTTTTTTAAAGATAAAGCAGATGCTGGGCAGGTCAACGAAATCCAGGCGCAAAATCCGGCAGGCCTGAGACAAATAAATTATTTAGTTTTTTCATAAATCTTGAAATTTTCCCAAGCAACTATATTTTATTTAAAAGATCATGCTGCGGCCAGATTCAAGCATTTTAAACTGTTGATTGAGCCGGTCTGCATCTCCCGTTCTGGAGGTTCGGGTTACCAGGCCACCCGGCCACTCGCACCATAAGACCCTTCGACTGGCAACCTGGAAGCAGGTCGAATATTGTCCCCGGCTTGCCACCCAATAAATCGTAGGAGCCACCAAGTTATGTTTAAAAAGGTTCTTGTAGTGAAGCTGGCATGCGGCCTTCTTCTCCTGGCCTCCATAGGGATGGCCGGAGCAGCCTCGGCCCAAACATCTTATCTGGGCACGGATACCTTCGCCGATCTGGCCCAAGCCAGTGGCGAGGCGGTGGTCAATATCAGTACGGAAAAAACGGTCCGACCCCATTTTGGCCATCAGCCCTTAGAAAATTTTTTTGAGCAATTTCTAGGCCCGCTTCACCGCACCTTAAGAATCCATAGCCTGGGCTCAGGCATCATCATGGACCCTGAGGGCTATGTGATTACCAACAACCACGCAGTGGCGGGGGCGCAGAAAATCAAGATCATCCTGATGGGGGGCAAAGAATTCCAGGGCGTGGTTAAAGGCCGGGACCCCGAAACCGATCTGGCCCTGGTGCATATTGTCAATCCGCCTCCTAACTTGCCTTTCTTAAAGCTGGGAGACTCGGATGCTGTCCGCATAGGCGACTGGGTTCTGGCAGTAGGCAACCCTTTCGGCCTCAGTCATACCGTAACCCAGGGAATCATCAGCGCCAAGGGGCGGGTGATCGGAGATAGTCCCTATGACAAGTTCCTGCAGACCGATGCCTCCATCAATCCCGGCAACAGCGGGGGGCCGCTTCTTAACCTCAAAGGCGAAGTGATCGGCATCAATACCGCCATCCTCGTTCACGGTCAGGGTATTGGGTTCGCCATTCCCAGCAATATCGCCAAAACCATCATCCCCATCCTCAAGGAAAAGGGCAAGGTGACCCGGGGTATGATCGGCATCATGGCCGAAACCGTAACCCCGAGACTGGTCCAAAAATTGAAGTTGTCCCAAACCAGCGGGGTCCTGGTGGTGAAGGTCAATCCTGGTATGCCGGCGCAAAAGGCCGGCATTAAACCGGGGGATATAATCATTAATTACCATGGTCATGCCGTGGAGACCATGCGGCAACTGCTTCGCCTGGTGGGGAATACGGCTCCCGGTACCGAAGTCACGGTCATAGTGGTGCGCCATAACCAGGAAAAAAAGTTCAAAGTGAAGATTACGGAACTCTCGGAGAAGCGCCGGGCCGAAGTGACCAAGAACATGTCCCTGGATTTTTGGAAGAAAATCCTGCCTGAAGGCTGGATCAAGTCCAGGCGGCCTGCCACGCCTCAGCTAGTAATGTAAATTTGGGCCGCTGGCGTGCTGCACCTGATAGTGCTTCCCGCCTGGGACCTTGGGGGCATATACGATTGTCATTAATTGATTTCGGAGGGGTGGCACCGCCAAGATTGTCCCGGGGGACTTTTCCTTCCTTGCGGCTGAATTCGCTGTATATTTGGTTGATAATTGCCCTGGCCGCCACCGGCTTGGGGGGCTGCGGGAAAAAGCCGGCTGAACCGGCGGCGCCACCCCCCGTCGAGGTGGTGCGGGTGCTCCAGCAGGATGTGCCGGTGTATCACGAGTATGTAGGAACTACCACGGGGCTGGTCAACGCCAAGGTTCGGGCCCAGGTGGATGGCTACCTCATCAAGCGGACTTACCGGGAAGGTTCTTATGTGAGAAAGGGTCAGACCCTCTTTGAAATTGACCCCCGGCCTTTTCAGGCCGCCCTGGAACAGGCCAAAGGCCAGTTGGCCCAAAACCAGGGCAATTATTATTCCGCCAAAACCAACCTCGAGAAAGCTCTCCCGCTAGCCAAACTGAACGCCATCAGCCGGCAGGACCGGGACAATGCCATCGGCCAGGCTCGGGCTGCCAAAGCCGCGGTGGACGCCGCCAGGGCCGCAGTGCGCCGGGCCCAAATCAATCTCAGTTTCACCAAAATCACTTCCCCCATTACCGGCATCGCCGGGGTGGCCACCGCCGAGGTCGGCGACCTGGTCGGTCCGGCCACCAACTCGGTGCTGACCACGGTATCCACTCTTAACCCTATCAAGGTGTATGTCCCGGTAAGCGAGCAAGCCTACCTGGAGCATGTGGGCGCCGAACAACACCACGAGATCAACCCCCAAGAGTTTGTTTTCACCATGTTTCTGGCCAATGGCAAAAAATACCCTTACAAGGGCAGGTTCTATTTTTTGGATCGCAGTGTGGAAGTCCGCACCGGCACTATCACGGTGGCAGTCCTGTTCCCCAATCCGGGGAATGTGCTGCGGCCGGGCCAGTTTGCCCGGGTCAAGGTCCTGACCACCATCTTGAGGGGGGCGCTGTTGGTCCCCCAGAAAGCGGTGGCGGAATTGCAGGGGGCTTACCGGGTGGCGGTGGTGTCTCCCGCGCATCAGGTGGAAATCCGGCCGGTCAAGGTGGGCGAACGCTACGGCGCCTGGTGGGTGGTTAGCGAAGGACTGAAACCCGGCGAATCCGTAGTGGCCCAAGGGGTGCAAAAAATAAAAGCCGGGGAGAAGGTGACCCCCAAGCTCGTCACGGAGAAGCCGCCGCCCAAACCTGAAACCCCTGGCGGGATCAAGCCTGCCCCTCCAACCCCCACTCCGGCGAGGTAGCCGGTCATGGTCAGGTTCTTTGTCAACCGTCCCATTGTCGCCATCGTCATTGCCATCCTGATCACGCTCGTGGGCCTGGTGTCCCTGGCCCGCCTGCCGGTAGCCCAGTTCCCCAACATCGTGCCCCCGGAAGTCTGGGTGATCGCCACTTACGTGGGCGCGGATGCCCTCACCGTGGAAAAGTCCGTGGCCACCCCCATCGAAGAGCAGATGAACGGGGTGGACAACATGGAGTACATGTATTCCATCAACTCCAATGACGGCCGCATGATCCTGCACGTGGTCTTTGATGTGAACACCGATCCCAACACCGATCTGATCCTGGCCCAGATTCGGGAGGCCCAGGCCGCGCCCAAGATACCCGAGGATGTCCGCAATTTTGGCATCACGGTGACCAAATCTTATCTCACTCCCATGATGGTCCTGGCCCTGTATTCCCCGCACGGCACCCATAATCCCAAATTCTTGGCCAATTATGCCTTCATCAACCTGAATGACCCTCTGCTGCGGATCCCCGGCATCGGCCAGGTGGCCATTTTCGGCGCCGGCCAGTATGCCATGCGCCTGTGGGTGAACCCTGACACCCTGGCCAAGATGGACATCACAGTTAACGATATTCTCACCGCCATTGAACAGCAGAACACGGTGAATCCCGCGGGACAGGTCGGGGGCGAACCGGTGCCGCCGGGCCAGCAGTACACCTATGCGGTGCAGGCCCAGGGACGCCTGGTTACCCCCGAAGAATTCGGCAATATCGTGGTGCGGGCCACTCCGGGCGGCTCCATCGTGCGGGTCCGGGATGTGGCCCGGGTGGAGATGGGGGCCCAGTCTTACAGCGTTATCGGCGGCTTCAACGGCAAACCCTCCGCCATCATCGCTCTCTACCAACTGCCCGGCACCAACGCCCTCGACACCGCTAAGGCGGTGCGCGCCTATATGAATAAAGCCAAGGAGCGCTTTCCTTCCGACCTGGAATATACCGTCTCCCTGGATACCACCCGAGCGGTGGAAGAAGGCATCCGGGAGATTTTCATCACCCTGCTCATCGCCATCGGGCTGGTGCTGCTGGTGGTCTTCGTGTTCCTCCAGAACTTGCGGGCCACCATCATCCCCATGTGCGCCGTGCCCGTGTCCCTCATCGGCACTTTTATCTTTTACCCGATCCTGGGGTTTTCGGTGAACACCATCTCGCTTCTGGGACTGGTGCTGGCCGTGGGGCTGGTGGTGGACGACGCCATTATCGTGGTGGAGGCCGTGGAGCGCCATATCGAAGAGGGTGAGGCCCCCAAGGAGGCGACCCTGGCCGCCATGCGCGAGGTTCAGGGGCCGGTGGTGGCCGTGGCCCTGGTCCTGACCTCGGTGTTCGTCCCCACCGTGTTTATTCCGGGGATCACCGGCCGGCTCTATACCCAGTTTGCCCTGACCATCGCCATTGCCGTATTGATTTCGGCCTTCAACGCCTTGAGCCTGTCCCCGGCCCTGTCCGCCATGCTCTTAAAGCCGCGCAAGGAAAAACGCGGCTTCCTGGCGCGCTCGTTTTCCTGGTTCAACCGGACCTTCCAGCGGGCCACCGAGAGCTACGTAAACTTGAGCGGCGTCCTCATCCGCAAGGCCATTATCGGCGTGCTCATTTTAGTCAGCCTGGCGTTTCTGGCCTTCCTGGTGGGAGAGCAACTCCCCGGCGGTTTCTTGCCGGAAGAAGACCAGGGCTACTTTTTTGTCAACGTGCAGCTTCCCAATGCCGCTTCCTTGCAGCGGACCAAAGCAGTTTGCAACAAAGTGGCCGCCAGGCTGCGGCGTCTCCCCACCGTGGAGTACACTACCGAGGCCGCGGGCTTTAGTATGCTGAGCACGGTGCGGGACACCTTCAGCGGCTTTGTCTGGGTGTCACTCAAACCCTGGAGCCAACGCAACCGGCCCAAGGAAAAAGTCCCTGCCATCATGCGCCGGGTAAACCAGGAACTGGCTGATCTGCCGGAAGCCCAGGCCTTTGCCTTTTCCCCTCCGGCCATCCCGGGGATCGGCTCCGCGGGAGGGGTTATTTTTATCCTGCAAGACCGGGCGGGCAAGGGAATTTCCTTTTTGGCCCAAAATACTGGAAAATTTCTGGAAGCAGCCCGTCGGCGCCCCGAGATCGACTCGGCCACCACCACGCTTTTGGCGGATGTCCCCCAGGTCTTTGCCGGGGTCAACCGGGATAAGACGATCATGCAGGGAGTTGACCTGGCCCAGGTTTACCGGACGCTGCAGTCCTTTATGGGCGGGTTTTTCGTGAACTACTTCAACCGCTTCGGGCGGGTGTGGCAGGTCTATGTCCAGGCTGAGGGCGAGTTCCGGACCCGGGCGGAAAACGTGGGACGGTTTTACGTGCGGAATTCGCAAGGCAATCCCGTACCCCTGGCCTCCCTGGTGTCGACCCAGCCGTCCTCAGGCCCCGAATTCACCATGCGCTACAATGAATACCGCTCCGCCCAGATCAATGTCAGTGCCAAGCCGGGTTACAGTTCGGCCCAGGTTATGAAGGCCCTGGAAGAAGTCTTCGCCCAGACCATGCCCCCGGAAATGGGCTACAACTACTTCGGGATGTCCTTCCAGGAGTGGAAGGCCCGGCGCGGAGTGCCGGCTGCGGCTATCTTCGCTCTCTCGCTGGTGTTCGTTTTTCTCCTGCTGGCCGCCCTGTACGAGAGCTGGTCGCTGCCTTTCAGCGTCCTGCTGACCGTGCCCATCGCGGTCTTCGGCGCCTTTCTGGCCCTGTGGCTCCGGGGCCTCGAAAACAACGTCTTCGCCCAGATCGGCCTTATCATGGTCATCGGCCTGTCGGCCAAGAACGCCATCCTTATCGTCGAATTCGCCAAGGCCAAGCATGAAGCCGGCCTGCCGCCCGATAACGCCGCCCTTAAAGGAGCGCGCCTCCGGCTTCGGCCCATTCTCATGACCTCCTTTGCCTTCATCTTCGGCTGCCTGCCCCTGTGGACCGCGGTAGGCGCCGGAGCCATATCCCGCCGGGACCTCGGCACCATCGTCATCGGCGGCATGGCGGCCTCGACCCTGATCGCCATTTTCATCATTCCCCTGACTTTTTATTTGGTGGAGAAATTGCGCAGCCGCTGGCAACCCGGTTCTCCCGCAGAACCACCTAAACCGCCGGCCTCGAAGGGAAAGGCACTGTGAAAGCCCGGTTCGTCATCGTTTTGCTCGCCCTGGCCGGCCTCTGCGGCTGCCTGGTGGGCCCCAACTACTACCGGCCACCTTATCCGGTGCCGGCAAAGTACCGGGGCGCAGGCCCGGGGATTCCTTCCCGGCCGGCGACGGAATCCTTCGGGAAGATCAAGTGGTTTGAAGTGTTCAAAGATCCGCAACTACAACGGCTGATCGGCATCGCGCTGCAAGAAAACTATGATGTCAAAATCGCCGCCCAGCGGCTGCTGGCCGTCCGGGAGGAGATCACCATCACCCGCTCCAGCCTCTTTCCCCAACTGAACGCCGGCGGCCAATGGGATACCACCCGGTATTCCGAGCGGTCCCAGGCCTTCTTTTTCCCCAAGACCGACCTGTCCGTTGGTTCGGTTTTTGGAGATCTTACCTGGGAACTGGACTTCTTCGGCCGCATCCGGCGGGCTGTGGAAGCGGCCCGGGCCGAATTTTTCGCTTCCGACTGGAACCGCCAGCTCATCATCCAGACCCTGGTGACCACCCTGGCCCAGGCGTACTTCGACCTTTTGGGACTCGATCTCCAGTTGGAAATCGCCCGGCGGACGGTAAAAAACCGCAAAGAATACCTGAAGTTGGTGAAGACCCGCTTTGAATTCGGGTGGGACAGCCTGTCGCCGGTCTATATGTCCGAGAACCTGCTTTACGGCGCCAGACAGGTGATTCCACCCCTGGAGCGCCTCATCGCCCAGCGGGAAAACCAGATCAGTATTCTTTTGGGGCGCAATCCGGGCAAGATCAAGCGGGGCCAACCTTTGTTGGCCCAAAACCTCCAGGTCACCGTGCCTCCGGGGCTCCCGTCGGCTCTGTTGGAACAGCGGCCGGATATCCACTACGCCGAACAGCAACTGGTGGCGGCCAATGCCCGGGTGGGAGAGGCCAAGGCCTTGCTCTTCCCCCAAATCAGCCTGACGGGCACCGCGGGCTGGGAGTCCAAGTCCCTGAGCCACCTGTTTTCCGGACCGGCCAGCTTCTGGGACCTGGTCGCAGGCCTGATGCAGCCTATCTTCCGGGCGGGCAGCCTCCGGGCGGGTTTAAAGCGGCAGGCGGCCCTGAAAGAAGCCGCGGTGCTCAACTATAAGAAAACCGTGCAACAGGCCTTTCAGGATGTTTCAGACTCTCTGATAGCCGTCCGTAAGATCCATGACACCCGCGTCGAGATCGAAAAGCGGCAGCAGGCCCTGGTGCAGCAGACGGATTTGGCCTTTGCGCGCTACTTCGGTGGGGTGACGAATTACTTGGAGGTCTTGAATTCCAACCAGCAGTTATTTCAGGTGGAATTGACTTTGGCCCAAGTCCGAACCAATGAATTTCTGGCGGTCATCTCGCTGTACCGCGCCCTGGGAGGAGGGTGGCAGGTCAGCGGCCCACCTCACAAATAGCTTTATTACTTCATCGGGGGTTACCAAAAGAACCCACCCCCCATCTTCTGTCTGCCAAGATTCGCTTCGGCTGTTAAAAGTTTTTTAGGTGCATGAGGATCTAAAAAATTTATTGCATTTCTTATTATTGAGAGTACTATTAACTTTAAAACAACTGTGGAGGTGAACTAAAACCATAATTCTAAGAGGTTATCAACAGGCAAAACATCATGTCTGTTAACGCTGAGGAGGCTATTCCACTTTAAGCTGCCATTACATCCTGCCTAACCCTCCTCGAAAGCTAAAGTTTCAGCTTTCCCTCTATAAGGAGGTCAGTCATGACTCCCCCAAGTCCTGTTAGAATCGATCCGGAAATCCTGGTTAAAGTCCTGGAGCAGCACCGAGAGAAAATTTATCAAAACTGGTTTACGGCCTTACGGCAGGAATGGACCGGAGAGGCACAAAAGAAGAAAAAGCTCTCTTTCTTTGAGCAAAAAATCGCTGACGGCCAAGATCTCTTATCTTTACTGTTAGCTTACTCGGGAAAAACCGAAGCCTATTATCAATATATCTGTTCCTTTACCAATTTAGAATTCATAAATTCCCCAAAATATTCCGTCCTGGATGTATTTGACGAAGCCGCGGCGCTGGAGGACTCCATCCTGAACCTGTTCCAGGATCTGCAGTTTTCTGAAGATGAACGCCAATCTTTGAGCCTGATGGTGCATAAAGAAATCCTGGGTCTGGTGAAGGCGCTTCTTTGTAGCACCGCAGATCTTCTTGCTTCCCTGGTTGATGGGGGTATGCGAGGCTACTGCCAGGTAGATGATGAGGGCCGGATTGTCTGTGCGGACCAGGAATTCCAGGATTTGCTAAAGCGCGCGCGGTCTCGAAAACCGGAACCTGGTGAGCACCTGGAAGAACTTTTTGTGGAGAGTGATAGGGCCTTTTTCGCCAAGGCCTTCGCGGACCCCGAGGCAACTCCCCCAGGCTCGCAGCGACTGCATTTGGCCGCCTACCAAAAAGCGCCGATTCCGGTGGGAACCGAACTATGCCCCATTGTCATGGACGGGCAGCGGCGTAGTTGGTACGTCTGTCTGGTGGACCTTTCAGCTCTGGTGGAGAGAGAAAAGGAGGTTTACGAAAGCTTGCCGGTGGGATTGGTGCAGGTGGACCTGCAAGGGAACTTCCGTTACGCCAACCGCAAATTTTCAGAAATTTTAGGGCTCGAACAGCACGAATGGCAAGGTAAGGACCTCTGGGAATTCCTGCTGGATGAGGAGGCCCGGGAAAAAGTCAAAAAAGGGATCATGGAACGCCGGGAAGGCAAACAGGGTGAATATGAAACGAAATTCACCCGCAAAAGCGGCAAGGAGGTGCCGGTACAAATCTATGCGGTGCCCGAAAGAAATCTGCAAAAAGAAATCATCGGTTCCTTTGCGATTATCAGGAGCCTGGAGCAGGAGAAAGCCAGTGCCAGGGTGCAGAAGGCTGTGACCGGGATGCATGAGCTCATGGCTAAAGAGGAAAAATGGGATAAGATGCTGGACAAGGTCATCCAGGAAGCCAAGCCCTTTATTCTCTACGATCTGTGCATTGTCTCAGAAATTAGCCCCGACCAGAAACACATCCGCCGCCTTCGCGCTCTGCCGCCCATAAAAAACGGCATGTCGCATATGGGGCGCTGGGAGACACCGGACGAAATGACCAGGTGGCTCAAAGAGCAGAGAGAAACTTTAATCAT